>DATJAV010000161.1:0-4549 GCA_035515835.1 Allostellaceae bacterium
CGAGGCCGCCATCGCCGACCGTCACATCGACCGTCTCGCCGTCGCTGATGCGGCCGCCGAGGATCGCTTCCGCCAGCGGATTCTGCAGCGCGCGCTGAATGACGCGCTTCAGGGGCCGCGCGCCATAGACCGGGTCGTAGCCGGCGTCGGCGAGCCATGCGCGCGCCTTGTCGTCGAGCGCAAGTGCGATCTTGCGGTCGTCGAGCAGCTTCTGGAGCCGCGCCAGCTGGATGTCGACGATCCCCGTCATGTCGGCGCGCGAGAGGCGGCGGAAGATCAGGATCTCGTCGAGCCGGTTCAAAAACTCCGGCCGGAAGGAGGCGCGGACGATCTCCATCACCTCATCGCGCACGCTCGAAACCTCGGCCGTATCCGGGAGATTCGCCAGGATCTCGCTGCCGAGATTGGAGGTGAGAACGATGAGCGTGTTGCGGAAATCGACGGTGCGGCCCTGCCCGTCGGTCAAGCGCCCGTCGTCCAGCACTTGCAGCAGCACGTTGAAGACGTCGGGATGCGCCTTCTCGACCTCGTCGAAGAGGATCACCTGGTAGGGCCGGCGGCGGACCGCCTCGGTGAGCGCGCCGCCCTCGTCATATCCGACATAGCCTGGGGGTGCGCCGATGAGGCGGGCGACCGAGTGCTTCTCCATGTACTCTGACATGTCGACGCGAATCATGGCGCTCTCGTCGTCGAAGAGATACTCGGCGAGCGCCTTCGTAAGCTCGGTCTTGCCGACGCCGGTCGGGCCCAGGAACAGGAACGAGCCGATCGGCCGGTTCGGATCCTGCAAGCCGGCGCGGGCGCGGCGGATGGCGTTCGAGACCGCGACCACGGCCTCGTCCTGGCCGATGACGCGCCGCTTCAGCTTCTCTTCCATCTGCAGCAGCTTCTCGCGCTCGCCCTCGAGCATCTTGTCGACCGGAACGCCCGTCCAGCGCGATACCACCGCGGCGATGTGTTCGGCGGTGACGGCTTCGTCGATCATGCGGTGGCTCTCGGCGCCTTCCGCTTCCTTGAGCTTCTTCTCGAGGTCGGGAATGACGCCGTAGGTGAGCTCGCCCGCGCGCGCCCAGTCGTTCTTGCGCTGCGCCTGCTCCAGGGTCATCCGTGCCTGGTCGAGCTGCTCCTTGAGCTTCTTGGCGCCGGCGAGCTTGCCCTTCTCGGCCTGCCACTGCGCGGTCAGCTCGGCCGAGCGCTGCTCGAGCTCGGCGAGTTCGCCCTGGAGGCGCTGCAGCCGCTCGCGCGAGGCGTCGTCGTTCTCTTTCTTCAGCGCCTCGCGCTCGATCTTGAGCTGGATGATGCGCCGGTCGAGCTCGTCGATCGCCTCGGGTTTCGATTCCGCGGCCATGCGCAGCCGTGCCGCCGCCTCGTCCATCAGGTCGATCGCCTTGTCCGGCAGGAAGCGGTCGGTGATGTAGCGATGCGAGAGCGTGGCGGCGGCGACGAGCGCGCCGTCGGTGATCCGCACGCCGTGATGGACCTCGTATTTCTCCTTGATGCCGCGCAGGATCGAGATGGTGTCCTCGACCGAGGGCTCGTTGACGAAGACGGGCTGGAAACGCCGCGCCAGCGCCGCGTCTTTCTCGATGTGCTTCCTATACTCATCGAGCGTGGTGGCGCCGACGCAATGGAGCTCGCCTCGCGCCAGCGCCGGCTTCAGCATGTTGGAGGCGTCCATCGCGCCTTCCGCCTTGCCGGCGCCAACCAGCGTGTGCAGCTCGTCGATGAAGACGATGATCTCGCCCTCGGATGCGGTGATCTCGGCGAGCACGGCTTTCAAGCGCTCCTCGAACTCGCCGCGGAACTTGGCGCCGGCGACGAGCGCGCCCAGATCGAGCGCGAGAAGCTTCTTGTCCTTAAGGCTCTCCGGCACGTCGCCTTGCACGATGCGGAGCGCCAGTCCTTCGACGATCGCCGTCTTGCCGACGCCCGGCTCGCCGATCAGGACCGGATTGTTCTTGGTGCGGCGCGACAGCACCTGCACCGTGCGGCGGATCTCCTCATCGCGGCCGATCACCGGATCGAGCTTGCCGTCGCGCGCCGCTTGCGTCAGATCGCGCGCGTACTTCTTGAGCGCGTCATAACCTTCCTCGGCACTGGCGCTGTCGGCGCGGCGCCCCTTGCGGACCTCCTCGATGGCGCGGTTCAGATTCTGCGGATTGACTCCCCCATCGGTCAGCGCCTTGGCTGCGGCGGTGCCCTTCATCAAGGTCAGAGCCAGCAGCAGCCGCTCGACGGTGACGAAGCTGTCGCCCGCCTTTTCCGCGACCTTCTCCGCCTCGGCGAAGAGCCGCGCCGTCTCGGGCGCGAGAAAGACCTGGCCCGCGCCGCTCCCTTCGATGCGCGGCAGCTTCTCGAGCGCGCGCTCTGTCGCGGCCGCGACGGCGCCGGCATCGCCGCCGGCGGCGCCAATCAGGTTCGACGCCAAGCCTTCCTTGTCGTCGAGCAGGACCTTGAGCAGATGCTCGGGCGTGATCTGCTGATTGCCCCAGCGTTGCGCCAAGGTTTGTGCCGCTTGCACGAATCCTTTGGAGCGCTCGGTATATTTTTCGAAATCCATGGGTCCCCTCGCGATGAACCGGCCGGCCGGTCCCTCTCAGAGGCAACCCAGCCCGCCCTCCAGCTCACCTATATGGGGCGAGGACGGGTACGGGCCAAGGGTTTCGACATGGCGCGAGCACGCCAAAGCCACCACAACCCCGACGTGCCGAACCTCACAGCATGCTGTTCCCGCCAGAGCGGCAACTGAGAGCTCAGGATCCGTCGCTTGCCCTGGGTCTCCGCTTTCGCGGGGCCCGTGAAAACCGAACAGCGGCTACGCCGTCGGCGGAATTTCCGGCTCGCTCGGGGGCGGCGGTTGAAGCTGCGGCTGCTGCACCTCGGCTTCGCCCTCGCCGTCGCCATCCGGGCCCATCATTTCCTGGTCCGCCGGGGTCATCGGCCGGGGCGGCTGGAGCGATTGGCCCTGGCCTTGGCCGTCGGCATTCATGATACGGAAATAATGCTCAGCATGCTGATAGAGATTCTCGGCGGCGATGCGATCCCCCGACGATGCCGCTTCGCGCGCGAGCGCGACATAGCGCTCGAACACCTGATAGGCATTGCCGCGGATCTTCACACTGGGACCGTTGCTGTCGAAGGTCTGCATCCGGTGCGGCATGCGCGGACGGTTGGGGTTGTTGCCGCCACCCCCTCCGCCGCCGCCGTTGTTCCGGCCGCGGTGCCGCTTGTTCTGGCCGGGTCTCATGCCACCTTTGAAATCGCGATATGACATCATGTCACGACATTGGTCATTGCTGAGGACACTCTCCCAGCGCACGCCGCCGCAGCGGTCAGCACCATTATCGGTAGGAGAGCGATACCGGCGCCCAGGGGCGCAGGAGCCCGTAGCTCCTTCTTCCTCGCGGCTTCCACCCTAGACGGTAAGACCGCGCTTTCCAACAAGTTTTTTTCTCTCCCTCGCTCGCTCTATTGACGCGTCATTAACAAAACGCGTTGCACGCCCGAAAGATCGCATCGCACTGCCTGAATGGCAAGTCCTCCCGCATGCATCAGTCTGGCGACCGGCTCGCGCTGCCCCGCCCCCAGCTCAACAGCCGCCATCCCGCCGCGCGCCAGCATGCGCGGCAATTCCCCTGCCAGCACCCGATAGGCATCGAGGCCATCGCTCCCGCCATCGAGAGCCCGCCGCGGTTCGTGGCGCGCCACCTCCGGCGCCAAGCGGTCGATCTCGCCGGTGCTTATATAGGGAGGATTGGCGACGACCACATCGGCCGCGCCCACACCGATCGCCTGGGCCCAGTCTCCCACCAGAAAGAACGCTCGATCGCCCAGTCCGTTCGCTGCGGCATTACGCCGCGCAACCGCCGCCGCACCCCCGAGAATATCGATGCCAAATCCGACCGCCTTGGGGAGTTCCGAGAGCAGCGCCAGCAGCAGGCAGCCGGTGCCGGTGCCGAGATCGAGGAGGCGGAGCGGCGTCCGCCGGTCGGGGATGGCGGCCAGCACTGCCTCGACCAAAGTCTCACTGTCCGGGCGCGGATCGAGCGTCTCGGGCGAAAGGGCGAGGTCGAGCGTCCAGAAGGGCCGCCGCCCATAGAGCCGGGAAAAGGGCTCCCGCGCCTGGCGCCGCGCTACCAGCGTCTCGAGCCGCGCCGCCGCACCGAGATCAAGCACCCGCTCGGGGTAGCCCAGCACCACTCCCGGCTCGACCGCGAGCGCCAGGGCGACGATGAGCCGCGCCTCGCGCCGCGGCTCGGCGACGCCGGCGGCGGCCAGCGCCGCCGCGGCGCGGGCCACGGCCTCCCCAGCGCTCTTGGGCGGCCCGGCCGCGCTCATTCGACCTCCGCCAGCTTCGCCGCCTGGTCCTCGGCGATCAGCGCATCGATGAATTCGTCGAGCGCTTCGCCCGCCATGACTTTGTCGATCTTGTAGAGCGTCAATTCGATGCGGTGATCGCTGACGCGGCCCTGCGGGAAGTTATAGGTGCGGATGCGTTCCGAGCGGTCGCCGCTGCCAACCTGGCTCTTGCGCGACGCGGCGCGGGGGG
>DATJAV010000162.1:0-23210 GCA_035515835.1 Allostellaceae bacterium
CGCCGCCAACGCCACCTTCGCCTTGAACGATGACCCGTGCCTCTTGCGTGTCTGTTTCATGTCCTGCTCCTGCGCCAACGGCGCTTCTAGGGGCAGAACTCCACCTTAGCCACTTGTCCTTTTTTCGGGGTCCAGCTCAGATAAAGCCCTTTGCCGCCCTTTGATTGACAGCGCGCCGCACCACACTTATCGTTAGTAGCGGTCTGCCCTCGGCAGGCGCCGCTAAAGCGATAAGAGCAGGCGCACCGTTCCGGTAAGCGCCGCCGAGACAGGGAGGACGCGATGCCCCAACATAACCTCATCGGCGGCGCCACTTCGCGCCGCGAGTTTCTGCAGCTTGCCGCCGCGGGTGCGGTTGGTTCCGTGGTCGGCATCCCTAGGGCGACCGCCGCGACCAAGACGCTCACCTTCCTGCACGACAGCTCGTTCATTCGCGACTTCGACGAGTATTTCAAGACGAAGCTCGCGCCCGCCTACGAGGAGGAGACGGGGATCAGGATCGACTACCCTCTGACCAGCGTTGGAACGCTGCAGACGCGGGTCTCGGCGATTCTCGAGACTGGGTCCGGCGCCGACGTGCTGCTCAACAACTTCAACTGGCCCTTCCTCTACGACGAAAAATACGTCGATGTGAGCGATATCGCCGAGGAGATAGGCAAGGAACAGGGCGGCTGGTACGAGGCGGCGAAGGATGCCGTCTTCGTCAAAGGCAAATGGAAGGCCATTCCGTTCGGCAATATCGGCCAGCTGATGAACTACCGCATGGATTGGTTCCATGAGGTCGGGTTCGACAAGTTTCCCGATACCTGGGAAGAGTTGCTCGAGGCCGGCATAAAGCTCAACGCCAAGGGCCACCCCTTCGGCTTCGAGCTCGGCCACGGCTTTGGCGACAATCATGGCTGGGTCTATCCGCTGATGTGGTCCTTCGGCGCGCATGAGGTCGAGGCCGATGGCAAGACTGTCAGCGTCGACAGCGACGAGATGGCGCGCGCCGTTGATTTCGCGCGCAAGTTCTTTAAGCAGACCACGCTCGAGGACTGCCTCGGCTGGAACGACGCCAGCAACAACAAGGCGTTCCTGAGCGAGCAAATCTCCTGCACCAACAATGCCGAAAGCATTCTCTGGGTCGCGAAGCGCGACTTCCCGGACATCGGCAAGGTGACGGGCCAGGCGCTCAATCCCAAGGGGCCAAAGGGCGAGCGCTTCCACATTCTGCTTCCTTGGAGCCATTCGGTCTTCACCGGTGCCACCGATATCGAAGCGGCAAAGACGTTCCTGCGTTGGCTCATGAAAAAGAAAAACACCGAGGGATGGTACGCTTCGGCCGACAGCTACTATGCGCCCTACCTTCATACCTACGACAACGCCCCATTCTGGAATGTCGAGCCGCGCAACTTGCCCTATCGTGACTCGCTGGCGACGTCGCACCTGCCCGGCTGGCCGGCGCCGGTGAGCCGTCCCCAGGCCGAGGTCATCGCGAAATACGTGATCATCGACATGTTCGCCAAGGCTTGCGGCGGCGCCGACACCAAAGGCGTGATCAAGACGGCGGCGGCCCAGGTCAAGCAGATCTACGGTCAGACCTAAGGCGCGGCGGTCCCGTGGCGCTACGCTCCGAACCGGTCGCCGCGACGACACTTAGCCGGCGGTTGCCGTGGTCGCGCCTCAGGATCACGGAAGGCACGGTCTTCAGCTGGCTGATGCTGGCGCTGCCCGTGCTGTTCCTCCTCGCCTTCGTGGGATATCCCTTCATCTACGGCATCTGGCTCAGCCTTGAGGATCGCGAGGTGGCTCGGAGCGCCACCTTCGTCGGTCTCGCCAATTTCATCGACGACGCGCGCGACCCGGTGTTTTGGCAGGTCGTGCGCAATACCTTCGTTTACACCTTCGCCGCGACCATTCTCAAGGCGGCGGGAGGTCTCGCGCTGGCGCTGGTCCTGAACCAGAATTTCCGCATGAAGAATCTCGTGCGCGCGCTGGTGCTGCTGCCCTTCATCGTGCCGACCGTCCTCAGCACCATTGCCTGGATGTGGATCCTCGATCCAGCCTTCAGCGTCATCAACTGGTTCCTGGTGCATGTCGGCGTGCCGAGACCGGGGCCTTCCTGGCTCGGCAACCCCTACCTCGCCATGGGATCGATCATCGTCGTCAACACCTGGCGCGGCCTGCCCTTCTACGCCATTACGCTTCTCGCCGGACTGCAGACGATCCCGGGCGACCTCTATGAGGCGGCAACCATCGACGGCGCGACCTCCTGGCACCGTTTCCGTTACGTCACCCTGCCGTTGCTACGTCCGGTCATTCTCATCGTCACCATGTTCTCGGTCATCTTCACTTTCGCCGACTTCCAGCTCGTCTACGTGCTGACGCACGGCGGGCCGGCGAATGCCACCCACCTTTTTGCCACCTATTCCTTCGACATCGCCATGAGCGCCGGCCAGCTCGGCCGTGGCGCTTCGGTAGCGCTTGCCATGCTGCCGGCGCTCGCCTTGGTCATTGTCGCGCTCACCCTTTACATGAGGAAGCGATGATGGTGACGCGCGGCGGCTGGCGTGTGCGGGCGTTGCAGCTGTGGCTGCCGCTCGGCTTCTTTCTGGTGCTCACGCTCTTTCCCTTCTACTGGATGGCGATCACCTCGCTGAAACCCAACGCCGAGCTCTACAACACTCGGATGATGCCCCTCCTTCTCTATCATCCGACCTTGAAGCACTACGTCGACCTGCTGACTGAGACGCCATTCCTCCTCTGGACCTGGAACACCATGGTGGTCGCCGTGGTGTCGACGGCGATTTCGCTCGTTCTTGGCGTGATGCTCGCCTACCCGCTGGCGCGCATCAACTTCCCGGGCTCGGCGCTCATCGCCTTCGCCGTGGCGGCCACATATCTCGTGCCGCAGCCGCTCCTCTTCATTCCCATGGCGGACATCATCAACCGCATGGGCCTCGGCGATACCTTGACTTCGGTCATCTTGACCTATCCCACCATGCTGGTGCCGTTCTGCGCCTGGCTTCTCATGGGCTACTTCAAAACCGTGCCGCAAGAGCTCGAGGAGGCGGCGCGCATCGACGGCGCGAGCCATTTTCAGGCGATGTGGCGCGTGGTGCTGCCGCTGTGCACGCCGGGCTTCATCTCGGCCGGCATCTTCGCCTTCACGTTGGCGCAGAACGAGTTCCTCTATGCCTTGATCTTCCTCACCAAGACCGACGTCCGCACCGTGCCCGTAGGCGCCATCGCGGAGCTGATCCGCGGCGACGTGTTCTATTGGGGCCAGCTCATGGCGGCGGCGCTGCTCGGCTCGATCCCCGTCGCCATCATCTATTCCTTCTTCGTCGAGCACTATGTCGCCGGTTTGACCGCAGGCTCGGTGAAGGGATAACGGCAGCCCCGCTGCTGGACAAGGCAGCGTCGGGCGCAAGCGATCGCTTTCAGACCATTGCCCGAGCTGCTCGAACCGTCGGAGAAGGAATGGCTGCGCGCCGCTCCCTTGACACCCCCATGACCCGCCCTTAAGTTGCGCCGCCGTTCGGGCGCCAGAAGCGCTCGGGACGGGGGGGTGCTCTCTCAGTCACTGCGGCGGGTCGCTCATGGACGAACGCGACGCGCATGATCCTCTCCGCGACTTGGGTCGAAGGCTCGACGAAGCGCGGCGGCGGAGCGGCGAGGCTCCGACGAGCGCGCCGACGGAGGGCGGGGCCGGCGAAAGCCGGAACGCTCTAGCGTTGGGCCTCCGCATCGGGTTGGAGTTGGTGGTTGCCGTCTTTGTCGGCGTAGCGCTGGGTTGGGCGTTCGACCGCTGGCTCGGCACCGAACCTTGGGGATTGATCGTGTTTCTCTTCCTCGGGTTCGCGGCCGGTGTCATGAACGTCTTTCGCGTCGCGCTGCGCGTGGAACGGGCGGTGGGCTTCGGCCCGCCGCCGAACGCGAAGCCGAAGGCGGAATGGGACGACGACGAGGAGTGACGTGGCCGCAGAGTTCAGCCCGCTCGAGCAGTTCGAGATCAAGCGCATCGTGCCGATCCATATCGGCGGCGTCGATATCTCCTTCACCAATTCCGCCGTCTTCATGTGTGTCGCGGTCGTGCTGGTGACAGCGCTGATGGTGTTGAGCACGCGCAACGCGCGGCTGGTGCCAACTCGCTGGCAATCGATCCCGGAGCTCGGTTACGAGTTCGTCGCCGGCATGATCCAGCAGAATGTCGGTAAGGAGGGGATGCAGTACTTCCCCTTCATCTTCACCCTCTTCATGTTCGTGCTCGCCGGC
Organism: Allostellaceae bacterium; assembly: GCA_035515835.1. Lineage (GTDB taxonomy): Bacteria > Pseudomonadota > Alphaproteobacteria > ATCC43930 > CGMCC-115725 > DAHUYF01. The sequence goes on from DATJAV010000162.1 coordinate 4,261, forward strand.
AACCTGCTGGGCATGGTGCCTTACACCTTCACCTACACGAGCCACATCATCGTCACTTTCGCCATGGCGATTGTCATCTTCATCGGCGTCACGGCGATCGGGTTGAAGCGGCACGGGCTCCATTTCCTTTCGCTCTTCGCGCCCAAGGGCGTGCCGTGGATTCTGCTGCTGCTGCTGGTGCCGATCGAGATGATTTCCTACTTCATCCGCCCCTTCACCCTCTCGATCCGGCTCTTCGCCAACATGCTGGCGGGGCATGCGATCCTGGCGGTGTTCGCGAGTTTCGTCGCGGTGCTCGGCATCCTCGGCATCGCGCCGCTCGCCATGGATGTCGCCTTCATGCTGCTCGAATTCCTGGTCGCCGCGCTCCAGGCCTACATCTTCACCATTCTCACCTGCCTCTACCTCAACGACGCCATTCATCTGCACTAGGCGTCGCCTTCCATCCACCAGCCAAGAGGACCACGCCATGGATATCGCATCTGCCAAGCTCATCGGCGCCGGCATTGCCTGCATCGCGCTCGTCGGCGCCGGTATCGGCATTGGCATCATCTTTTCCGGCCTCATCAACGCGCTGGCGCGCAACCCCGCGGCGCAGGTGACGACGCAGGCCTATATCGGCTTCGCGCTCGCCGAGGCGACCGGTCTTTTCGGCTTCGTCGTGGCGCTCATCATCCTGTTCGGGCGCTGACGCAGCCGCCGGAACCGACGGTGCCGACCCATGCCACAGCTTGACGTCTCCAGCTTTCCCACCCAGCTCGTCTGGCTCGCCATCACCTTCATCGCCCTTTACGTGCTGATGGCGAAGGTGGCGCTGCCGCGGGTCGGCGCCATCGTCGCGGCGCGGCAAGGCCGCATCGAAGGCGACCTCGCCCAGGCCGAGCGGATGAAGGCCGAGGCGGAAACGGTGATCGCCGCTTATGAGCGGGCACTCGCCGAGGCGCGCCAGCAGGCGCAGCAGACGCTGAAGGAAGCGACCGACCGGCTCAATGCTGAGGCGGCCGAGCAGCAGCGCCGAGCCGTCGAGCGGATCGCGGCCGAGACGGGGCAGGCCGAAAAGCGGATCGCCGAGGCCAAGTCCGCGGCGCTCCGCGGCGTGCGCCAGGTAGCGCTTGACGTGGCGATGGCGGCGGCGAGCAAGCTCACCGGCAGCACGATCGGGTCGGGCCGCGCTGCCGCAGCCATCGACGCCGCGATGCGGGAACGCGGCTGATGCCGGAGATTTTCGCCGATCCCGAATTTTGGGTCGCCGTCGCCTTCGTCATCGTCGTCGTGGGGCTCGTGTGGAAAGGCGGCCCCATGATCGCCAGGATGCTGGACGACCGCGCCGACAAGATCCGCGGCGAGCTCAACGAGGCGCAGCGCCTGCGCGAGGAGGCGCAGCGCACGCTCGCCGATTACCAGCGCAAGCAGCGCGATGCCTTGAAGGAAGCGGAGCAGATCGTGGCGCTGGCGAAAGCCGAGGCCGAGCGCGCCGCGATGCAGGCGGCGCGCGACCTCGACGCGACCTTGAAGCGCCGCCAGGCCTTGGCGCTGGAAAAGATCGCGTTGGAGGAGAGCAAGGCCTTGACCGAAGTGCGCAACACCGCCGTCGACGTGGCCGTCGCCGCCGTGCGCCGGATCATGGCCGAGGACCTCGATCCCGAGCGCAAGGGAAAGCTTATCGACGACGCCATCGCCGAGCTGCCGCAACGGCTCCATTGAGCCTCAACCGATGGCCCCAGCGATCTCGTGCGTGCCGGCCCAAATCATCCGGACGGCAACGAAGACGATCACCAGCAGGCCGAGATAGGCGATCCAGCGATATCGCTCGAGGAGCTTCGCCAGGAGCGCGGCGCAGCTCCCCATCAGCAAAACCGAGATCACGAGCCCGGCCGCCAGAATCGCCGGATGGTCCAAGGCAGCGCCCGCGACGGCGAGCGCGTTGTCGAGCGACATCGAGACGTCGGCGACGATGATTTGCCAGAGCGCCGTGGCGAAGCTCTTTGTGCCCGCGCCCGCCGGCGGCTTCTCGAGGTTGGCGGCGATTTCGCGCCAGAGTTTCCACCCGACCCAAAGGAGGAGAACGCCGCCGGCAAGCAGCAAGCCCAGGATCCGCAGCAGCGTCGTCGCGACCAGCGCGAAGATCAGGCGAAGGACGGTCGCGGCGCTGATGCCGAGCCACAACGCCTTGAGCCGCTGCGCCGCCGGCAATCCGGCGGCCGCCATGCCGACCACAATGGCATTGTCGCCGGAGAGGGCGACATTGATGAGCACCACCCCAACGAAGCTCGAGACCGCCTGGACCGTCGCCTGGTTGAAGAACGCGTCCACCCACCCTCACTCGCTGAGCCTTAGAGATAGCGAATCCAGATATAAACCTGGCAGAGGCCGATGCTGAGCAGCATCAGGCCGAAGGCGTGGCGCATATAGGTTCCAAAGGTGAAGGGCACGCCGTGGCGCTCGGCGATGCCGGCCACCGCCAGATTGGCCGAGGCGCCGATGAGCGTGCCGTTGCCGCCGAGGCAGGCGCCCAGCGACAGCGCCCACCAGAGCGGCGCCGCCGCGGCAGGTCCGCCGAGATGCGGCGCCAGCTGCTTGATGAGCGGCACCATGGTGGCAACCAGCGGGATGTTGTCGACGATGGCCGTCATCAGCGCCGCCCCCCACAGCACGGCGCTCACCGTCAACGCCCGGTCGCCGCCGGTTACCGCCAGAAGCTTCTCTGCCGCCGTCGCGATGACGCCGGCGACGTCGACGCCGTGCACGATGATGAAGAGGCCGACGAAGAAGAAGATCGTGATCCAATCGACCTCATTGAAGGTCTCGATCACTCTGAGCGTCTGCTTCTCCTTTTCGCGATGGTGCTCGATGTTGTGGCAGAGCATCAGCACCGCCGCGCCCAACATGGCAATGGTGCCGGGCTCCAAATGAAGCGGCGCGGCGGAGACGAGGGCGGCGACCACCGCGCCGATCACCACGAGAGACACCGCCAGCAGCGGCCGGTCGGTGATCATCGCCCTTTCGTCGAGGGCCATCACGCGCGCCCGTGCCTCCCGCGCCGCACTCATCCGCCGGCCCCAGATCAGATACATCGCGGCGGTCTGCGCGATCAGGACGACGATGACGATGGGCGCGAGGTTCTCGACAAAATCGTTGAAGCTGAAATGGGCGGCGGGGCCGATGATGATGTTGGGTGGATCGCCGATGAGCGTCCCGGTCCCGCCGATATTCGAGGCAAAGATCTCGCTGAAGAGAAAGGGATAAGCCGGCACCACGAGCTCGCGGGCGATCACGATCGTCACCGGCGCGATCAGCAGAACGGTGGTCACGTTGTCGAGGAACGCAGAAAGAAGCGCGGTGCTGAGCGAGAGGATCGCCAGGATCGCCCAAGGCTCGGCACGCCCGCGCTTGGCCGACCAGATCGCTACATATTCGAAGAGGCCGGAGCGGCGGGCGATCGACACCAGTACCATCATGCCGGTCAAGAGCGCGATCGTATTGAAATCGATGCCGCGGATCGCCTCCGTCTGGTTGAGCACGCCGGTGAGGATCATCATGCCGCCGCCGAGCAGCGCGATGATCGAGCGATTGAGTCGCTCGCTGATGATGAGCGCGTAGCTCAGCACCAACAGAACCACCGCCACCCAGGCAGGGTCGAGGCCGAAGACGACATGTGCGGTATCCATCGGGCAGCGCACTCACTCGCGGGGGAAGCGTCGGTGAAACAAGCGAATCAAGCCGCAGCTATATCGCCCCATGTCGCCGCGATCGCGTGCTCAGGGCGCCAGCACGCGCTCGGGCGGAACGTAGGTCGCGCTCAGCGCTTCGGCCACCGCCGCATGGGTAATCTGCCCGGCATGGATGTTGAGGCCGGCGCGCAGATGCGCGTCCTCGCCGAGCGCGCGCTTCCAACCCTTGTCGGCGAGCGCGAGGACGAAGGGCAAGGTCGCGTTGTTGAGAGCGACCGTCGAGGTGCGCGCCACGGCGCCGGGCATGTTGGTGACGCAGTAGTGGATCACGCCCTCCTCGACATAGGTCGGATCGGCGTGCGTGGTGGGGCGACTCGTGGCGAAGCAGCCGCCTTGATCGATGGCGATATCGACCAGCACCGAGCCGGGCTTCATCGCGCGCACCATCTCGCGACTCACCAACCGCGGCGCGGCCGCGCCCGGCACCAGCACGGCGCCGATGACGAGATCGGCCGCCAGCACCTCGCGCTCGATGTTCTCCATCGTCGAGAAGAGCGTATGGAGCTGCGAGCCGAACTGCATGTCGAGCTCGTAAAGCCGCTGCAGCGAGCGGTCGATGACGGTGACGTAAGCCTCCACGCCCATGGCCATCCGTGCCGCATTGGTGCCGGCGACGCCGCCGCCGAGAATAACGACCTTGGCGGCGGGCACGCCGGGCACGCCGCCCAGCAGAATACCCATCCCGCCTCGCTCCTTCTCCAGGCAATGCGCGCCGACCTGAATCGACATGCGCCCCGCCACCTCGCTCATCGGCGCCAACAGCGGCAAGCCGCCCCGCGCATCGGTCACCGTCTCGTAGGCGATCGCGGTCGCGCCCGAGCGCAGCAGCGCCTCGCTCTGCCGCCGGTCGGCGGCGAGATGGAGATAGGTGAAGAGCACCTGGCCGGGACGGAGCCGCGCGATCTCCGCCGGCTGCGGCTCCTTGACTTTGACGACGAGTTCGGCGGCGGCGAAGACCTCGGCCGCACCCGGCGCGATGCGAGCGCCGGCGCGCTCATAGGCCGCGTCGTCGAAGCCGATGCCGCTGCCGGCGCCGGTCTCGACCAGGACCTGGTGGCCCAGATGCACCGCCTCGCGCACGCTGCCCGGCACCATGCCGACACGGTATTCCTGGGTCTTCACCTCTTTGGGCACGCCGATGAGCATGGGTTCACCGCTTGGTTGCCTGGCTGGAGCCTAGCGGAAAACATTAACGATCCGCTAACCATGTTTGCCCAAAGCTGCCGCGCGACAGAACAGGATGGGGGGCGTCCATGGCGGGGATGGCAATTCTGCTGATGGTCTATCTCGCGGTCGGCGCCGTGCTCTTTGCGCAGCCCGGGCCCGGCATCGCCGAACCCGGCGATTTCGGTTGGCGACGCCAGGGCGAGATCTTTCGCGCGACGCTCGCTTCGGTCCTCCTCTGGCCCTGGGCGCTTTGCCGCGGCCGAATCGGCGATTGACCTGCCGCATGCCATAGTGGGGCATGTACCGCCGCGTCCTCCTCTTGGCGCCGCTGTCGCTCGCTTTGGCCGCCGAAGCGCGCGCGCATTCCTATAAGCTCGGCGCGATCGAGATCGGCCACCCCTGGGCGCGGCCCTCGGTGACCGGGAAGGCCGCGGTCTTTCTCGCCCTCGACAACACCGGCACCGAGACCGACCGGCTCATCGGCGGCACCACGCCCATTGCCAAGCAGGTGATCCTGCGCGCCGCCGACGGGACGCCGCTCGAGGAAATGGATTTGCCGCCAAACCGGCCGCTGGCGCTCCGACCGGGCGGCAAATTCATCGCGCTCTTGGATCTTACGGCACCCCTCGCCGTTGACGACCGCTTCCCCCTGACACTCCGCTTCGCCGACGCCGGCGCCATCGAAGTGACCGTGCAAGTAGAGGACGCGCCGGGAGAGTAGCGACGGGCCTCCGTCGGTCACCGTTCGCCTCCTTCCCCGCAAAAGCGGGAACGGCGATGAAGGTATTCCCGATTCCCTGGCGGAACCCGCGCTAACTCTTGTACGTCGGATCCTTGGCGTCGAGCAGGCGCAGCAAGGCCGGCCATTCGCGATCGCCGCAGGCCACCTCGGAGCTCACGAATTGCTGCGCCGTGTGCTGCAGCACGTTGTCGGAGAGCCGCGTCACCTTGGCGCCGGTCGCCATCAGGTCGATCTGAATGCGGCAGGCGAGCTCGAGATAGTACATGAGCGTGAACGCCTCCTGCACGCTGCGGCCGGCGGTGAGGAGGCCGTGGTTGCGCAGGATCATCGTCGGCTTGTCGCCGAGATCACCGACGAGACGCGAGCGCTCGTCGACATCGAGAGCGATCCCCTCATAGTCGTGATAGGCGACGCGGCCATAGAACATCGCCGAATGCTGATTGACGTGCATGAGGCCGCCCTCGAGGCAGGACACCGCGACCCCGGCGCGGGTGTGGGTGTGCAGCACGCAATTGACTTCGGGCCGCTCCATATGCACGGCGCTGTGGATGACGAAGCCCGCGGTGTTGACGGGGTAGCCGTTGCCCTCGACGACCTTGCCGTCGTAGTCGATCTTCACCAGGCTCGAGGCCGTGATCTCATGGAACATGAGCCCGAACGGGTTGATGAGAAAATGTCCTTCATGGCCCGGCACCCGCGCGGAGATGTGCGTGTAGATGAGATCGTCCATGCCGAAATGGGCGATGAGGCGATAACACGCGGCAAGGGCGATGCGCGCTTCGCGCTCGCTGGCGGAAGTGGCCTCGTTGCGATGCGCCAGCGCGGTAACCTGAGCCATGGGGCGTCCTCCAATAGCGGTCTCAGACGATCCTAGCCGGCGCTGGCTCCGCGCGGAAATGCGGATTCTGCAGGGGTATCGAGCAGAGCCGCCACATGCTCGGCCAGCGCCAGGGACGCGGTTATGCCGGGAGACTCGATGCCGAAGAGATTGACGAGGCCGGGAACGCCGTGCGCCTGCGGCCCCTGCACGAGGAAATCGGCGGCAGGCGCGCCCGGCGGGCTGATTTTGGGGCGTATTCCGGCGTAGCCCGGCTGCAGCGCGCCGTCGCCCAATCCCGGCCAATAGGTCCGGATCGCCGCGTAGAAGCGCTCGCCGCGGCGCGGGTCGACGGTATAGTCGATGTCGTCGATCCATTCGACGTCGGGTCCGAACCGGGCTTGCCCGGCGAGATCGAGCGTCAGATGCACGCCGAGCCCCGCCGCCTCGGGCACGGGATAGATGAGATGCCGGAAGGGCGAGCGGCCGGAGAGCGTGAAATAGACGCCGCGGCAGAAATAGGCAGGCGGCACCGAGGCCGCGGGAATCCCGGCGATGCGGCGCGCCAGCGCCGGCGCATGGACGCCGCCGCAATTCACCAGCATGCGACAGAGCAGCGCCATGCGCTCCGCCCCTCCCACTTCCAGTGCGAAACCGCGATTGGTGACGCGGCCCTCCTCCACCGGCGCCCGCAACACCACCATGCCGCCCGCCGCTTCGAGATCGGCCTGGTAAGCGAGCATCAGGCCGTGGCTGTCGATGATGCCCGTCGACGGCGAGAGGCAGGCGCCGACAGAGGCGAGCGCCGGCTCCATCGCGCGCGCTTCGGCGCCGTCGAGCCGGACGAGATCGGCGACGCCGTTGGCGGCGGCCCTGGCTTTCACGCCTTCGATCACCGGCAGCTCCTCGTCCTTGCAGGCGACGATCAGCTTTCCCAGCCGCTTGTGCGGAACGCCGCGCGCCGCGCAATAAGCGTAGAGCTTCTCTTTGCCGGCGACGCAGAACCGCGCCTTGAGGCTGTCTTTGGGATAGTAGATGCCGGCATGGATCACTTCGCTGTTGCGCGAGGAGGTCTCCGACCCGATCCAGCGTTCCTTCTCGAGCACTAGGACCTCGCGCCCGGCGAGCGCCAGCGCGCGCGCCACCGCGAGGCCCACGATCCCCGCCCCGATCACGACGCACTCGACTTCGGCGGTCATCGCTGCTCCTGCCGAGCAAGGTCAATCATCGTTATTTCTTGTCGCGCGCCCAGGTGACGTCGTTGCGATAGAGCGCGACCGTCGAGATGCTCATCTTGGCGCTCGCGTCCTTCACCTGGCGGCTATAGACGACATAGATCAGCGTGTCGTTCTCCTTGTCGTAGATGCGCCGCACCGCCAGCGACTTGAAGATGAGGCTCAAGCGCTGGGAGAAGACTTCTTCGCCGTGCTGACTGAGATCGATGTCGCCGATCGTCACCGGTCCGGTCTGACGGCAAGCGATCGAGGAGTTGGAAGGATCGATGAACCAGTTTCCCTTGGTCAGTCGATCGATCAGGCTGCGGTCGAAATGGGTGAGGTGGCAGGTGACGCCCTTCACCTTGGGATCGGCGATCGCTTCGATGACGATACGGTTGCCGGTCCAATCGTTGCGGAAGCTGCCGACGTCATCGGCCCAGCTCGGGAAAGCGATCAGAGAGAGCAGAAACGCGGCGGAGAGCATGAGACGCATGGGGATCGCCTGAGGTCGTTGCGGGATGCGATAGGTATCTAGCGGCGCCGGCGATCGGCGTCACGCCGCACGCGCCAGCAGTGCGACAGGGAAGTCCGCCAAGAGCTCGCTCGCGGCGATCTCGCCCGCGCCGGCGTCGACGTCCCGTCCGGCGAGCACGTCGCGCCAACGGCCTCGGGCGGGAAGCTGCACGGCGGTGTCGGCCCAGTCGGACGAGCCATTGCGTCGCAGCGCCAGCACGAGCCGCGGCGCCACGGCGACGGCGGCATCGCCATTGGCGAGACGGGCGAAGGCGCAGAGGCGCTCGCCGTGCCGGCCGCGCGTCGTGAGCGCCTGGTAGCCGCCAGCAGCAAAAAGAGCCGGCTTCGCTGCGCGGAGACTCAGCGCGCGCCAAATCAAGAACAGCTTCTCGCGGCCCTCGCGCCAATGCGCCGCCATCTCGGCAAAGGCTTGGCGATCGACCTCGCGCTCGGCAAAGCGCCGGCGCAACTCGTCCAGCATCTGCCGGCGCGCGCGCCAGTCGACGGCGCGGCGATTGTCGGGGTCGACCATGCTGAAATCCCAGAGCTCAGCACCTTGATAGAGGTCCGGGACCCCGGGCGCGGCAAGCTTCAGCAAGGTCTGCGCCAGGCTGTTGACGGCGCCGGCGCGGGCCAGACTCTCGACGAACTCGTACATATCCCTGAGAAATGGATTGGGCTTCGTCCCGTCGAGCGCGCTCAGGACGAAGCGCCCGAGCGCCGCTTCGTACTGGGCGTCAGGGTTGCTCCAGCTCGAGCGCTCCTTCGCTTCGCGTACGGCCTTCACCATGCTGAGGCGGACGCGCTCCGCAAAAGCCGCCATCCCCTGGGCGTCGGTAGGACCGAGATCGAGCGGCCAAGCGGCAAACACCGTCTGATAGAAAAAGTATTCATCGTTGCGGCCGGGTGCCGACGCGCCATCGACCTCGCCGCGACGGAAGCGGTTGAGCCGCGACCAAACGCCGACATGCCGCGCCCAGTCGCGCGGCGCTTCGGACAGCAGCGCGAGGCGCGCCCGCGCGTCCTCGCCCCGCTTCGTGTCATGCGTGCTGCTGGCGAGCATGGCGTGCGGCCGCTGCTTGGCGCGCAGCTCGGCGAGATGGTGAAAGGCCGCGACCGAGAGGCCAAAGCGGTTGGGATCGCCGCCCACCTCGTTGAGCGCGAGCAGCGGGATATAGCGATAGAAGGCGGTATCCTCCGCGCCCTTCGCCATCACCGGGCCGGTCACTTGCTGGAATTTCATGGCAAGGTCGACCACCGCCCGGCGGCGGTAGCCGCTGCCGCGCCGCGCGAGATCGAGGGTCAGCACCCCGTGGATGAAATCGAAGATCGAGGTGTCGATCCCCGGCCACCGCTTCTTGGCCTGCGCCAGGGCCCAATCGATATAGCGGCGGTCGCCGCTCTCGGCCCCTTTCTCGCCGACATAGGTGCGATAGACGGGAAAAGCGGCGATCACCTCGGCCAGCGCCGCCCGCATGCCGTTCAAGGTGAAGTCGCGGCTCCGCCAATGGCCGCGAGACAGCGCATGGAACTCGCTCGCCAGCACCATTGCCTCGCTGGCGAGGTTGACCGCGATGACGCGGCGCTTGCCGGCATGAAGCACCTCGTCGAAGCGGACGTTGCGGCCGGTGAAGCGGCGATAGAGGCGTTGCAACGGCCGCTCGCCCGCGGGATCGATCAGGATCCCGCCGGCCTCGCGAATGAAATCGTAGCCGGTCGTTCCCGCCACCGGCCAGTCGGGCAGCGTCTCATGTGCCGCCAGAATTTTTTCGACGACGATGTAGAATTGTCCGAGCGGCAGTCGCGCCGCCGAGGCCGCCTCGGCCTGCAAACGCTTGGCATATGTGGCGGGATCGAACAGCCCGTCGATGTGGTCGATGCGCAGCGCATCGAGCTTGCCCGCGGCGATGAGCGCCAGCACCAGCGCATGGGCGCGGCGAAAGAGCTCGGGATTCTCGATGCGGATGCCGGCGAGATCGTTGATGTTGAAGAACCGGCGGTAGTTGATCTCGTCGGCGGCCACCCGCCAATAGGCGACGCGATAGGCTTGCGCCTGCAGCAGAACGTGAAGGGGACGCCAGCTGAGCGCCCGCCCCGGTTCGCCGTTGAAGCGCTGGGCCGCGCGCTCGAGCGCGCGGGCGACGTCCGGCTGCTCCTGCGCGCAGGCGGCAAGCGCCGCTTTCAACCGAAGACCTTCGGCGCGAGCCGCGACGGTCGTCCGGCGCAGCTCGGCGAAGGCGGCAATGATCCGGTCGAGCGCAGCTTCCGCTCCTTCCGCGCGGCGGAGGATCGTCACATAGCGGCGGGGCGAGATGGGGAAGCGGTGGTCGTAGTACCAGGCGCTGAAGCTTCCGTCGGCGGCCTCGAAGCGCAGGCGAATCTCGCCCTTTTCCAGCACCGTGCCATATTGGTCGCCCAGCACCGGCAGCAGCACCTTGCCGACGAGATCGGGACGCGGGCTCTGCCAATCGATGTCGAAGAACTCGGCATAGGGCGAAGCCTGTCCCCACTCCAGGACATCGAGCCACCAGGCATTGTCGTTGCCGCCGACGCCCATATGATTCGGCACGAAATCGAGCATCAAGCCCATGCCGCGCTCTCTCAGCCGATCGACCAACGCGTCGAGGTCGCTGTCGCCGCCGATCTCGGGATTGAGCTGGTTGTGGTCGATGATGTCATAACCATGCGGCGAGCCCGGCCGCGCTTTGAGAAAAGGCGAGGCATAGACATGGCTCGCGCCGAGCGTCGCCAGATAGTCCACGAGAGGCGCCGCGTCGCTGAAGGTAAAATCGCCGTTGAACTGCAGCCGATATGTCGCGCGCGGCGGCTGCGCCCGGTCGAAGGGACTCATGCCGGCGCGCTCAATGCATAGAGAACCGAAAGCGGCGGCAGCCCGGCGCCCGGCTCCTTGTGGCTAGCATAGAGGATGCGGCCTTCGGGCAGCGCCTCGAGAGCGACCGGCGCGTCGGCGAAATTGGCGAAAAGCGAAAGGCGCGAGCCGTCGCCCAGACGCCACGTCACCGAGAGAGCGCGCGCCGCCAACCGACGCCAGTCGCCGGCGTGGCCCGCCATGCCCTTAAGCCGCGGTACGATTTCCGCGGCGCGCAGGCGCAGCATCTGGCGATACCAAGCGAGCCATCGGCGATGCTCCGGCCGCTCGATGACGCTCCAATCGAGCACGGCGCTGGCAAAGGTGGCATCGGCCGTCGGGTCGGGAATGCGCGCGCGCGCCTCGGGGTCGCGGAAGGCGGCGAATTTGGCGAATTCGCGCCGCCGTCCCTCGCGCACGGCCTCTGCGAGTTCGCCGGCGAAATCGCAGAAGAAGGGGAAGGGCTGCTCGGCGCCCCACTCTTCGCCCATGAAGAGCAGCGGCAGTTGCGGGCTCAGCAGGTAGATCGCCGCCGCGACCCTGATCGCTTCGGGCGTCGCGCGCTTGCCGAGGCGCCGACCGAAGGCGTCGTTGCCGACTTGGTCGTGATTCTGGATGAAGGCGACGAAGGCTGTCGGCGGCAAATGCGCCGAGGGCTCGCCCCGCCGCGCCGCGCGATAGGCCGAGGCCTCGCCCTGATAGGCGAAGCCCTCTGCGAGCGCCCGGCCGAGCCGCTCGATCGGCTTGTCGGCATAGTCGGCGTAATAGCCGTCGTCTGCGCCGGTCGTGAGCGTGCGCAGCGAATGGTGGAGATCGTCGTTCCATTGCGCGTCGAAGAGCCGTCGCTTGAGCAGATGCGCCTCGTTGCCGTCATTCTCGAGCACAAGGTGAATCTGCCGCTCGCCGCCGATCCGCTGCCGCACGGCCCGGGCCAACTCGACCAGAATCGGCGGCTTGCTGTCGTCGCTGATGGCGTGGACCGCGTCGAAGCGCAGGCCGTCGAAATGAAACTCCTCCAGCCAGTAGAGTGCATTCTCGATATAGAATTGCCGCACCTCCGGGCACGCCATGTCGATGGCCGCGCCCCACGGCGTCGTGTGGCGCTCGGTGAAGAACCCCGGAGCGTAGAGATGGAGGTAGTTCCCTTCCGGTCCGAAATGGTTGTAGACGACGTCGAGGAACACGGCGAGGCCTTTCGCGTGGCAGATGTCGATGAGCCGCTTCAAATCCTCCGGGCGGCCGTACTGCGCATCGGGTGCGAAGGGCAACACGCCGTCATATCCCCAATTGCGCCGGCCGGGAAAATCGGCGAGCGGCATGAGCTCGACCGCAGTGATGCCGAGATCGATCAGATGGTCGAGATGCTCGGCAATGCCGGCGAAAGTTCCCGCCGCGCTGAAGCTGCCGGTGTGCAACTCGTAGAAAACCAGCTCCTCGAGCGGCCGACCGCGCCACGCCGTGTCGCGCCAGTCATAGGCCCTCGGGTCGATGACCTCGCTGGGTCCGTGCACATCAGCCGGCTGGAACCGCGACGCGGGATCCGGCACGGGCTGTCCGTCGACGACATAGTGGTAGCAGCTGCCGGGCCCAGCCGAAGGCACGACGCGCTCGAACCAGCCTGCCGATGCCCGGGCCATTTCCAGATCGCCCCGCCCTTCGAGCCGGAGCGCGACCGCCCTTGCCTTGGGCGCCCAGAGGCGGAAGCGCACGCCGTCGGCGACAAGGTCGGCACCGAAGGTTAGCTCATGGCGGCGCTTCATCTTGGTCTCTGGGCGGCGGCGTGACGGCCGCCCCCGCTCCCTCGCTTGCGGCGCGCACCGGCGTTTCCGGCGCGCGATTGATGAACAGCGAAAACGACCGCGCTTTCAGCAGAAACACCTCGCCCGGCGAAAACAGGCGGCCGTCCTCGGCGATGCCGGTCGGCCGCGACGTGTCGACGAGCGGCTCCCACGCCATGGCCGCCGGCAGCTGTGGAATGCGGAACTCGATGTCGCCGTCCCAGGCGTTGAGCATGACGAGAAAACTCTCGTCGATGTCGCGCTGGCCGCCAGGGGTGTAGAACTCGCCGGCCGCGCCGCCCAGCACATAGGCGATCGAGAGGGCGACGGGGTTGTTCCAATCCTCGATGGTGGCCTCGCGACCGTCGGGCGTGATCCAGGTGATGTCCTTGAGGCCGGCGGCAGAGACGACCTCGCCGCGGAAGAAGCGGGGTCGCGAGAAGACGCGGTGGCGCCGGCGCAAATGCACGAGATAGCGCACGAATTCCCGCAGTTGCTCGTCTTCCTCGCGCAGATGCTCCCAGTCCGTCCAGGAGAGCGCGCTGTCCTGGCAATAGGCGTTGTTGTTGCCCTGCTGCGTGCGGCCGATCTCGTCGCCCGCCAGCAGCATGGGGACGCCCAGCGACAAGAGCAGCGTCGCGACGAGATTGCGCTTCTGACGATCGCGCAACTCGATGATCTCCGGATCATTGGTCGCGCCTTCCGCGCCGCAATTCCAGCTGAAATTGCCGTTGTGCCCGTCGCGGTTGCCTTCGCCATTGGCGTCGTTGTGCTTCTCGTTGTAGCTGACGAGATCGGTGAGGGTAAAACCGTCATGCGCGGTGATGAGGTTGACGCTGGCCCAGGGCCGCCGCCCCATGTGGTTGAAGATGTCGGAGGAGCCCGCAAGGCGCGAGGCGAGCTCGGCGGCGACGCCCTGGTCGCCTTTCCAGAAGCGGCGGACGGTGTCGCGGTATTGAGCATTCCACTCCGCCCAGCCCGGCGGGAAGTTTCCCAGCCGATAGCCGTTCGGGCCCACATCCCAGGGCTCGGCGATGAGCTTCAACCGCGACAGCAGCGGGTCTTGCCCGATCGCGGAGAAGAACGGCGCGTCGCGGCGAAATTCGCCTCCGGCGCGGCCCAAGCTCGGCGCCAGATCGAAGCGGAACCCGTCGACATGCATGTCTTCCGCCCAGTAGCGTAGGCTGTCGAGCACCAGCTGCAGCACGCGGGGATGATCGATATTGAGCGTGTTTCCGGTGCCGGTGTAGTCCGAATAGAAGCGCTTATCCGCCTCGAGCCGGTAATAAGCGGCATTGTCGATGCCGCGAAACGCGAGCGTCGGCCCCATCTGGTTGCCTTCGCCGGTATGGTTGTAGACGACGTCGAGAATGACCTCGATGCCGGCGTCATGCAGCCGCTTCACCGCGGTCTTGAAGTCGGCGACGAACCCTCCCAGAAGGAAGCGCGGGTCGGGCGCGAAAAAGCCGATGGTATTGTATCCCCAGTAATTGCCGAGGCCTGCCTGCTGCAGACGCCTGTCGTCGACAGAGGCGTGGATCGGCATCAGCTCGACGGCGGTGACGCCGAGCTGCAGCAGGTAGTCGATCACAGGCGGCGAGGCGAAGGCGGCAAAGGTACCGCGGCGCGCCTGGTCGATGCCGGGATGACGCATGGTCATGCCGCGGACATGCGCCTCGAGAATGATCGTCTCTTCCCACGGGACGTGCGGCCGTCGATCGCCGTTCCAGGTGAAGGCGCCGTCGACGACGCGGCATTTCGGCATCAAGCGCGAATTGTCGCGGCGATCGAAGGAAAGATCCTCGCGCGCGCTGCCGACGCGATAGCCGAAATGCGCGTCGCCCCAGCGGATCGTGCCGGCGAGCGCCTTGGCATAAGGATCGAGCAGCAGTTTGTAAGAATTGAAGCGGTGCCCCTCCTGAGGTCGATAAGGGCCGTCAACCCGATAGCCATAAAGGAGACCCGGCCGGGCATCGGGCAGGTAGCCGTGCCAGACTTGATCGGTATATTCCGGCAAGGGGATGCGCGCGGTCTCGTGCATGCCCGCCGCATCGAAGAGGCAGAGCTGCACGCGCTCGGCATTCTCCGAGAAGAGTGCGAAGTTGACGCCCTTGCCGTCCCAAGTCGCACCGAGCGGATAAGGCCGCCCCGGCCAGACGTCCGAGCGCGAGGGCATCAGGAGCTCCCCGCGTCGGGGGCGAGGATCAAGGTCGCCAAGGGCGGCAAGGTCAGGCTGACGCTGTGCGGGAAGCCATGCATCGCTTGCGGACGCGCCCCCACCGCACCGGCATTGCCGAGACCGCTGCCGCCATACTCCGTCGCATCACCGTTGAAGCGCTCCAGCCAGCGCCCGCCCCGCGGCACGCCCACGAGAAAATCGTGGCGCGGCACCGGCGTGAAGTTGCAGACGACCACGGCGAGATGGCTGGGATCGCGGCCGCGGCGCAAATAGGCAAGCGTGCTCTGCGCCGCATCGCCGGCCAGGATCCACTGGAACCCTTCGGGCTCGCAGTCGAGCTCATGAAGCGCCGGCAGCTCGCGATAGAGGCGGTTGAGATCGCGCACGGTCTGCTGCACGCCCCGATGCATCGGATCGGCGAGGAGATGCCAGTCGAGGCTGGTGTCGTGGTTCCATTCGCGCTCCTGCGCCAGCTCGCTGCCCATGAACAACAGCTTCTTGCCGGGATGGGTCCACATGAAGCCGTAATAGGCGCGGAGATTGGCGAAACGCTGCCAGCGATCGCCGGGCATCTTGCCGAGCATCGAGCCTTTGCCGTGCACGACTTCGTCATGCGAGAGCGGCAGGATGAAGTTCTCGTGGAAGGCGTAGAGGAGGCCGAAAGTCAGGTCGTTATGGGCGTATTTGCGAAAGATCGGGTCTTGTGCGATGTAGCGCAGCGTGTCGTGCATCCAGCCCATGTTCCATTTGAAGCCGAAGCCGAGCCCGCCGAGATATGTCGGGCGCGATACCATCGGCCAGGCGGTCGACTCCTCGGCGGCGGTGGTGGCGCCTTTGTTCATGCCGAAGATCAGTTCGTTCATGCGCCGCAGGAAGGCGATCGCCGCCAAGTTCTCCCGACCGCCATGCTCATTGGGCAGCCATTGACCGGGCGGGCGGCTGTAGTCGAGGTAGAGCATGGACGCGACGGCGTCGACGCGCAGACCGTCGACATGGAACTCATCGACCCAGTAGCGCGCGCTCGACAGCAGGAAGTTCGCCACTTCGCGCCGGCCGAAATTGTAGACGTAGGTGTTCCAATCGGGCTGGAAGCCCTGCCGCGGATCCGCATGCTCGTAGAGCGCCGTGCCGTCGAAGCGGGCGAGACCATGCGGGTCGGTGGGGAAATGCCCCGGCACCCAATCGAGCCAAAGGGCGAGGCCGGCAGCGTGGCAGGCATCGACAAAGCCGCGAAAGTCGTCGGGCGAGCCGAACCGCGTCGTCGGCGCGAACATGCCGATCGACTGGTAGCCCCAAGAGCCGTCGAAGGGGAACTCGGTCACCGGCATCAGCTCGAGATGGGTGAAGCCCATGTCGCGCACATAGGGGACGAGCTCGTCAGCGAGCTCGCGATAGGTCAAATAACGCCCACCCTCCTCCGGCTTCCGCCGCCACGATCCGAGATGCGCCTCGTAAATCGAGATCGGGGCACCGCGCTCGTTGCGCTGGCCGCGGGCCAGCATCCACGGGCCATCGCTCCAGGCATGCTGCGAGAGCGGCGCGATGCGCGATGCCGTGCCGGGCGGACGCTCCGCCCATTGGGCGTAGGGATCGGCCTTCAGGGGCAGCAGCGCGCCCTCGGGACCGACGATCTCGTATTTGTAAAACGAACCGGAGGCGAGATCGGGAATGAAGATCTCCCAGACCCCGGCGCCGTGACGAAGCCGCATCGGATAGCGTCTGCCGTCCCAGTCGTTGAAATCGCCGACCACGCTGACGCGCTGCGCGTTGGGCGCCCATACCGCAAATCCGACACCCCGGACGCCCTCGTGCTCGCGACAATGCGCGCCCAGCGCATGATAGCTCTCGATATGCGTGCCTTCGGTCAAGAGATGAATGTCGAGCTCGCCGAGCAGCGGCGGGAAGGCATAGACATCGTCGAACGCGACGGTGCCGAGTTCGCCCTCGGCGCGGAGGCGATAGCGAAAGCGCTTCCGGCGGCCGAGCGTACCGGACCAGAGCCCGTCCCCATGAACGCGCGCGAGCTCTCCCGCCACCTCCCCGCTGGCCGCATCGACGACGCAGAGACGGCGCGCCCAAGGCAGGAAGACGCGCACGCATTGCCTGCCGCCCACCGCATGCATGCCGAGATAGCCGAAGGGATCGCTGCTTCGTCCCTCGAGGATGGCGCGGGCGCTGGTGCTAAGCGGGGCCACGCTCGCCCTCCCCTTCGATCAAGGCGAGCACGCCGGCGAGCGGTATCGCCACCCATTGCGGTCGCTGCGCCAGCTCGTAGCCCACTTCGTAGACCGCCTTCTCCAGCGTAAAGAAACGGAGGAGCGCGTCGACCGTCGCCGGATCCTCGGGTATCGATGGCAGATTCGTCGCCGCCTGCCGATATGACGCGAGGAAGGTGTCGACCACTTGGCGCCGCCAGCTCTCGGCGCTCGTTTGCAGCACCGGCAGTGCCGCCGGCTGTATTTCCGCCATCTGGCGCACCACGGTGGCCGCGGCATAGGCGTAAGAGCGCAGCATGCCCGCCACGTCGCGCAAGGGCGAGCCCTTCTCGCGTCGTTCCTCGAGGGCGCGCATCGGCTCGCCTTCGAAATCGATGATGTGGAAATCGTTCTGCACCGCGAGCACTTGCCTCAGGTGATAGTCGCCGTGGTAGCGCGTCTTCAGCGCCGCCGTGCTGCCGGGAAGCCACCCGGCAAACCGCGCCTCGAGCAGCGCGCGCTGCTGCAACACCCGGTCGGCAAGCTCCTGCGCCGGCGCGGGAAGATCGTCGCGCCGCCATGCCAGGCCGTTGAACATCGCTTCCCTCTGGGCGGCGGCCCGCTTCGCCCACGCCGCGAGATCGGCGGCGGTGGTCGGCTCCGGCGCGAAGGCAGCATCGACGGGCTGGGCAGGGCAGAGCGCGCGGTGCAGCTCGGCGGTACGCTGCCCCAACTGCGCCGCAAGATCGAGATAGAGCGGATGCGCCGCCGCCTCAGGCGTCGGAGGTTCCGTTGGCCGCGTCTCGCGCGGCATCATCAGCAGCGCCTCGTCGATAAAGCGCGTGAGATAGTTGAGCGCCTGCGCCCAGGCGCTGTCCTGATTGCGCACATAGCCGAAGAGCACCGCCAGCGCCGTCTCCTCGCCACCCTCGGCGAGAAAGCGCGCCGCACCCAGTAGCGGCGGCGTATTGGGAAACCGCGCCACGTCCGTCAGGAAGCGGGCCATCTCGATCTCGGGCTGTATCCCGACGGCAAGCCGGCGATAGAGCTTCAGCACGGCGAATTCGTCGACGAGGAGCGTGCTGTTGGATTGCTCGCCGCCGATGCGCCTTGCCGTCAAGTCCGCCGGGAGGCTGAGGGCAAGAAGCGCCGCGCTCGATTCGAAAACGACGCTGCCGCCGCGCCCGGAATGCGCTTGCCCCTCTGCCATTGCTTTGATGACGGCCGGGGCGAAAGCCGGATCGGCGGTCGCATCGTAGATGGCGCCCTCGCGTCGCCCGTGGCGCGCGCGCGACAAGGTCGCAGGGAGCAGCGCGTTGCGCCGCTCGCTCCCCTCCTCCTCCCAGGTCAGCGACAGCGGCAGGAAATATCGCTGCGTGTCGCCGTCGCCGAAGCCGACATCGACGAGCGTCAGCGGCCAGCCGATGGGATCGCCTGGCTGCACGACGCCGCCCACCACGCTCGTCCGGGCGATCTTCCGGCCCTTGCCGGCGAACCAGCGCTGCTCCGGAAGATAGGCCGGCAGAATCTCGCCTTCGAAGAGGCGGCGGTTGTGCTGGTCGAAGGGCGATGACCAGCCCTCCACCATCACCAGAGTGAGGAGCTCCGGCAGCGGCCGCGCGCTCGGCTCGGGCTCGCTGCTGACGTCGAGGCGGAACCAGTAGAAGCCATGGCCGGAGAGCGTCAGCAGATAGGGCAGGTCGCCGATCGGCGGAAAGACGCTGCGGCCGAAGAGCTCGACC
>DATJAV010000163.1:0-7474 GCA_035515835.1 Allostellaceae bacterium
GTTGACCACGCGCACCGGCACATCGAGGCCGAGCGTGCGGGCGAGTTCGCGCAGCCGGTCGGGATCGTCGAGTGCCACGAACGGGCGCGCGTCACGGCGGGCGAGCCAGGCTTTCAGCGAGAGTTCGCCGCCGATGCCGGCGGGATCGCCCATCGTGAGGGCGAGCGGACGTCCGTTCTTCATTCTGTCATATATGCAACGCCCGTCCGGCGACCGCCAGGGCCGCCTCCTTCACCGCCTCGTTCAGCGTCGGGTGCGCATGGCAGGTGCGCGCGACGTCCTCGGCGCTGGCGCCGAATTCCATGGCGACCGCGGCCTCGGCGATCATCGTCCCAGCATCGGGTCCGATGATGTGGACGCCGAGCACGCGGTCGCTCTGGGCGTCGGCGAGAATCTTGACGAAGCCCTCGGTGTCGGCATTGGCGCGCGCCCGGGCATTGGCGGTGAAAGGGAACTTGCCGGTCTTGTAGGCGATGCCGGCGGCCTTGAGCTCCTCCTCGCTGCGTCCGACCGTCGCCACTTCAGGCCAAGTATAGACCACCGCCGGAATCGCCTCGTAATTCACATGGCCCTTCTGTCCCGCGAGATGCTCCGCCAGCACCACGCCTTCTTCCGACGCCTTGTGCGCCAGCATCGGCCCGGCGATGACGTCGCCGATGGCGTAGACGCCCTTGACGTTGGTGGCGAAGTTTTCGTTGACGAGAATGCGGCCCTTGTTGTCGATGCCGACGCCGATCGTCTCAAGGCCCAGGCCCTCGGTGTAAGGCCGCCGCCCGATCGCCACCAGCGCCACGTCCGCCGCCAGCTCCTCCTTGGCGCCGCCCGCCGCCGGCTCGAGAGTGAGGCTGACGCCGCCGGCGCTGTTCTTCGCCGCCACCACCTTGGTGCCGAGCTTGAAGACGAAGCCTTGCTTGGCCAGCACGCGCTGCAGGCTCTTCGAGAGCTCGGCATCCATGCCGGGTGTGATGCGGTCCAAGAACTCGACGACGGTGACGGCGCTCCCGAGGCGCCGCCAGACCGAGCCCATCTCGAGCCCGATATAGCCGCCGCCGATGACGATGAGATGCTTCGGCACGGAGGGAAGCGCGAGCGCCCCGGTCGAGGAGACGATCGTCTTCTCGTCGATGGCGACGCCCGGCAACGGCGCGACATCGGAGCCGGTGGCGATGATGACGGCCTTCGCCGTCAGCTCGCGCGGCGAGCCGCCATCCACCGGCGTGACCAGGAGCGCGCCCGGCGCGGTGAAGCGCGCCCCACCCTTCACCCAATCGACCTTGTTCTTCTTGAAGAGGAACTCGACGCCGCGGGTATTCTCGCCGACGACCTTGTCCTTTCGCGCCATCATCTGGCCCAAATCGAGCGAGACGCCCGAGACCTTGACGCCGTGCTGCGCCAGCGCGTGCTGGGCCTCGGCGTATTTCTCGGAGGACTGCAGCAGCGCTTTCGAGGGAATGCAGCCGATATTGAGGCAGGTGCCGCCGGGGCTCGCGCGCTTGTCGATGCAAGCCGTCTTCATCCCGAGCTGCGCCGCGCGGATGGCGGCGACATATCCGCCCGGCCCGCTGCCGATGACGACGAGGTCGTAGGTGTCGGGCATTGCCTCAGACCTCGAACAGCATGCGCTCGGGATGCTCGATGCATTCCTTGACGCGCACCAGGAAGGTCACGGCTTCGCGGCCGTCGACGACGCGGTGGTCGTAGGAAAGCGCCAGGTACATCATCGGCCGCGCTTCGATCTTGTCGCCCACCACCATCGGCCGCTTCTCGATCTTGTGCATGCCGAGAATGCCGGATTGCGGCGGATTGAGGATGGGCGTCGACATCAGCGAGCCGTAAATGCCGCCATTGGAGATGGTGAAGGTGCCGCCGGAGAGCTCGTCCAGCGTGAGCTTGCCGTCCCTGGCGCGATGGCCGAAATCGGCGATCTTCTTCTCGATCTCGGCAAACGAGAGCTGATCGGCGTCCTTCACCACCGGCACCACCAGGCCCTGCTCGGTGCCGACGGCGACGCCGATGTCGTAGTGGTTCTTGTAGATCAGATCCTCGCCCGAGATCTCGGCATTGACCGCGGGGATCTCCTTCAGCGCGACGATCGACGCCTTGACGAAGAGCGACATGAATCCCAAGCGCACGCCGTGCTTCTTCTCGAAGCTCTCGCGATAGCGCTCGCGCAGCGCCATCACCTCGCTCATATCCGCCTCGTTGAAGGTGGTGAGCATGGCGGCGGTGTTCTGCGCCTCCTTGAGGCGCTCGGCGATGCGGCGGCGCAGCCGCGACATGCGCACCCGTTCTTCGCGCGGCCCCGTCGGGCGCGGCGGGGTGGGCGCAGGCGCGGGCTTCGCCATGGCCGGAGCCGGCTTTGGCGCCGCCATCTGCACCAGCACGTCGGCCTTGGTGATCCGGCCGTCCTTGCCGCTGGCGGCAATCGTCGCGGGATCGAGCTTCTGCTCCTCCACCAGCTTCCGCACCGCGGGCCCCGAGCGATCGAGCACCGTGGCCCCGGCCGATGCCGACGCCGTTGCCGTTACCGAGCTGCCCGCCGCGGCCGCTTGCGGTTTCGGCGCGAGCGCTGCCGCCGCGCTCGCGGCGCCGTCGCCGATGCGGCCCAGCACCGCCCCCACCGCGACATTGGCGCCTTCGGGCACGACGATTTCGGAGAGCGTTCCCGCCGCCGGCGCGTTCACCTCGAGCGTCACCTTGTCGGTCTCGAGCTCGACCAGCGGATCGTCCATGGCAACCGCTTCGCCGGCTTTCTTGAGCCAGCGCGCGACCGTCGCCTCGTTCACCGATTCCCCGAGCGTCGGTACTTTGATCTCGACCGCCATCGGTTCCGTCCCTCCCGGTTCGGCCGAAGCCGCGCCATCGTTGTTAGGTGATCGAAAGCGCCTCGTCCACCAGCTTTGCCTGCTCGGCGGTGTGCCGCTTCAAGAGACCCGTCGCGGTCGCCGCCGCCTCCGGGCGCCCGACATAGCGCGCACGCCGCGACTTGCCGCCAAGCTCCACCAGCACTTGCTCCAAGCGCCGGTCGATGAAGGTCCAGGCGCCCATGTTCTGCGGCTCTTCCTGGCACCAGATCACGTCGGCGGCGCGGAAGCGTCCGATCGAATCGGCGATCGCCTTCGCGGGGAAGGGATAGAGCTGCTCGACGCGGATGATGGCGACGTCGCGGATCTTGCGCTCGCGCCGCGCCGCGCGGAGATCGTAATAGACCTTGCCGCTGCAGAGCACGACCCGCTTCACCCTGTCGTCCGGCACCAGCGGGTCAACCTCGTCGATGGTGCGGCGAAAGAACGTGCCCGGCCCCATCTCGGCCAGCGTCGAGGGCACCTCGGGATGGCGCAGCAGCGACTTCGGCGTCATCAGCACCAAGGGCTTGCGGAAGTCGCGGCGCATCTGCCGGCGCAGCACATGGAAATAATTGGCGGAGGTGGTGAGGTCGCAGACCTGCATGTTGTCCTCGCCGCAGCACTGCAGGAAGCGCTCGAGCCGCGCCGAGGAATGCTCGGGACCCTGCCCCTCATAGCCATGCGGCAGCAGCAGGACGAGCCCGGACATGCGCAGCCACTTGGCCTCGCCCGAGCTGATGAACTGGTCGATGATGACCTGCGCGCCGTTGGCGAAGTCGCCGAACTGCGCCTCCCACAGCACCAGCGCGTGCGGATCGGCGAGGCTGTAGCCGTATTCGAAGCCCATGACAGCCGCTTCCGAAAGCGGGCTGTCGATGATCTCGAAGGGCGCCTGGCCCTGGCGCAGATTGGCGATGGGCACGTAGCGCGCCTCGGTCTCCTGGTCGACCAGCACCGCATGGCGCTGCGAGAAAGTGCCGCGGCCCGAGTCCTGGCCGCTGAAGCGCACGGCCGTGCCCTCGACGCAAAGCGTGCCCAGCGCCAGCGCTTCCGCCGTCGCCCAGTCGATGCCCTCGCCCCTCTCGATCGCATGCTTCTTTGCTTCGAGCTGGCGCGCGATCTTGCGGTTGAGGTTGAATCCCTGCGGCACCGTGGTGAGGCCGCGGCCCACCTCCTTCAGCACTTCGACCGCCACCGCCGTCTCGCCGCGCCGCGCCTCGCCCGAGGCGACCTTGAGGCCGCTCCAGGCGCCTTCGAGCCAATCCGCCTTGTTCGGGCGATAGCTTTTCGCCGCCTCGAACTGGCTGTCGAGATAGGCCAGGAAGTCGTTCGTCATGCCCTCGGCCTCGGCCTCGGTCACAACGCTTTCGGCGATGAGGCGCCGCGCATAGATCTGCCGCGTCGTCGGGTGGCTGGCGATGGTGCGGTACATGATGGGCTGGGTGAAGGCCGGCTCGTCCGCCTCGTTGTGGCCATGGCGGCGATAACAGAAGATGTCGACGATCACGTCCTTCTTGAAGCGCTGGCGGAACTCGGTGGCGATGCGCGCGACATGCACCACCGCCTCGGGATCGTCGCCATTCACATGGAAGATGGGCGCCTGGATGATCTTGCCGACATCGGAGGGATAAGGGCTCGACCGCGCATAGGAAGGGCTCGTCGTAAAGCCGATCTGGTTGTTGACGACGACATGGATGGTGCCGCCGGTGCGATAGCCCTTGAGCTCGGAGAGCTCCAGCGATTCCGGCACCAGCCCCTGGCCGGCGAAGGCGGCGTCGCCATGCATCAGGAGGCCGACCACCGCGTCGCGCTCGGTGTCCTGGCGCTGACGCTGCTTGGCGCGCACCTTGCCGAGAACGACGGGATTGACCGCCTCGAGATGCGACGGATTGGCCGTGAGCGAGAGATGGACGGTATTGCCGTCGAAGTCGCGGTCGGTCGAGGTGCCGAGATGATATTTGACGTCGCCCGAGCCCTGCACGTCGGCGGGATTGGCGGGGTTGCCCTGGAACTCGGAGAAGAGCGCGGCAAAGGGCTTGCCCATGACATTGGTCAGGACGTTGAGCCGGCCGCGATGCGGCATGCCCAGCACGAGCTCCTTCATGCCGAGCTGGCCGCCGCGCTTGATGACCTGCTCCAGCGCCGGGATCAGCGACTCGCCGCCGTCGAGGCCGAAGCGCTTGGTGCCGGTGTAGCGCCGGTCGAGGAAGCGCTCCAGCATCTCGGCCACCGTGAGGCGCTCGAGGATGGCGCGCTTGCCGGTGCGCGTGAACTCGGTCTGGTTGCGCGGCACCTCGATGCGCGCCTGGATCCATTGGCGCTGCTCGAGCTCCTGCATGTGCATGTATTCGATGCCGACATGGCCGCAATATGTCGCCTTCAGCGCTTCCAGGATCTGGCGCAAGGTAGCGGTCTGGAATCCGAGCACGCCGTTGACGAAAATCGTCCGGTCCAGATCCGCCGCGGTGAAGCCATAGGTCGCGGGATCGAGATCGGGATGGGAGGTCATCCGCACCAGGCCCAGCGGATCGAGATCGGCGAGCAGATGGCCGCGCACGCGATAGGCCCGGATGAGCGAGAGCGCGCGCAGCGCATCGAGCGTCGCCTGCTCCGGCGCCACCCCCGGAACCGCCGGCATCGCCGGCGCCTCGGCGACGGCAGCAGCCGCAGCGGATCCGTTGCCGCCATGGCCATTGGTGATGACGTGGCCGCGCTCCCGGCTCCAGGCCGGGCCTTCGAGCTCTTTCAAGAGGCTCGGTGCCTCTTCGGCAAGCTCGGCGAAGAAGCGCCGCCAGCTCTCGTCGACCTCGGCAGGAGCCTCGAGCCAGCGGGCGTAGAGCTCGGCGATGAACGTGGCGTTGGTGCCGGACAGGAAAGTGGCGTCGTCGAAGCGAGGCATGGGACTTTCGGGGGGTTGGGGGTCTCGGGCTTAAGATGGGGGCTGGCGCCCGCCATACCTAGCCCGCCAAAGGTTCATGCAAGGTTTACGCCGCTACCCGGGGCTGCGGGGCTAGGCCTTCCCTTCAGCCTTGAGCTTCCTCGCCGCCTCGACCAGTCCCCGGACCGAGGCGACGGATTTCTCGAACATCGCCTTTTCCTCGGCATTGAGCGCGATCTCGACGATGCGCTCGACTCCCTTGGCGCCGATCACGACAGGAACGCCGACATAGAGGTCCTTGACGCCGTACTGGCCGGTGAGCCAGGCGGCGCAAGGCAGCACCCGCTTCTTGTCGCGGATGTAGGACTCCGCCATGGCGATGGCCGAGGACGCCGGCGCGTAGAAGGCGGAGCCGGTCTTCAGCAGATTGACGATCTCGCCGCCGCCGCCCCGCGTGCGTTGCACGATCTTCTCGACACGCTCTTGCGTGGTCCAGCCCATCTTGATGAGGTCGGGCAAGGGAATGCCGGCCACGGTCGAGTAGCGGATGAGGGGCACCATGTCGTCGCCATGGCCGCCCAGCACGAAGGCGCTCACATCCTCGACCGAGACGCCCATGTCGTGCGCCAGGAAGAGGCGGAAGCGCGCGCTGTCGAGCACGCCCGCCATGCCGACGACGCGGTTATGCGGCAAGCCGCAGGCCTCGCGCATCACCGAGACCATCACGTCGAGCGGATTGGTGATGGTGATGACGAAGGCGTTGGGGCAATAGGTCTTGATGTTCTCGCCGACGGTGGCGACGACCTTGGCGTTGGCGCCGATGAGATCGTCGCGGCTCATGCCGGGCTTGCGCGGGAATCCCGCGGTGACGATGACGACATCGGCGCCGGCGATGACGGAATAGTCGTTGCCGCCGGTAAGCTGAGCGTCGAAGCCCTCGATCGGCGAGGCCTCGGCGATGTCGAGCGCCTTGCCCTGCGGCACGCCGTCGATGACATCGAACAGCACGACGTCGCCCAGCTCCTTGAGGCCCGTCAGCAAGGCGAGCGTGCCGCCGATCTGCCCGGCGCCGACAAGCGCGATCTTGTTGCGTGCCATCACGGGACCTCGTTCGTTTTGGACAGGGGGATGGGGCGCGTCTTACTCCGAAATCGCTTGTGGGGCAAGCGCTGCGTGGGCGTGTTGCGTCCTTCGAGACGCGCCCTTCGGGCGCTCCCTCACGAGCCGATGGGTCGCCTTGATGCGATCCCCAACGAACTTGCCATTGGATGACGCTACCGGTTATGCCGGTGCGACCACAAAGCCGGCGCGTGGAAAATGCACGCAAACCTCGCCGATCGCACGATCACTGCGTCGGATCACGATCTCGCGGACGTTTGAGGCGACCAATTCACCGACAACCGGGTCGCGTCCCGTATCGTCCGGCGTGACGGTAACGGTCTGGCCAGGCTTCCGACCGATGGGATCCTGCGGATCGACGGTCGCCGTGGCGATCGATGTGGCATCCCTTGCTACATCAAGCGCTTGTTGCGCGCTCATTTGGCTTCGCCTGCCATGGCCGATAGCTGCAATGCGCTCAGCCCAAGTGAGAAGCCTCGGAAAGCCGTCGAGCGGCGCCGCCGCCGATCCGAAATTCCGTTGCAAGAACCAAACCGGATGCCAGGCGGCGAGATCGGCGAGGCCAGCTTCTGGGCCTTGCAAGAACGAGTGCCCGTCAGCCAGCATCTGATCCAGCCAATCGAAATGCGCG
>DATJAV010000164.1:0-4991 GCA_035515835.1 Allostellaceae bacterium
CCAGAGCGCTCCTGGCGGGAGAGCGGCGACGCCCAGAGGGCATCGGTCCGGAAAATCCCGCCGCGACGCCGCCCCCCGACCAGGAAGGGGCGGGGGCGGAAGTGCGGTATTCGCCAGAGAAAGATAACGTTGCCGGCGCGCCACGACAACCGCCTCGTGTTGCCATGAGGAGACGACTCTGAGAGGATGCCAGGGGGTGGTGCCTTCGCCTTGATGGCGCCATAAAGCTTTAAGACCTTAGGCGACAATCTCAGAGCGGGGCCGGCAGAGGTGCCGGGGACAAGCGACGGCTGGCGTCATGCAGTTCATCCGGTTCATCCGATTTCTCTTCAAGTTCATGTTTTTCCTGGGTGTTTTGCTGGTCGTCGGCGGCGCCGGCGTGGCTGGCCTGGGGTATTGGTATTACAGTCGTGACTTGCCCAGCTATCAGCAGCTCGCCGACTACCATCCGCCCATCGTCACGCGCGTGTATGCGGGCGACGGCCGACTACTCGCCGAATACGCCACGGAAAAACGCGTCTTCGTGCCCGTGACAGAAATACCACCGCTCGTCATCCATGCCTTCTTGGCGGCCGAGGACCACAATTTCTTCAACCATGGCGGCGTCGACCTGTTGGCTATGGCGCGCGCGGCCGTGACGGACGTGTTTCGCGTCTTCACTCATCGCCGGCCGGTTGGCGCCTCCACCATCACCCAACAGGTCGCCAAGAATTTCCTCGTGGGCAACGAGCTCAGCTACAAGCGCAAGATCAAAGAAGCGCTGGTCGCGCAAGAGATGGACAAGGCGCTCGGCAAGGAGCGCATCCTCGAGCTCTATCTCAATCAGATTTATCTCGGCGGCCACGCCTTCGGCATCGCCGAGGCGGCGCTCCAGTATTTCGACAAGTCGCTGGACGAGCTCACCGTGCCCGAGGCGGCGCTGCTCGCGTCGCTTCCCAAGGCGCCCAACGACTACAATCCGGAGCGCCATCCCGCCCAGGCCCGCGCCCGACGCGACTGGGTGATCGGGCAGATGGTCGAGTTCGGCTTCATCTCGCCGGAAGAGGGCGCGCGGGCACAAGCCGAGCCCATCGCGCTCAAGCATCGCGACGATGCCGAAGAGGCGAGCGCCCCTTATTTCGCCGAGGAGGTGCGCCGCGAGTTGGCGGCGCGCTACGGCAATACGGCGCTTTACGAATCCGGCCTTGCCGTTCGGACCAGCCTTGATCCGCAGTTCCAGGCGATTGCCGACCGCTCGCTCCGCGCCGGCCTCGTCGCCTATGACCGCCGCCACGGCTATCGCGGGCCAGTCGGTCACGTCGCCTTAGGCGGCGAATGGCGACCCCGCCTCGCCACCGTGACGCCACCGCCGGGCATGGTCGATGCCGGCTGGAGCCTTGCCGTGGTGCTGGCCCTCGATCCCGCCGGCGCCAGCATCGGGCTCCCCGACGGCAGCCGCGGCATCATCCCCTTCGAGGAGATGCGCTGGGCGCGGAAGGTCGATGACCAGAATCGCCTGGGACCCGTGCCGCGCCAGCCCAGCGACGTGCTGACCCCCGGGGACGTGGTGATGGTGGAGGCACTCCCCAAGGCGGCGCCGAACGGCAAGCCCCCGAGCGTCCGGGCACCAAACAACGAGCCGCGCTACACCTTGCGGCAGATCCCAGTGGTTGGCGGAGCGCTGGTCGCGATCGATCCGCACAGCGGGCGGGTGCTGGCGCTCGATGGCGGCTTCAGTTTCGATATCAGCCAGTTCGACCGCGCTACCCAGGCGCAGCGGCAGGTGGGGTCGGCGATCAAGCCCTTCGTCTATCTGACGGCGATGGATCACGGCTTCACCCCGGCCAGCGTGCTGATGGACGCGCCGCTCGAGGTCGATCAGGGGCCGGGGCTGCCGAAGTGGCGGCCCTCCAACTACACGCATCAGTTCTATGGGCCGCTGACGCTTCGTGTCGGCGTCGAGCAATCGCGCAACCTCATCACGGCGCGGCTCGGCGTTACGCTCGGTATGGAGCCCATCGGCCAGACCATCGAGCGTTTTGGCATCATGGATCACGTGCCGCGCGTCTACTCGATGGTGCTGGGTGCCGGCGAGACGACGCCGCTGAAGCTCACGACCGCCTATGCCATGCTGGTGAATGGCGGCAAGAAGATCACGCCGACGCTCATCGACCGTGTCCAGGATAGGAACGGCGTCACCATCTACCGCGCCGATCAGCGCATCTGCGAGAGCTGCAGCAACGTCGACTGGACCGAACAGCCGCCGCCGGTGCTTGCCGACAACCGCGAGGAGGTCGCCGATCCGCGGAGCGCCTATCAGATCGTCTCGATCCTGCAAGGCGTGGTGGAGCGCGGCACCGGCCGCATCATCGCCTCGCTCGACCGGCCGCTTGCCGGCAAGACGGGTACGACCAACGACAGCAACGACACCTGGTTCGTGGGCTTCTCGCCTGACCTCGCCGTCGGCGTCTTCGTGGGATATGACCAGCCCGCGAGCCTCGGCAAGCACGAGACCGGCGCCTCGGTGGCAGCGCCCATTTTCCGCGACTTCATGGGGGCGGCGCTCAAGGGCACGCCGCCCGAGCCCTTCCGCATTCCGCCGGGCATCGAATTGGTGCGGATCAACGCCGAGACCGGCCAACTCGCCCAACCCGGCGACAAGAAGATCATCTACGAGGCCTTCAAGCCCGGCACCGAGCCCACCGGCGAAGGGCCGACCATGACAGCCGGTACGGCTGTCAACGGCGACGACGAGGATGCCGCCTCGATGGCGCCGGCCACTCCGGCGGTGGACGGCAGCGGCGCGCCCGGCGCCGTCGACACGACCGGCGGCGGGGTGCCCGCGACCCCGGCGACATCGACCGCGCCGCGCACCGCGCCCTCCACGGGAACGGGCGGGCTTTACTAGAGCGACCGCAAGCGCAGCTTGGTCTGATAACCTGCGTTCTTCGACCTGCGCGCAACGCGCGCCTGTCGAAGAACGCACAACGGACACGCGGTCTCTCAAGGCACAGTCTGATGTTGCCCGGCCACGGATGTGCTATCTAGCGCCGTCTTGATGAAAGGATCGGGGAATGCGAGCGGAGATCGGAGCGGCGGCCGAGGAGATCAGGCGGTCGTTGTCGCTGCTCAGGAGGCATCTTTGACTGGGACAACGCGACGCGCCGCCTCGCCGAGTTGAACGCCGCGGTCGAGAACCCGAAGCTCTGGGACGATCCGACGCGGGCACAGTCCTTGATGCGCGAGCGCACCCGCCTCGAACAAGGGGTCGGCGGCTGCCAGCGCATCGAGCGCGAGCTCAAGGACACGCTCGACCTCATCGAGCTCGCCGAGAGCGAGGGCGATCAGGCGATGGTCGCCGAGGCCGAGCGTGCGCTGGCGAAGCTTCGCGCGGAGGCCGGGGAGCGCGAGCTCCAAAGCCTGCTCTCGGGCGAGGCCGACGCCAACGACACCTATCTCGAAATCCATGCCGGCGCCGGCGGCACCGAGGCGCAGGATTGGGCGGAGATGCTGGCGCGCATGTATACGCGCTGGGCCGAGCAGCACGGCTACAAGGTCGAATGGTTGGAAGAAAGCCCGGGCGAGGAGGCCGGGCTCAAATCGGCAACGCTTCGCGTCCTCGGCGAGAACGCCTATGGCTGGCTCAAGACCGAGAGCGGCGTCCATCGCTTGGTGCGCATCTCGCCTTTCGACAGCAATGCGCGGCGCCATACCAGCTTCGCCTCGGTCTGGGTCTATCCCGTGGTCGACGAGAAGATCGAGATCGCCGTCGAGGACAAGTACCTCCGCGTCGATACCTATCGCTCCTCGGGCGCCGGCGGCCAGCACGTCAACAAGACCGACAGCGCGGTCCGCATGACCTATCTGCCGCCCGGCATCGAGACGCCCGTCGTCGTCGCCTGCCAGAGCGAGCGTTCGCAGCATCAAAATCGCGCCAAGGCCATGGCGATGCTGAAGGCGCGGCTCTACGAGCTCGAGCTGAAGCGGCGCGAGGCGGCGGTCGACGCGATGAACGCCACCAAGACCGACATCGCCTGGGGCCATCAGATCCGCTCCTATGTGCTGCAGCCCTATCAGCAGGTGAAGGACCTTCGCACCGGCGTCACCATCGGCAACGCGCAATCCGTGCTGGACGGCGATCTCGACCGCTTCCTGCAGGCTTCGCTCGCGCAGCGCATCACCGGCGCCGACGAGGCGGCGAGGGTGCCAGAGGACCAAGAGGACGCGTAAGCCCGCCGATGACCGCCCATCCCTCCGAGGCGCGAGCGTCCTGCGCCAGCGAGCTTGAATCGGCCTATGCCTGGGCGCGGCTCGGCACCGCCCTGCTGCTCGGCACCATCGGCGGCGTCAGCATGTGGTCGGTCGCCGTCACCTTGCTGGAGGTGCAGGGCACGTTCGGGGTCACGCGGAACGAGGCCTCGCTCTCCTACACCCTCGCCATGCTGGGCTTCGGCGCGGGCGGCGTGGTGATCGGCCGGATGGTCGATCGCTGGGGGGTGATGCGACCGGTGATCGGCGCAATCGTCGTGCTCTCGCTCGGCTACGTCGCCGCCGGCAGCGCTACCAGCTTCTGGCAGTTCGCGCTGGCGAGCGGGCTTTTGATCGGCTTCGGCGGCGCTGCCACCTTCGGGCCGCTCATGGCCGACACGTCGCAGTGGTTTGACCGCCATCGCGGCATCGCCATCACCGTTTGCGCGTCGGGCAATTATCTCGCCGGCACGGTTTGGCCGGAGGTGCTGGAGCATTTCATCGATGTCGCGGGCTGGCGGGCGACTTATATCGGCATCGGCCTCTTCTGTCTCGCGACGATGCTGCCGCTGATGCTGATGTTGCGCCGCCCGCCGCCCCGCCACCACGACGCGGCAGCGACGCGCGCCGGCATCCGCGGCGGCACGTTGGGGCTCCGCCCCAACGTGCTCCTGGCGGTCCTCTGCGTCGCCGGTCTCGCCTGTTGCACGGCGATGTCGATGCCGCAGGTGCATCTCATCGCCTATTGCGGCGATCTCGGCTAC
>DATJAV010000165.1:0-20007 GCA_035515835.1 Allostellaceae bacterium
TCGCCTCGATCGCGCCGGAGATGCCGGCGACCTCGGAGAGCGAGTTGCCGATCGCGCCCAGCCGCTCCTCGATGCGAGTGACGGCATCGACCAGCGCGGCGACGCGGCCCACGGCGCCGGCGATCGCCTGGCGCGAATTCTGCAGGTCGGCGCGGGCGGCATCGGCGGTCTTGTGCGCGGTGTCGGTGGCGCCGTCGATCTGGCGGTTGGCTTCGAGCAGCACGTCGGAGCTGTTGCGCAGGCGGCCGAGTTGCGCGTTCTGCCGCTCGAGCTGCTTTGCGACTTCGGTGACGTTGGCGGCGGCCTCATAGGTGTCGAGGCCGACCGTGCCCAGCTTGAGGCTGAGCTCGGCGACGAACGCCCGCAGCGCCGACAACTCCTCGGTGTTGGCGGCAGGCGCAGGCAAGGGGGCGGCCTGGCGGGAGACCGAAGGCATTCGGCGGACTATGCAAAACCCATATTAAAATTCCATTTAATCAGGCACATACGCTGCTAGAGGGTGTGCGGGGGTATGCCAACTACTCGCGCGATTGCTCAGAGCTCGAGGCTGGCAATAAAATCGTCGAGCGCAGCCTTGGCGGTGCGTTGCGCGCCGTCGGCGCTGGCCAATTGCCCATGCAGCTTCTCGAGCACCGTCTCCTCCTCGTCGAGCTTGGCGATGTAGCGTTTCAAGAGCTCGTTGTCGCGGTTCAAGACGCGCAGATTCTCGCGCAGCCGGCCTTGATCGTCGCCGATCGACTGGATCTGCGCCTTGAGCTGCTGCTGCTCCGCCTCGGCATCGGCCACCCCCTGACGCAGCCGTACCAGCTGTTCCAGCGCGCGCTTCACCGACGGATCGAGCGTGCCCGTCGACAGCAGGTCGACGATGCTGTTGGCCGCATAAGAGCCGATGGCGAATTGCTGCCAGGTGATCCGCTGCTGCACCAGGTCGAGGCTCTTGCTCTCGCCGGGCTCGAGGTCGACGACGATGCGATAGGCCGTCGCCGTCTGCTGCGTCTTGTCGGCCGCGGGCTCGACGAGCGTCCACTCCGCCATCTTCGGCAGCTCGATGATGAGATGCCGCGCCTCGTTCGGCGGCGCCACGATCTTGTGGTGTATGACCTGGCGCAGCGTGTGGCTCAGATTGAAGACGCCCCGCGACGCCGTGACTTTCGCAAGCGCCGTGCGGCTGTCGATCTCGCGCGCGACCTTCGTTTTCTCGTCGACGGCATAGCTCAGCAGCCGATCCTCTCCGTCCGGCAACGCGCTCATCCGCGCGTCGCCGACATAGGCGGTGCCGGACGCCGTCTGCTCATAGACCGTGAGCACGCCCGGCGGCAGGCCGCTGCCGCCGTCGTTCTTGAGGTCGATCGCCGCCAGCGGATGGTCCGCGACGGTTCCGGGCTGATAGAGCGCGAGGCGCCGCGCCGGGAAGTTGCGGTCGACGATGGCCACGATCGCGGACTCGCCGCTCTTGATGCTGATCGGCACCGGAATGCGGAAGGCGACCTGCGTCATGCCTTCCTCCGCCGTCGCGGCGTCGACGGCGCCGGCAAGCATTGGTGTCGAAGCGGCTAGCCCCGGCGCGGGCGCCGACTTCTCCAGGGACAAGGCTTCTTGACGCTGACCCGGCGCCTGCCCGAACCGAGAGCGACTATTGTCCTGGATATGGCCGTTCCCGGCTGCGGCGCCCGTAACGATGACGCCATTGTCGATGCGGGGCAAGATTCGTCCGGCGACCTCGACCGGGACTTCCGGACGGTCGAGGTAATAGGCTTCGTAGAGCGCTTGGCGGAAGCTCACGGGATGGCCCGAGAAGAGAGTGAGCTCGACATTCTGCCAGTCCTCGCCGCTCATATTCTCCAGCACCGCCCAGCCCTGGAGATGCGCCGTCGTCTTCGCCGCGTCCTGCGGCAGGATGAGGCGATAGGTCGATTTCCAGAGCGGCGCCGCCACGACATAGCCGACGCGCACCACACGCTTGCCCTGGCCCCTGGCCGACAGCACAATCCGCCGCCGGTCCTTGGCGTGATGCTCGGCGATCGCCGCCAGCGCCCGCTCGACTTTCGCCTGCAGCGCCGCGTCGGTGAAGGCGATGCTGTCCGCCTCCTCGAGCACGACCTGCTGCAAGCCCGCAGGCGTCACGACGCTGAGGCGGTGGCGCTCGACCGTGCTCTGGTCGTTGAGCCGCACCCTCTCGGTCACGACCTTCAGCAGCTTGCCGGTGATGGCGTGGTTGCCGCCGATGCGCACCTCCGAGCCTTGCAGCGCGTTCAGCAGCGCCTCGGGCGAGGCGAGCGCGTCGGCGCCGAAGGGCAGGTCGCTGAAGATCTGCGCCACCGGCTCGCGCCCCGGCAGATGCGCGCTGCCGACGCCGCCGGCGCTGTCATAGACGACGATCGACTTCAAGACGTCGTCGACCTGGTCGAGCGGCACGTCGAGGGAAAGCTCGGCATCGCCCTCCACCTCCGCCTCGCGCTCGACATAAGCGACGCCGCCCGCCGACAGCATCACCCGCTTCACCACCAGCTCCGTGGCTGCTGCCGGCAACGCCAGCAGACAGAGAACGACAATAAGGATGCTCGAACGCGCGATCGTCATGACCGGTCCTCCATCAACGCCGATCAACCTGCAGGGTGACTGTGGCGGCGATGAGGCAATTCGGCGGCGACAGCAAGGGGCCGGTCGCAAACATTTCCCAGAGATCTGGGCCGGCGTCAGCGATCAGAAGATGGGGGACTAAAGTGGGGCGTGAGGGCGATGTTGTTAACGCGCGGAGGAGGGTCCCGCCAATCTGCCTCCATCACCTGATACCCATTTATTTGTTTCGCCACGCGGTCGCCTCAGCGCTGCACGTGGGCCGTGCGTGCGGGGGCGGTGAGGCCGACGGTGCGGCCGGGGAAACCTGCGGCGTCGAAATACCGCGTGCTGCCAACGAGCTCCTCGTCGATCACCGTCATGAGTCCGTTCGCGGCCGGTGCCGAGGCGACGCGGTGCTTGGCGACGTGCGGGGCCGTGCCGCTGGGCAGCGCCTCGGCCATGACGCGGCCGACCAGCTTGCCCTTGGCCTTGATCTTGAGCCGCATCAGCCGGGCGATGGTCTTGCCGATATCGGCGTTGCTGACCGGCGCCGAATCGACGTACCCCGCCCTAAAATCGGGACCGATCGCCGCCATGAAATTGTTGGTGTCGGCGCGCGAGAAGGTGCCATGCATGCCCTGGCCCTGCTGCAGCCCGGTATCGGCGACCTCGACCGTGCAGGAGAGCGGCGTGTCGCAGCCGGAAGGATAGGTGCGGAAGCTGATGGCAATCGCCGGCATCGGCGTCAGCGCCGTGCCTTTGAGGTTGATCGCCGAGAGCGGCAGAGTGCCGGGAAAATGCCCGAGACCGTCATCGACGAAAATGCCGCTGACATAGTCCTCCGCCAGAAGCGCGGTCACGACGCGGCCCGCCAGCTTCTTGTCCCTCTTCGGGAAATAGACGAGGTCGGAGCCGCCATTGGCCGCCACCACCACATCGGGATGGGCGGGATCGGTGCCGATGAGGCCGTTGCTGAGGCGCGGATGGTGCTCAGCGGTGACCGGCGCGCTCTTGTCGTCGGGATCGAAGAGCGGCAGCGCCAAGGCCTGCGCCAGATCGAGCGCGACGAAGCCCGGCGGCAGAAAGTCGTGCGGCACGTCGGCGAAATGCGCCTTCGCCGCGGCACTGGTCTTGCTCTCCTTCGAGATGGTGGCAAAGCCGTGATCGGCGGCGATCAGGATGTCGGTGGTGTCGGCGAGCCCGAGCTCGGTGAGCGCCTGCTGCAGCTTCGCCAGGTCGTCGTCGGCGTTGCGGATAGCGGCGAGCGAGGTGGGACCGTTGATCCCGGGCGTCAGCTGGTTGAGGCTGTCGCCTTGATTATGCTGCGTGCCGTCGGGATCGCGCGACCAGAACACCAGCAGGAAAGGCTGGGCCTTGGCCTTGAACATCGGCAGTACCGCCTTCGTCGCGACGTCGGCGAAGTAGTTTTGCTGCTCGCGGTTGGGGATCTTCGTGCCGGGCGTGGTGGCGGTGCCGGCCTTGCCGTTGTCGCCGCGCGATGGTGCCGCGAACGGCAGCTCCGCCTGCTTCAGCGCGACTTGCAGCGCCGTCGACAGTGGAATGCCCTTGGGACTGCCGGTCAGATCGTCGACGACGATGGTAGGCTCGCCGCTCCGGTCGGTGTGATCGAAGATCAGCACCGGCCCGAGCTTGCCGATGGCGGCCGTGCTGTAGCCTTGGGCGCGCGCCGCTTTCAGCAGCGTCGTCTCGTCGAGATAGTCGCCGGCGAAATGCTCGTCGACGTCGCCCAGAACCGGATCGCTTTCCATGAAGGGCGTGACACTGTCGCCCGCGCCCGGCACGGGAAAACCGGTATAGATCGTGTTGCCGTACTCGCCGGTGTCGCCGAGATAGTGCCCGGTCGCCATGGCCGACGCGTTGGGCGTGGTGAAGGTCGGGAAGAGCGAGTGGCTGTTCTTGAGATTGACGCCCTTGTCTCGGACCGCCGCCATTGCTGGCGCCGTCTCCGGTGTCACCATCACCGCGCGGAGCCCATCGGGGACGAAAAGCACGACATTGTGCGGCTGCGCCGCCGCGAGCCCCGCGCTGCTGGCGAGAAGCGACGAGACAAAAGCAATCATTCCCAAGCGCCGCCGCATGGCCAATCTCTCCCACCTAGTCTAAGAGCCAGTGGCCGGGACGATATCAGCGCCATGAGACGGATTTGTTACAGAAGACGATCGGCTAGGCCGGCCTGCGGCGTGGCGTTATGATGTCGTCGACCAGCGGCGGGAGATAGCATTGACTTCCAGGGCTTATTGGCTTTGTCGCCTCGCTTGCCCCATCACCGTATTGACGCTAGCGATGCTGGCGCCGCCGGCCCGGGCGGATTTCTTCGATGACGCCCGCCGGACCTTTACCACCGACATCCCGCATTTTTTCCAGGACGATATTCCCTGCGCCTTTGGCGGGCAGCCGACGAGCCATACCAAGACGTCCTGCAAGTCCACCCGTCCCAAATCCACCGGTCACGTGGCGAAGCACGCCAACGACAAGGACGCTCCTTCGGACAAGGGGAACGCGGGCGGCGACGCACCCCCAAACTCCGGCCGATAACGTGCCGAGCGGCCCGAACTGATCACGGGCAGACGTAGCCGCTTCCCCCGGGCGCCTTGAAACAACCGACCGACTCCGGCACCGTGTGCTTCGGCAGCCAGAGGATGACGTTCGGGAAGAAGATGGTGAAGGCGATGGTGAGGAAGAACACGACATAGATCGCAAGCGACGCGCGGAGCGCCGCGGCGAAGCGGACGCCGACGAATTTCGAGGACATGAGCAAGGCCAAGCCGTAAGGCGGCGTGATGAGGCCGAAGGCGAGGGTGGCTATCAGCACCACACCCATGTGGACGTCGTTGATGTCGGCGGCCGCCGTCAGCTCCTTCACCACCGGCATGAAGATGATCACCGCCGGAATCGGCTCGATGAAGTCGCCGACGATGACGAAGACCAGCACCAGCAGGAACATCACCAGATTGGGATCGTTGCCGGCGAGCCCGGCGATCCAGCCCGAGACGACGATGGGCCCGCGCAGATAGGCCAGCATGAAGCCGAAGGACTGCGCCGCGGCGATGGTGATGAGCGGCAGCGCATAGATGAGCCCGGCATGGCAGAAATCGATCGGCAGCTCGCGCCAATGGGCGCGATTGAGCGAGGGAATGACCACCAGCAGGATCCAGGCGACGGCGACGACGCCGGCCTCGGTGGGCGTGAACCAGCCGGTGGTGATGCCGCCCAGCAAGATCACCGGAATCATCAGCGGCAGTGCCGCATCGGCGGCCGCGCAAGTCACTTGGCGAAAGCGCGCGCGCGGCCGGCGGAACCCCTCGGGACCGAAGAAATAGCAATAGGTCATGAGGCCGAAGCCGATCATGAGGCCCGGCACGACGCCGCCCATGAAGAGGCCGGCGATCGAGACGCTGCCGACCGCGCCATAGACGACGGCGAGAATGCTGGGCGGCACCAACGCGGCGATGGTCGAGCCCGCGGCGATGAGTGCCGCGACGAATTCCGGCGTGTAGCCCTCTTGCGCCATTGGCTTTGCCAGCGTGCGGCTCAGCACCGCGACGTCGGCCGAGGACGAGCCCGAAATGCCGGAGAAGAACATGCTGAAGACGGTGACGACTTGCGCTAAGCCACCGCGGAAGTGTCCCACCAGCGCCTGCGAGAGATCGGCGATGCGGATCACGACATTGGCCGAGGTCATGAGCTCGCCGACGAGAAGAAAGAACGGCACGGCCAGGAGCGCCGTGGCGTCGACGCCGTTGAACATCTGCGTGATGATCGAGGTCAGCGTCACATCGGTGAAGAGCGTGCCGACGAGCACGCCCGCCAGCAGCGCGAAGGCGACGGGCACGCCGAGATAGCCCAGCGTCAGGAACAGGACGACCATGAGCGTCAGGATGGCGGGGCTGCTCACAGCACCGGCTCAGGGTCGGGCTTCTCCTCGAAGCCCTCGAAGCCCTGCTGCCAGCCATTCATGATCTGCTCGAGGCTGAAAAGCGCGACGAGCGCGCCCGAGATCGGAATGATGGCGTAGAGGTAGGCGATCGGCAGCATCGAGGGCATGCGATAAGCCGAGAACCCCGAGAGAAAATTGAGCCAGCCATACCAGACCATGCTCAATCCCACGGCGAGCACGACGAGCCGCGTCAGGATCTCGACGGCAAAGCGCAATCGCCCCGTCAAATGATCCGCGACTGCCGTCAAATAGAGATGATCGTTGCGCCGGCTGGCGACACCGGCACCGATGAAGACGCCATAGACGAAGCAGGCCGAGGTTATTTCCTGCAGCGAGAGCACGGGGTAACCCAGCGTCCGCGTCACGATGTCGATGAGCGTCGAGCCGGAGAACCCTAACAGCGCCGCGCCGCAGAGCAGCATCAGCAGCTTCTCCAAGGGGTCGAGCGCCGGCCAGTTCAAAGGCCGCTGACGCTGCAGCACGAGCCGGTCGAAATAAGCCACCCCTCACCCTCGCGCAAACCTGGTTTGCGCCTACTGAATGCTGCGAATGATGCCGAGGATTTCCTCCGCGTGCGGCCCGAGGCTCTTGGCGATTTCGTCCTGGATCGGCACCGCCGTCTTGATGAAGCCGCTCTTGTCGACGTCTTTGACGAACTTGACGCCCATCTTCTCGAGCTTCGCCAGCGACTCGTGCTCGAGCGCCAACGCCTTGGCCGGCTGATTGCGCCCGACCTCGTCGGCCGCCGCCTGCACCCATCCCTTCTGCTCGTCGTTGAAGCTGCTCCAAGCACGGTCGCTGACCCAGATCACGCTGTTATTGGCTTCGTGCTCGGTCAGGGACATGACCGGGGCCACCTCATAGTGCTTGTTGGAGAGGTAGACATTGATGCCGTTCTCGGCCATGTCGACGACGCCGGTCTGGAGCGCGGTATAGACGTCGCCGAAGGGCATGTGCACGACCTGCGCGCCATAGGCGGGAAACATCCGGTCCTCGGTCGGCGTCGCCTGGACGCGCACCTTCAGCCCCTTAATTTCCTCGACGCGGTGGATCTCGCGTTTGCCGTAGAGGTCGCGCAGACCCAGCGTTGCCAGCGCCAGCACATGCGCGCCCTTCACCCTGTCGTCGAACATCTTGCGCACGGCCGCGACGAGGCGGGGATCGGCCAGCGCCTTTTTGAGATGATCCTCGGAGCGGAAGATGAAATGGATCGACATGACGCCCGATTCCGGCGCCAGCGTCGCGGCATTGGCGGTTGAGGTGATGATGAAGTCGATGTCGCCGCGGGTGACGAGCTGCAGCATCTGCGGCTCTTGCCCGAGCTGCGCCCCGGGAAACTGATCGATGATCATGGTTCCCTTGGAGAGCTGCGCCAGCTTCGCCGCGAACATGTCGCCGGCGACGCCGTAGCCGGTGCTGTGCGGCTGGTCATAGCCGAAGCGGAAATGCCGGGCTTCCTGCGCGCCGGCGGCGAGCCCGAGCGCCAGCGTAACGACGGCGGCCAACCCCAAGCGGAGCGCGATCCTCGGCATCCTTCCCCCCGATCTACTTCTACGGCTTGTCGGCCTCCCCGATCATTGCATCGAGGGGTGGGGAGTGCAAAGGAAACCTCGCCCGGTCCCGTTGGGGACCGGGCGAGGCGTCAAAGCCCGTGGTCTATCAGTGCGTGGTAGTGGTCGGGCTCACCAGGGGGGCGCCAGCATCGGGGAAATACCCCGTAGCGCGCTGCCTCTCCAGTGTCCCGCCGCGATTGGTAGCGGCAGAGGCCGCGACCAGCGGATCGCCGGCATCGGCGAAATAGCCGCTCGCCTTTTGCCGCGCCGCCGTCGCCTGGGCATCGCCGGTGTTGTAGAGCGTGGGCGCGACCAGCGGCGCGCCGGCGCTGTCGAAATAACCGGGTTGCGCCGCAGACGCGCCGGCGACGCTGACCAGCAGCGTCGCCGCCGCCAAGATGGCCGGCCGCACGAGCCCTCGC
Source organism: Allostellaceae bacterium (assembly GCA_035515835.1). Taxonomy (GTDB): domain Bacteria; phylum Pseudomonadota; class Alphaproteobacteria; order ATCC43930; family CGMCC-115725; genus DAHUYF01. The sequence continues at coordinate 8,493 of DATJAV010000165.1, forward strand.
ATCGATGTCATGACCAATCTCCTTCTTGCATCGGGAACAGTTCCCCTGCTGGCGAGATCATGGGGATCGCTGCCCTATTCCATTACGGGCGGATTGCGAAAAGGACTGTTCGCTGCGGCCGATGAATGACACCGCCGCATCACCCGGAAGGGCGGGCCGGGGTGACGTCGCGCCGGCATAAAAAAGCCCGGCTTGCGCCGGGCCCAAGGTGTGGGAGGAAACGAAGGTACGAGCGAAAGATAGTCACTCGTGCTCCCATCCGCTGTGAGGTCCATCACAGGACAAACCATGTCGGAGGCTCTCTACTTTGGCGGTGACATGGGGGACCGGGACCATGGGCGAGAATATCGAGGATCGTCGGAAGGCCGCGCATTGCCGCCGTCTCGCCGCCCAGGCCCATGATCCCCGCATCAGCGACGAACTGCTCCGCTATGCCCGCGAGCTCGAGGAGAGGGCAGACGCCGCTGAGGGTCAGATGACGGCCGGCACCGGCGCCGAGACGACGCCCTAGGCCTCAGGTGAGAGCCTAGCGATCGGCGGACGCGCTCAGGCCAAGCATCGCGCCGATGCCCCGGAGCCCCGACCATGGGTCATCGTCGCGCACCAGCCGGAATCCGAGATAGGCGGGCGGTGTCCCGACCGAGCAGCCGCCGCCGCGCGGGTCGCGAATGAAGTCGCTGATATAGGTGCGGTGGCGTCCCTCGACGACGCGAATGCCGCAATCATCCGACGCCCTGACGATGCTTCGGGCGGCGTCGAGCGCGCCCCGCCGGAAGCAGCTCTCCGTCCACTCCCAGACATTGCCCGCCATATCGAGGAGGCCGTTCTCATTGGCGCCGACGCCGCCGATCGGCCGGAGCTCCTTGTCGACCGCCGCGGCGCGCGCCGTGTCCTGCGCATAGCGCACCAGCTCGCGCTCGCCGGGATCGCCGACGTCGGCGCCCTCGGGCAGCCGATCGTCGGAGAGGCGGCTTCCGGCCGCGTAGGCCCATTCCTTGTCGCTGGGCAACCGGAAGCTCAGTCCCGTCGCGCGCGAGAGCCATCGCGCATAGGCCTCGGCGTCGCGCCAGCTGACCTTGACGATCGGCCGGTCGGCAGGCGGCGCGGCGCTCAAAAGCGGTTGGCATTGCCGGGCGGCGACGCAGCGCCCGTAATCGGCCGCGGTGACCTCGTGCCGCATCACGAAGAGCGTTCGGGCGAGTCGGATCCGCTGGCGCGGTAGAGAAAGAACGCCGGCTTGAGCACGACGAGGTCGGGGGGCGCCACCTCGGTCCCGCCGCCGCGCGCGAGGGGACCGCCCGCAGCGACCCCGATGATCGCCACAGGCACGAGGATGACGGCGAGCGCGAGCGCCGGCCTGCGCCGCATCCCTTGCCCCGGCATTGGCCGCGCCTAGGGCTTGCGCGCTTCTTGCGGTTCGGCCCTGATCGGCCCCGGTGCGCGCACCTGGGTCATGAGGTCGTCGTTCCATTTGCCGTCGACCTTGAAATGCGCAAACGCACCGAGCTCGACGGCCTCGATCATGTTGTGGTTGACATAGGCATAGATGCCGGGCTCGAGGAAGGTATAGAGGGCTGCGACGGCCGAGCCGCCGCAAACGAACCAGGTCTCGAGGTTTGTCCCGGGCGGGTTGGAGAATTTGCCCGTCTCCCAGACGTAATCGCCGTGGCCGCCGACGACATGGATCCGCGAATCGCGATCGGGCTGCGAGTGCAGCATCAACACCATCTCGCCGACCTTGGCTTGCATGGCGTGATCGCCGGTCAGCGAGTCGACGCGGCCCTCGAAGACGACATGGGTCGGGATCAGCTTCTTCATCAGCTCCAGCGTGTCGGTAAAGGCGTCCGCCGGCGAGTCGTAGCGCTTGAACTTGCCGTCCTTGTCGCGCGGCACATAGAAGTCGTTCTCGCCGATGTAGTAGACGCGGTCGTAATGAAGCGGCTTCCCCGCGCCGTCCTTGAGCCCGTCGCGCGGCAGCACCAGGACGATGCCGCTCATCCCTGAGGCGATGTGCCAGGGGATCATGTCGCCGCCGGGGATGCAGTGGTAGAGGAAGACGCCGGCGCGCGTCGCCTTCCAGCGGATCACCACCTCTTCCCCGGGGCTGATGAGCGTCAGGTCGCTACCTCCCAGCGCGCCGGTGGCGGCGTGGAAATCGATGTTGTGCGGCATGGTGTTGGTGGGGAGGTTGACCAGCGTCACCTCGACATAGTCGCCCTCATGGACGACGATTGCCGGGCCCGGGATCGTGCCGTTGAAGGTCATGGCCTGGAGCTTCGTGCCCTCGTTGTCGATCACCATCTCCTTCTCTTGGGTGAAGAGGCGCACCTCGACGATCTTCGGTCCCTGCTGCGTCGCCTGCTCATGGGGATGAACGAGGGGCGGCGCTACCAGCGAGAGCTTCTGCCGCGGCAGATCTTGCAGATTTTGCGCCGCCGCCGGTCGGGCCAAACCCGCCGCCGCCACGGCGGTGCCGGCAATCACTTGTCTCCTGCTGATTACGGTCATGTCCCGCTCCCCTGGCCTCGGAGCTCGCATCCGGCGACCGCGATGGCGGACCGTGCGAACCCCATTAACTAGCGAGATGGGACTTCTCGAAAACTGATCACCCAACTTAAGCAATATCAATGACTTACATGTCGGCCACCGGCGCCAACTGTTGAAGATGGGTGTGACTACTATTGGCCTACGCAAGAGTGCGCGGTCAGGCTGGATGGCTGACCAAATGGCCGCTTATGGTTGTCTTTCACGAATTGACGCAGGGAGCCGGGGGCGGGAAGGTGAACTCGCGACGCACGCGGGTCAGCGACCACGTGATCCGCGTCTTTGCGTCGAGAATGGTCATGTGGTCGGCGTCAACGGCCTGGAGCGCGAACCGGTCGTGATAATAGTCGGTGTCGGGGACTGCGCGGCCGGCAACGTCTCGCGTCCATTTCCGCAAGGTGGCGCCGGCCACGTCCCAGGCGCCGCTTTCCTTCCAACCCCGTGCCGCCTCGCAGGCCGTCTCCACCCTGATCTCGAAGGTGAAGCTTCCGTCCGCTCGGCGGTCCTCGATCATCTGGGAAAAAAGGCCGCCCTCGACGCCTTCCGTGTACCAGCGGCCAACGAGATCGGCCGAAGGCGCTCCGGTCGCCGGAGCGACCGCGAGAACAAGGCACAGCAGCGTGAGCGCCTGTCGCATCGGTAGGAACTATAAGGCGCCTTCGCGTTTATCGCGACTCCGTGGGGCGAACGCCACGTCACCTCGTGGTGTACGATTAGGGCTCGCGCCTCGGGCCAAATTTGCGTACCGTCCTTCGCGCGCATTCGCGAAAGGGAGCGGCTTTGGGCAAGCGTGTTCTCGTCGTCGACGACAGCGTCGCGATCGGTCGGCTGGTGAAAACCTACCTCGAGCGCGAAGGCCACGCCGTCACCGCCGTCACCAGTGCGATGGCCGCTCTGGCCGCGGCCGAGACAGGCGAGCGGATCGACGTCTTCATCCTCGATGTGCATATGCATGCCGGCGACCCGCACGGCGTGTCGCTCGCGAAAATGCTGGCGCAGCGCCACCCCGACACGGCCATCGTCTTCATTACCGGCGACTCTCGCCTCGCCGCAGGCCCGGAGCTCGCGGGCCGCCCGGTCTTCCCGAAGCCGCTCGACTTCGCCGCGCTCTGCAAAGCAGTGGCGGGCGATCGCACAGCGCCGTGAACGCGACCACGCATCGTGGCGCTTTACGCGCAGGTGGCGGTAACCGCCGACGCTGTTCGCCGATCCCTTCAGCCGGTATCGAGTCTAGGCTGCGCGGCGCATGATCGTCGACCGCCGGCATTTTCTCCGCGTCGGCGGCGCCGCGGCCCTCGGCTCAGGCGCCCCGCTTCTCGCGCGCGCGATGGCGCCCGAGCACCCGCACCAGCCGCCCAGCAGCGGGCGCGCGGATTACACGATCCGCATCGGCATCGGCCTCGTCGAGCTCGCACCCGAAGTCACGATCTCGACCAAGCTCTATAACGGCCAATTCCCCGGTCCCCTCCTCCGCATGCACGAAGGCAAGCGCGTCGTCGTCGACATTCACAACGACACCCACACGCCGGAGCAGCTTCATTGGCACGGCCAGTTCCTGGCGGCCGATGTTGACGGCGCGTCGGAAGAGGGCACGCCCTTCATCCCGTCGCACGGCATGCGGCGGATCGCCTTCACCCCACGCCCCGCGGGGCTGCGCTTCTATCACACCCATCTGACCGCCGGCGCCGATCTTTCCGCCGGGCTCTATAACGGACAAGCCGGCCCCGTTTATGTCGAGCCGCGGCGCGAGCCCGGCGCCTATGACCGCGAGGTCTTTCTCACCCTGAAGGAATTTGCGCCGGTTTGGAGCCGCACCGAAATGGCGATGGACTTCCTGGCGCCGACGACGATTGTTCCGACGTTGCGCGAGGAGGCGCAGGCGGCGCTCCGCGCCGCCGCCGAGAAGGGCCGGCCCGACGCCTACCAGCCTGCCTATAACTACTTCGCGATCAACGGACGCATGCTGGGATTCGGCGAGCCCGTCCGCGTCAAGGAAGGGGAGCGCGTCCTCCTCCATGTGCTCAACGCCAGCGCCAGCGAGCCGCGGAGCCTCGCGCTCCCCGGACATGTCTTCAAGGTGGTGGCGCTCGACGGCAACGCCGTGCCCGATCCCGCGGAGGTGCCCGTGCTGTGGCTCGGCGCCGCCGAGCGCATCTCGGCGATCGTCGAGATGCGGCATCCCGGGCTCTGGGTGCTGGGCGAGACAGTGGACGAGGATCGCCGGCGCGGCATGGGGATCGTCGTCGAATACGCCGGCGCCACCGGGGAGCCCGTCTGGGCGAAGCCGCCGGACTTCCGCTGGGACTATCGGCGCTTTGCCGCCGCAGCGCCGCCGGCAGCGGCGCCGCCTGACGAGGTGATCGAGATGCTCCTCGCCGCCGACCCCGCCGGCGAAGACGGCTTCGACCGCTTCACCATCAACGGCCACTCCTTCTCGATGGCGAAGATGGAGCCGATGTTCCGTCTGCGTCTCGGCAAGCGCTATCGGCTCCACTTGCGCAACGCCACCGACGACACTCACCCCATGCATCTTCACCGCCACAGCTTCGAGCTGACCCAGATCGCCGGCGAGAAGACCGCGGGCGTCATCAAGGACGTGGCGATGCTGGGCGCATATCAGGAGATGGCGATCGATTTCACCGCCGACCAGCCTGGCCTCAGCCTCTTCCATTGCCACATGCAGATGCACATGGATTTCGGCCTGATGGCGCTCTTCGCCACCAGCTGAGGAGGCAAGCGCACATCTGCGCTGGCGACTATGGCGCGAGCGAGACACGCGGTCGCCGGAGGCAACCGTCTCGGTCTTGGGCCATGATGCGCTCCGAGGTTCGGTTTACCCGAACCTGCCGCTGCTCCGCCCCTCAGCGCAAGGCCAGCCGCCGCTCGCTCAGGCGTTCGGTCGCGCCCACCGCGCCGACGACGATCGCCACCGACACGAGGTGGACCGCGAGGTCCATGAAGGTCACGTCGAAGGGGTGGAAGAACTGTAGCGCGAAGGCGGCAATGGCGGCGACGCCGAGCCCGCCCATGAGGGCGCAGGGCAGCGGCGCCAGCGGTCGGGCCCGGCGCAGCAGGAAGACGAGGCTCGCCGCCAGCGGCAGGCTCGCGCCCAGGATGAAGCGGAAGCAATTCCAGCTCTCGCCGATCTCCCAGCCGTCGGGGCCGTAGGTCAGCCAATGCCGCCAGCAGCTGTAGCCGCTGCTGGCGATCCAGAGCGCGAGCCCGGGCAGCGGCAGCAGCGCCCAGGACCGGGCGCGATCGGGCAGGCTGAGCTCGAACGCGGCGATGGTGGCGAGTATGCCCGTCAGCACCGTGCCGATGAGCTCGAGCGTCATCTTCTCGTCGGCGGCGCGCCGGGCGAAGACATCGAGATCGGCAAAGGCGAAGATCACCGCCGCCAGCGCCGCCGCCACGACGGCGAGCCAGATCGCGGCGCGGTGCAGCGGCGGCGCCAGCCGCCGCACCGGCTCTGCCTCCCGCGCCAGGCGCTCGATCAGCCGATCCGTCTCGCTCGCCATCGCCTCACTCTCCTTGCAACCGCTGCCTCAAGGCCTTGATGGCGCGGTGGACATTGACCTTGAGCGCGGCGACCGAGCGACCGCTGGCGCGTGACGCTTCCTTGAGCGACATCTCCCGCAGCTTCAGGAGCTCGATCGCCTCGCGTTGCGGCGGGCTCAGCCCGGCAATAGCCTCACCCAGGCCGTCGGTCGCCGCCGACACCTCCAACTCTCTATTCGCGGCCGGATCGGCAAAGGTTTCATAGGCAAATTCGTCCGATATTTCATTGGCTTCGGTCCGGCCGCGCCGGCGCAGCGCATCGATCGAGCGGCGCCGCGCGATCATCGCCAGCCAGTGGCGGAAGGGACGCGCCGGGTCATAGGTGTGACGCACGCGGTGGACCGCGAGCAGCACCTCCTGCACCACCTCCTCGAGCCGGTCGGGACGGCGGTGCTGATGCGCGACGACGGCGCGGATGAACGGAACCGCCTCGCGCAGCAGCCGCTCATAGGCACGCCGGTCGCCGGCTTGCGCCGCCGCCATCAGCTGGGACCAACCCCGATCCTTGTCCGCCTCGCTCACGCCCCGCATGCCCCGCGCTTGCCCCGGCGCGCGTAACCATAGAGACTGTGGAGAGAAGAGGCGAGGGAGGTATCGCTCATGGCCGAGATCGAGGAAGTCCGCGGCAAGGACATCACCATCCGCTTCGAGACGGCGCGCTGCATCCATGCGCGCCATTGCGTGCTGACCCATCCCGACGTCTTCGTCCCCAATGCCGAAGGCGAGTGGATCCATCCCGACGCCGCCTCCGCCGAAGCGGTGGCGGCGCTGGCGCTGAATTGCCCCTCGGGCGCCATCACCTATGAGCGGCGCGACGGCATCAACGAGGAGGCGCCGCTCGTCAACACGGCGCGGCTGCGCGAAAACGGGCCGGTGGCGCTTCATGCGCCGCTGACCATCGCCGGCGTCGCGGCGGGTTTCCGCGCTACGTTGTGCCGCTGCGGCGCCTCGCAGCGGAAGCCCTATTGCGACGGCAGCCACACCGCCGCCGGCTTCGTCGCCACCGGCGAGCCGAAGGGCCAGGAGTCCGCGGCACTCGCCGCGCGGGACGGCGCGCTGACGGTGACCCCGACCAAGAACGGCCCCCTGCAGGTCACCGGCAATCTCGAGATCGTCTCCGGCACCGGTCGCACCCTCGACCGCACCACCGAGACCTGGCTCTGCCGTTGCGGCGGCTCGCAGAACAAGCCTTATTGCGACGGCTCGCACCGCAAGGTCGGCTTCACCGCGCCTTAGCCGCTTCCGACGCGGCTCCCGACCGCCTTGGTTATGGCCGCCGCCACAGCCCGCGCAAGCACGCCGCCGCCCAGTCGCATCCCGCCTCGCCGCAGATTATAAAGCCGCCGCAACAAAATCGCGGGAGGGGAGCATGAGGCATGTGAAACATTTAATTATTGCGGCGTGCGCGCTGGTTGCTATCGGTGGCGCGACGGCGCTTCTGACCCAGGCCGCGGAGCCGGCGAAGACCAAGCCGACGGAGCTCATCAGCAGGCCGCTCACCGGCGATCCCGAGCGCGAGGTCAAAGTCATCAACGTGATCCTGCCCGCCGGCGCCGATTCAGGGCGCCACTATCACCATGGCGATCAGTACACCACCGTGCAGGAAGGCGAGATCCACATCGACATCGAGGGGAAAGGCGATCACGTCTATAAGGCCGGAGAAGCCGTGCACATCGCCCCGATGGTCGTGCACCGCACGCAGAATCTGAGCGAGCAGCCCGCGCGCACCATTGAGTTCTTCATCGTCGCCAAGGGCAAGCCGCTCAGCGAGAAGGCGGAGTAGGCGCGCCGCAACGGGATTGCCGCCGCGGCGCGGTCCCTCAGGCTCGGTCGATCCGCGCGAGATAGCAGCCGCGCGGCGCGAAATGGGCGTGGATATAGGCGACGTCGTCGCGTGACAGCATGCGCCCGATGAGCGTCCGCGCCTCGGCCCCCGGGCCCACCGTCGCATCGACGATCATGTGCTCGTCGTCATAGCCGCGGAGCGAGAGAAGGCCCACCTCGCCGACGGCCTGCGGCAAGGTGTCGACGGCATCGAAGGTCTCGCGCGCCGCCTCGCGCACGAAGATCGGTCCCGAAGCGTGGTAGGGCGAACGTCCGTTCTGATGCGTATAGGGCAGCAGGATGGCGCTCTCGCCCTCCGGCGTGAAGCGGAGGCTGACACGGCACGGCATGCGCGCACCCGCCATCGGCGCCCGGCAGCGCCGCATGCCGCGGGCGGCGAGCGCGTCGTCGTCGAGCGTGAAGAGCGGCGCGAAGGGCGAAACGGGAAGGCCGGAAATACGGAAGCTCATGGGCAACTCCTTTTGTCGTACGTCCGCCATATTGCGCGCGCCGCGCCGAGCCTCTATCCGGTTCGGCATCGGCAATTGGGAAAGGGACGGGGGGACAACCCATGATCTACCGCAGAAGCATGGTCCGCAGCACACTCGCCGCGCTCGGCAGCGTCACGCTCCTGGCGCGCAGCGCCGCCGCCGAAGCGCCGACGCATGGCCACCGCTTGGTCCTGCATGTCGATCAGAACGACGCAGCGGTCATGAACATGGCGCTCGGCAATGCCGGCAACGCCGCGGCGTTCTACGCCGGGCGCGGCGAGACGGTCGCGCTCGAGCTTGTGGCCTACGGCCCCGGCCTCCACATGTTGCGCGCCGACACCTCGCCGGTGAAGGCGCGCCTCGCCGAGGTGCACAAGAACCTGCCGCAGATGGTCTTCAGCGCCTGCAACAACACGCTTCAAGCGATGCAGAAAAACGAGGGTAAGGAGATTGCGCTGGTGAGCGAGGCACGGATCGTGCCGGCCGGCATCGTCCGGCTCGTCCAGCTGCAGGAGGAAGGCTGGAGCTATGTGCGGGTGTAGCCGTGCGGCCTCACCGCCGGCGCCTACATCTTCCTTGTCTGCGGAATACGCGGAATACGCTATGCTGAGCCTCCCGTTTTCCCGAGAGAGACCACCATGCCCTTTGCGATCACCGCCCCCGCCATCGCCAGCGTGCCCGTCACGGGCGGCGACCTCTTTCCCGTCCACCGCATCTATTGCGTCGGCCGGAACTACGCTGAGCACGCGCGCGAGATGGGGCATGATCCCGATCGCGAGCCACCCTTCTTCTTCATGAAGCCGGCCGACGCCATCGTGCCCACCGGATCCACCATCCCCTATCCGCCCATGACCAGGGACTACCAGCACGAGATCGAGCTCGTGGTGGCCCTCAAAGGCGGCGGCCGAGACATTGCCGCGGAGAAAGCGCTCGACCTCGTCTTCGGCTATGCCGTGGGCCTCGACATGACGCGGCGCGACGTCCAGGGCGAGGCCAAGAAGCTCGGTCGTCCCTGGGACATGGGGAAGGGCTTCGACCAGTCGGCGCCTTGCGCGCCGATCTCGCCGGTGGCGAAGGTCGGCCACATCGCCAAGGGCGCGATCTGGCTCAAGGTCAATGGCGAGATCCGTCAGAAGGGCGACATCAACCAGCTCATCTGGTCGGTGGCGGAGACCATTGCCTACCTCTCGGGCTATGTCGCGCTGGCGCCGGGCGATCTCATCTATTCCGGTACGCCCGCGGGCGTCGGCGCGGTCAAGAAGGGCGACCGGCTCGAGGGCCATGTCGATGGCTTGAGCGACCTCGTCATCACCATCGGCTGACGCATCGATGGCGCTCGCCGTCGCCACCTGGAACATCAACTCGGTCCGGCACCGCCTCGACGCCGTCCGGCGCTTCATCGCCGAGGAGCAGCCCGACGTGCTCTGCCTTCAGGAGACGAAGACCCCCGACGAGAAGTTTCCGCGGGACGCCTTCGAGGATCTGGGATATCGCCACCAGCTCGTCCATGGCATGAAGGGCTACAACGGCGTCGCGGTGCTGTCGCGCATCGCCATGACCGAGCCGGCGACGCGCAGCTGGTGCGCGCGCGAGGATTGCCGCCACGGCGTGGTGGCGCTGCCCGGCGGTATCGAGCTCCACAATCTCTATATTCCCGCGGGCGGCGATGTGCCTGATCCCGCGGTCAACCGCAAATTCGCCCACAAGCTCCAATTCCTCGACGAGGTCACGGCGTGGTTCGCTGCCGAGCGCGACGCCGAGCGGCCGATGATCCTGGTCGGCGATCTCAACATCGCGCCGCTCGAGACCGATGTCTGGTCGCACAAGCAGCTTCTCGACGTGGTGAGTCACACGCCCGTTGAAGTCGCGAAGCTCGGCGCGTTGCAGCGATCGGCGGCTTTCGTCGACGCGGTGCGCGCCTTCATCCCGCCCGAGGACCGGCTTTACAGCTGGTGGAGCTATCGCGCCCGCGACTGGAGCCTCTCCGACCGCGGCCGCCGCCTCGATCATATCTGGGTGAGCCCGCCGCTCCGCGGATGTCTGCGCGCCGCCGTCGTGCATCGCGCCGTGCGCGGTTGGGCGAAGGCCTCCGACCACGTGCCGGTGATGGTGCGGATCGAGTAGGGAGAAGCGGCCTCGGAGCGCCTACCTCCGGTCGTAGACGTCGACGTAGGTCGCCGAGTGGCCCTTGCCGTCGCTCTCGCTGCCGCGGCAGGTCAGTTTCTTGCGATCGGTGGAGAGCGAGCAGCTGGCGCTGTCGCTGCTGCCATCGGGATAGCGGTAGACGCTGTCGAGCGAGGTTGCCGTGACCGTGAAGGCGCGGGTCGAGCCGTCGGGCGAGCCCGTGACCGGCTTACCGTCGCCGGCGCCGCTGAAGGTCTGCACGTCGCGCGCGCCGTTCTCGTCGACCGTCGTCAAGGTCCATTCCACATGCGCGGGATCGGCGCTGGTGATGTTGAGCACCACCTCGTGCGGCGAAGGTTCGCCCGGAATGCTCGTCGACGCCCCCTTGTTCCAATGCCATTCCGCCACGAAGGGGCTTGGCGCCGCGGCTCCAGCCGCGGCCGCGCCGGCTACCAGGATCGCGATGCCGTAGACGATCGAGCGGATTCTCATGGCACTGCCTTTCTCTCTGGCTCGCGGGACGGCGCGCGGCACCAAGTACTACGGTTGTCCCCGCAGCGACATCCCTATCCCCCGCTTGTCTGCTCGGCGATCAAGCAACAAACTATACCATCGAGAGGGGAGGCGCGGCGCGACAAATCCGCGCCTGACATAGGAGGAAGCTCATGGATCTGAAGGGCACGGTCGCAGTGGTCACGGGCGGCAATGGCGGGCTCGGCCAGCGCATCTGTCATGCGTTGGCGAAAGAGGGCGTGCATATCGCCGTCATCTATGCCCAGAGCCGCGATCAGGCGGAGGGCGTCGCCCGCGAGCTGGCGTCGCGCTATCAGATCAACGCGGCGGCGTTCGCCTGCGACATAACCGATCGCGCCGCAGTCGAGAAACTGGTGAGCGACGTGACGCAACGCCTCGGCCGCATCGATATACTGGTCAACGACGCCGCGTACAACAAATCGATCCCATTCAGCGACCTC
>DATJAV010000166.1:0-25808 GCA_035515835.1 Allostellaceae bacterium
GATGTTGGAGGCGTGACCGGCATTCGCGATCACGACTTTCCTGGCCCCTGGTATCTTTGCCGCCATGTAGTCGGAAGCGGCCAGGAACGGCGCGTCGTTGGCGCCGACGATCACCATCGACGGCACTTTGATGTTCGGCAGAGATTCGATTACCGCTGAATTCTTCTGCGTCAGCATGCCGCGCGCGGCGCGCGCAAGTCCGTCGGCGGAGCGGTGCACGGCATAGGCGCGCTCGGCACTGCCCGAGCCCAACACCGCGAGGCCTTCCTCATCGTAACGCTCGCCGGTCTCTCGCGCCCGCTTGTTCCAAGCCTCGCGGGCATCGTCTTTCTTGAAGCCCGGGCCGGTGTCGATGATCAAGAGCGCGCCGACGCGCTCGGGATGCGCTCGGTAGAACGCCAGGGACATGTAGCCGCCGAGAGAGAGCCCGCCGACGATCGCTTTCTGGGCGCCGAGCTTGTCAAGGATCGCCGCCATGTCGGCGATGGTCGCCTCTTCGCTATAGGCGGACTGATCTGCCGGGTAATCGCTCTGGCCGTGACCGCGCATGTCCCACGTCACCAGCGTGTGCTTCTTCGACAGCGCCTCGATGTTGCCCTTCCACATCTGCGCGGTGGCCGAATAGCCGTGGGTCAGCAGCAGCAGCGGTCCGGAGCCGTGGACCTCGTAATAGATGTTGACCCCGTCGCGGTTCAGCTTGGGCATGGTGTTCGCTCCCTCGTGCAATTGATTTGACGCCGCGGTTGAAGGTTACTAGCACGCTGAGCGACATCGTCTCGAAAACGAAGGCGGCCCGTCAAACGAGACCCATTCGCGCGCCGTCCGGCAAAAAGCCCCGCATCCTAAATCCGTGGATCAAGACCCTTGTTATGCGCAGGTTCACGCGCTTGGCGCCGGGCTTCTCAAAAAAGTTCGAAAACCATTGCCTCGTGGTCGCGCGGTAGACGGCGTGGTACAATTTTGCGAAGCAGCACAAGACCCTGAAGAGGCTCACGCCAGCGATGGCAGCGGGCGTAAGCGAAACGCTTTGGTCGGTCGGCGACATTGTGGATTTGATCGAGTGCCGCGCGGCCACGGAGGACGGGTCGCTCCTAGTGGGGTGACTTATGCCCAACAGAGTTTACGATCCGCAGTATTGGCGCGAGCGCGCTGAGGAGACGCGTACCTACGCCGATGTCGTTAGCGATGCTGAGGCCAGGCGCCTTCTTCTCGGGGTCGCAAAATCCTATGACAGATTGGCCGAGCATGCGGAAGCGATGCGCCGCACAAGCGAGATCGCGCCGAAGCACGACTAGGCTGTTACAATTCAAACTGAGACACGACCGGTTTTTATATGAATTTGCATATCAGGCGGATCACGCTTACGATGAGCGACTTGCGACCTGGCGGCGGTTTCTCGTGCCACCGTCATGCCGCACGTTCGATGGGGGGAAGAGCCACGACCGGCCATTGTCCTGCCTCAGCCGCCGACCGGCGGTGGGCCGCTCATTGCTTGAACCAAAGGACGACGACGCCCGCTTCGCGCCGCCGATATCGCGCGACGTCTTACCCGCCGGGTTCCGGAGCAATCGCTGTGACCGCGGCGGGGTGACATGCTACCGAGGCTGTCGATCATCATCACCAGTTACAATTACCGGCGCTTCGTCGCGCCGGCGATCGATAGCGCGCTTGCGGTAGAATGGCCCGACAAGGAGATCATCGTCGTCGATGACGGGTCGACAGACGGGTCGCGTTCCATCATCCGATCTTACGCCGACCGCGTGCAAGCGATCCACAAGGAGAACGGCGGTCAAATCACCGCCGCGAATGTCGGCTTTGCCGCATCGACCGGCGCGCTCATCATATTCCTCGACGCCGACGATATGCTGTTGCCGACGGTCGGTCGTGCCGTCGCCGGTGCATTTCGCCCCGGAACCGCAAAGCTTCAGTATCCCCTGATCAACATCTCGGCCGATGGCAGGCCGCTCGGATCGCAATCGCCGAACTTCACCGCTCGCCACTCACCCGAATGGGCCAAGGAAACGCTTGACCGAACAGGGTTCTATCTCGCGCCGCCGACCAGTGGTAACGCTTGGTCGAGAAACTTTCTCAATGAAGTGTTTCCACTGGCCGCGCAGGACAGGCCGCCGGTCGGTCGACCGCGAACCGGGATGTTTGATGACTATCTCAGCCTGCTGGCGCCCTATTTTGGCGACGTCATCAGTCTCGTCGAGCCGCAGGCCATGTATCGCTGGCACGGCGCCAACAAGAGCGGCATCGCCGATAAGTTCTCGCTGGAGCAATGCGTCAACTGGTGCGAGGACCAAACCGAGAGGGTGCGTGCCGCCGCGGCGTTTCTTCGGGCAAAGAGTAAGATCGCGCCCGGCGAGACGATCGATTTCGAGAGGTTCCTGGATCACGTCGAGGGCAGATTGCTGTTCAAGCGGTTCGCGCCGCGAGCGTATTTATACCGAGACAATCTCGGGTCCCTCTTCCTCAAATACTGTCGTTCGGTTCTTGTCTCCGACATGGAACGGCGAAAAAAACCACTATATGTCGCTTGGGCCGCGCTCGTCGCTTTTTCCCCTCGTCAGATCAGCTACAAAATCGCGATGACGAAGATGGACAAGGGATGGAAGAAGTTCGTGCCGGGTTTCGTGAAGCGGCAACTTCATCTTCCCGACTGAGCTACCGCCACTGACCGGTTCCCTGGCGCGCGAAGACAGATCGCGCGCGCCCAGGAAACGCCGACCGGATCGTCCCTTCTTGGCTCAGCCGCCGACGACCTCGAGGTCGACGCCCACATTGCCGCGCGTGGCGTGCGAATAGGGGCAGATCTTCTCATGCGCTTCCTTCGCCAGAGCGGCAAGATCCGCCTGCGGCAGGGACTTGTCCTCGACATGGAGCTTGACGGCGATGCCGAAACCGCCAGCTTCCCGGGGACCGATCGACACGGCGCAAACGACCTTGGCCTTGCTCGCATCCTTCTTGTGCTGCTTGCCCACGTAGTCGAGCGCACCGCCGAAGCAGGCGGCATAGCCTGCGGCGAAGAAATGCTCCGGCGTCGCCGTGCCCGGCTTGCCCGGCCCACCCATCGCTCGCGGCACCGACAAATCGGCGCCGATCGTTCCGTCATCGGCCGCGGTATGTCCATTGCGCCCGCCGATCGCCGTCGCGGTTGCGGTGAAGAGCGGCTTGATCTTGTCCATGGCTCTGCCTCCGAGGCTGGTTCTTTCGACTGATGCCAAACCTACCGCGCTCTTCCGTCAAGAGCGAGCCACCCTTTCGAGATCGACTACCGGCATGCATAGGTCGCGCGCGCCAGCCCTTCGCCCTCGGGCGTCAGCGTCTGCCGCTCGACGCTGCGACCGAGATTGGCGCAGTAAAGCGCCGCCTGCCGCCCCGCCTCCGCCTCGTCCTTGAGCGGGAACTCGAAGCTGACGCCGTTGACGTCGGCGGCGACCGCGCGCACCTCCGGGGTCGCGCTGCAAGCGGCGAGCGCCGCCGCACCCAGCAATGCGACCGCCATGCCGCGCATCTCAGCCGCGCTTGCGATAGGGGCGGTAGCGCGGCTCCCGGACGATCGCGGCAAGGCGCTGGCGGATGGCGGCATCATCGAGCGTCGCGGCAAGACCGTCGGCCTCGGCCTGGCGCTCGACGGCCGTTGCCACCGTCATCGTGCAGGCGAAACGTGTCGCGCTCGGCCTCGGTGAAGGTGATCGGCGCGTCCAAAGGATAAGCCTCCGTCATGTCGTGCTCCGGGGGTCACCGGACGGAACTTGTCACAGATCGCGTGCGTCGGCGAGAGAGAGAGAGAGAGAGAGAGAGAGAGAGAGAGAGAGAGCAGGACAGACCTATCACCTCGCATTCCCCGCGAAGGCGCCTTCATCCACTGGGGTCAGCGCGATCGCCAACGGCGATCGCGTTCGACGGCCGTCGCATGCCGCCGGCATTCGCGACGGTCGCAAGGGCGGGGCAGCCACGCGGGCGGCGTCACCGCCCCATGAGTCGCTCGAGCGCGGCAAGAGCGGTATCCGCCTCGGCCGGGTCGAGCTCGCCCTCGCCCATGGCCTTGGTGCCGGCGGTGATGCCTTCGCTGAAGGCGTCGTTGACGTCCAGTGCGTCACGCTTTTCGGCACGCACGATCTCTCTGATGCGATGGGCGGCGACGATGATCCGCGGACGATCGATCTCGGAGCAGCACGACGCCGCGCCCAGAATGTATCCGGCGGACTCCAGGAATGCCCGCATGTCGCTCTCGGGATGAGCGGCACTCAAGATCTCGAAGGGACGATTCGCCATGCCGTCGCTCCTCAATTTGCGCGACGAGCTTGCAATCGGCGCGGCGGACGCGTCTAGCCGCGACAAACGCCTTTCAATGAGCGCATCAGGTGAGGCGCTGCGCGGCGGAAGCGGCTCCGCCTTACTTCACGCAATCGAAAGTCAGCGTGTCCGTCCACAATACGCCCAGCTCCTCGCCGGCGATGTGCGCGGTGCGTCCGAACTGGCGGCAATAGTCGGCAGCCATCGCCGTCGCCTCGACCTCGTCGGCGTCCCAGCGCAACTGAAGCTGATGGATGGTGCCGCCGCCCTCGCCGCTCCCCGCGAGCGACGGCGCGCACCCCGCCGCGGCAAACCCGGCGACCGGCAAGAGCACGGCCAGGACGGTCAATGATCTTGCGCGCATGACGACCTCCCCAATTTCCCAGATGATAATACCACCAGCGGTCCGTCCGCCGATAGAATGCGGTCGGCGAGTCCATCAACCTGAATTGAGGGCACTTTTGCGCGGCCAAGGGCAACAAAATCGCCATGCCGGCAACGCCATGAAACTTTTGATTGATAACGCACGTTAGTGCTCGGCGGCTCAGTGCCCGGGCATCGGGTAGCCGGGGATGGAGTACGGCAATGCGACCCTTAATCCTGCCGATTCTTTCGCTTCTTTCGCTTCTGGCCGTCGCCGGCTGCGAGCGCGAATACGCCACGCCGCGACACTTCTTCCCCGCCTACGCGCCCGCTCTCCCGCCGGCGGCACCCTTGGCTTATTCCGTCGCCGTGCAGCCGCCCCCGCCTGGCGTGGCGGTCGTGCCCGAGCCTCCGTCGCCGCCGCCCTCGATCGCGGCCGGTTCGACCGCTCCTCCCGCCGTTGCCGCGCCTGCGAGGCTGGCACGACCCGCCGCCGCCCGACTGATTGAGCTGAAGGAGCTGCTGGACCGGAAGCTGATCACCCCCGAGGAATACCAGGAGCGTCGCCAGCTGATCATCGACGCGCTCTGACAAATATGCGGACAGCTTCGCGCGGGAGAGAAGCCATGCACGTCGCATCGCATCGCCGCCACTATGTCGGGTTCATCCTGTCGGCGCTTTTTGCGGTCTTTCTTTCCGCCTGCGCCACGCAACCGTCGCCGTGGTCGCCGGACGTCGAGAAGCTCTACAAGGAAATGTACCATCCGATCATTGACGGCGGCTGACGCCGTCGCCGGCGCACCTCATCACGGCTGCGTCGTCCCGCCCGCGGACTTGCGCTTGCGGCCGACATAGCAGCGCATCATGTCCACCTCGACCGCGCAGCTCAGCTCGACGAAGCCGCTGTCGCGCAACGCCTGCAGGATGATCTCCGGGGCGACGCAATGCTCGATCGTCGCCCAGTAATAGCGGGTGAGGTCCCGCACCCGCTTCTCGCCGGTCATCCAGCGGCTCAGCACCGGCACCACCTGACCCAGATAGAAGCCGGCGAAGAGCCGGCTCGGTGCATGCGTCGGCTTGCCGATCTCGAGCAGCATCACCGTGCCGTTCTCGCGCAGCACGCGATAATATTCGCGAAAAGCGACGGCGAGATCGGCGACGTGGCGCAAGGCATAGCCCATGGTCACGAAATCGGTGCTGGCGTCGGCGACGGGAAGGTGCTCGGCGCTCGCCTGAATGAGCGGAATGCCGAGCTTGGCGCGGGCGACCGCCAGCATGCCGTTGCTCAGATCGACGCCGATGACATCATCCCGACGACCAGTGACGGCGACCGCTTCCTGCGCAAGAAGGCCGGTGCCGGTCGCGACATCGATGAGCCGCAAGCCCGGACGCAAGCCGGCGCGAAGGAGACAACGCCGCCGGTAGCCGCCGCCGGTGCCGAGCGAAAAGAGCCAATTGATCCGGTCATAGTAAGGCGCGGTCTCGTCGAAGAGGCGGCGAACGAAACCATTACGCTCGTTGCGCCCGGAGTAAAACGCTCCGAGCACCGGATGGGGCGCCGTGGGCTCGATCTTGACCGGCTCGCTCATGTGCTGTGTTTCCTCGTCTCCCTCATCCGGTCGCAAGAAAATCCAGCACGGCAGCGCTGAAGCGCGTCGGATCCTGTTCGAACATCATGTGCGTCGCATTGGGGATCATGGCGATGCGTGCCCCCGGCACATGCGCAGCGAGCGCGCGGAGAACGATCGGCAGCGAGCCCGGCGTGTTCTCGCCGCCGATGAACAAGGTTGGCACGCGGATCGATTCCGCATCGGCGCGCGTATAGGGTTGGCGCTGCTCGTTGATCTGACCCAGCAGCGTGCGCGCATTGTCGAGCCACGTCTGCTGCGCGGCCTTCGTCAGCCGCAGCCACGCACCCCCGCCCTCGATCGCGTCGAAAAATTGGTTGACGCCGCCCTCGATGTCTCCCCTCGCGATCCTCTCCGCGGCGGCGACAACATGGGTGCGGAGCGGCGGGCGGGCAGCGGCGCCAGGCTCGGATGCCACGAGCGATGCATCGAGGTCGCCGCCCGGCTCGGCCAGGATCACCTTCTGCAACAGCTCCGGCCGCCGCTCAGCCACCCGGAACGCAATGTGCCCGCCACGAGAATGCCCCATCACGTGAACGGCGCCCAGGTTCAGCGCTTCGATGAAGGCGATCACGTCGGCGATATGCTGCTCGATGGTGAAGCCGCTGCCGACGCCGTCCCAATGTTCGGGAAAGAAACGCCGCAGGCTCACCGAAATCGCCCGATGCCGTCGCGACAACGGCCCGAGCACCGGCGACCACACCCGGAAATCGCCGAGCGAGCCGTGCACGCAGACGAGAGGCGGGCCTTGACCCACCTCGATATACGCCATGTCATAGCCGTTGACGCGTAGCTGTTTCATCGGGTTCCCCTGAGGGCGCGACGAGGATTGCTTACGACGGGATCGACGCTTCCGAGATCGGCCGAAGCCGGCGCGGTTGCCAGCAGCATGCCGCAAGCGGCCAGCGCCACGCCGAGCCAGCTCCCCCGCATCAGAGCAACCGGAGGCTCGCCTCGCCGAGCCCGACGAACCGCACGCTGACCTCGTCGCCGGGCTTCGGCCATTGCGTCGCGACAACGCTGCCGGTCTGCACGATCATGCCGCGGCGCAGCGGTCGGCCGCGCGCCGCCACCGTGCTGGCAACCCAGGCCAGCGCATGCAGCGGATGGCCGTTCATCACGTCGCCGCCGCGGCCCGTCCCGACCGCGAGCCCGTTGATCGCCATCGTCCCGGTCATCGCCGCCAGATCGAGCGCCCGCCAGTTCGCCACCGGCGCGCCCAGAACGCAGCCGACGTTCCAGGCATTGTTGGCGATGAGGCCGCGCGCACCCACCAGCTTGTACTGGTCGCAGCCGTGATCCTCGATGAGCTCGATCGAGGGGAGACACGCCTCAACCGCGTCGGCGACGTCGTCCTTGGTGTAGGGCGTGGCGCGGGCCGGCAGGTCGGTGCCGAGCCGCATGGCGATCTCGCATTCGACGGCGATCCGCGTGTAGTCGCTGGCTCGGAGCGTCGCCGGCGACTGTCGCACCAGCGTCGCGAAGATGGCGCCGGCAATCGACTGGTCGACGTCCATCAGCTGCTGCATCACGGGCGTCGTCAGCGCGATCTTGTAGCCGGCAATAGCGCCACGCTCGGGAATGAAGAGCGCCTGCAGCGCCTCCTGCATCTGATAGGCCTCGTCGATGCTCACCGACGCGATCTCGGGCGGGGTCGGCGGCAGCGGCTGCTTGCCGCGATGGATGTCGTAGTAATAGCGCGCGGCACGGGCGATGCGGTCGGGAGCGCCGGTCATGGTCCCCTCGTCGGAAGCACGCATGATGGGTGCCGGGCGCTTGCCGCGCAAGCAGCCGGGCGGTAGGAGTGCGCGGACCCCAGGGGAGGACCCATGCGCGACTATCGCATCGCCGCTATTCCCGGCGACGGCATCGGCAAGGAAGTGATCGCCGCCGGCTTGACCGTGCTCGAGTCGCTGGCGGCGCGGGACGGCGGCTTTCGCCTCGCCGTCGAGCATTTCCCTTGGGGCTCGGACTATTACCGCCAGCACGGCCGCCTCATGCCCGAGGACGGGCTCGAGCGCATCCGCCGCATGGACGCCATTTTCTTCGGCGCGGTCGGCGATCCCGGCATTCCCGATCACGTGACCCTCTGGGGCTTGCGCCTCCCGATCTGTCAGGGCTTCGATCAATACGCCAATGTGCGGCCGGCGCGCGTGCTGCCGGGGATCACGCCGCCGCTCCGCCATTGCGCGCCGGGTGATCTCGACTGGGTGATCGTGCGCGAGAACAGCGAGGGCGAATATGCCGGGAATGGCGGCCGCGTCCATCGCGGCCTTCCCGAGGAGGTCGCCACCGAGACCTCGGTCTTCACCTGCAGCGGCGTCCGCCGCATCATGCGCTTTGCCTTCGCGCTGGCGGCGCGCCGGCCGCGCCGCCTCTTGACCGTCGTCACCAAATCCAACGCCCAGCGCCACGGCATGGTGATGTGGGACGAGATCGCCGCCGAGGTGGCCAAGGACTTTCCCGCCGTCACCTGGGGGAAGGAGTTGGTCGACGCCATGACGACGCGCATGGTGGCGAAGCCCAAAAGCATCGACACCGTCGTCGCCACCAACCTCCACGCCGACATCCTGAGCGATCTCGCCGCGGCGCTCGCCGGCAGCCTCGGCCTTGCCCCCACCGCCAACCTCAACCCCGAGCGCAGCTTTCCCTCGATGTTCGAGCCGATCCATGGCTCGGCCTTCGACATCATGGGTAAGGGCATCGCCAATCCCATCGCGACCTTCTGGACGGCATCGATGATGCTGCAGCATCTGGGCGAGGCGGACGCCGCGACCCGGCTCATGGGGGCGATCGAGCGCGTTACCGCCAATCCCGCGTTCCACACCCCCGATCTCGGCGGCAAGGCGACGACGGCTGAAGTGACGGAAGCGGTGTGCGACGTGCTCCGAAGCGCCAATCTTTAGATGGCACGCGCGACAGGCCGGCGGCGATGGACGACATCTTGATCAGGGGCGGCCAGGTGATCGATGGCACGGGTGCGCCGGGCCGCGCGGCGGACGTGGCGATCCGCGCCGGCCGCATCGCCGCGATCGAGGCGAACCGGGCGGAGAGCGCCGATCGCGTCATCGACGGCCATGGCTGCGTGGTGGCCCCGGGCTTCATCGACATCCACACCCATTCCGACTTCACTCTGCCGCTCAACCGGAAGGCCGAGTGCAAGATCCGCCAGGGGGTGACGACCGAGGTGGTCGGCAATTGCGGCTTTTCCGTCGCGCCGGCACTGCCCGGCAAGGTCGACGCGCTGCGCGAGTATCTGTCGGGCAGCGCCCCTTGGCTGACCTTCGAGGCAACCGACTTTGCTCGCTATATGGACAGCTGGCCCGACATAGCGGTGAACACCGTGATGCAGGTCGGCCACAACACGCTCCGCCTGATGGCGATGGGCATGGAAGACCGCGCGCCGCGGGAGGCGGAGCTGCGACACATGCAGCAAATGCTGACCGAGGGGCTGGAGGCCGGCGCGCTCGGCCTGTCTTCCGGCCTGTTCACCGCGCCGGGTTGTTTTAGCGAACGCGACGAGCTGCGCGCCTTAGGCCGCGTACTGAAGGCCCACGGCGCACGCTACTCCTCCCACATCCGCGACGAATCCCCATGGCGTGCACGAGGCCATCGCCGAAGCGATTGACTTGGGCGAGCACTGCGGCGTCCATGTGCAGATCGCTCACATGAAGCTTTCCGGGACCGACAGCTGGGGTGAGGCCGATCGTCTTCTCAAGGCCCTCGACGCCGCCCGCACGCGCGGCGTCGACTTGCACGGCGACCAGTATCCCTATGATTGGGCCACCAACCCGCTGCGCTTCCTGCTGCCCACCTGGCTGCACGAAGGCGGCATTCGGGCGATGCTTGAACGCCTTGCCGATCCTTATGTCCGCTCGCGCATCCGGCAGAAGATCGCCGAAGTCGGCTTCAACAACTTCGGCCAGATCGAATCCTGGGCCGACATCCGCATCGCTATCTCGCCCCATGGCGCAGCCGAGCCTGGCCGAACCATCGAGGAGATCGCGCGAGAGCGGCGCTGCGATCCGCTCGACACGGTTTGCGACGTCATCATCGCGGACAAGGGCGCGACCCGCATCGTGGTGCGAGCGATGTCGGAGGTCGACGTGCGCGCCATCGCCGCCGACCCTTCCGTCCTCGTCGGCTCCGACGGGCCGTGCGTGGCGCCCTATGGCATTACCGGCCAAGGCAAGCCACACCCCCGTCTCTACGGCACGTTCCCGCGCCTCATTGGCCACTATGCCCGCGATCTCGGCCTGCTCGCCTTGCCTCAGGCGATCGCCAAGATGACCGGGGGCGCTGCGGCGGCGCTCGGGCTGGCGAACCGTGGCATCCTGAGTGAAGGCCAGGCGGCCGACGTGGTTCTGTTCGATCCCTCAACGATCATCGATCGGTCGACCTACGACGACCCGCACCAGTATCCCGCGGGCATCGCGACGGTGATCGTCAACGGCACCGTGGTGATCGACGGCGGCGAACACGCCGGTGCCCTGCCCGGCCGGTTGCTCAGGCGGCGGGGAGCGGTGCTGGCGTGACGCGGGTCCGCCGCTTGGCGTCGCCAGGCGCCAGCACAGCAAAGGAAGAGGGCCCGCCACGGCGCGGTGTTAGGGCATTGACGATTTTATCCCCAGCAGCTTTTGCGCGGTGCCGCCCAGGATGGCGATGCGCTCGTCGTCGCTGAGGCCAGGCGTCGAGAGCACGAGGTCGACCTCGGTGCTCGTCCAGGGGAAGGGATAGTCGGTGCCGATCATGATCTGGCCGGGACCGGTCTCGGCGATCAGATGGCGGAGCGCCTCGGGGGTAAACACGATCGTATCAAAATAGAGCTGGCCGCCCTTGAGATAGGCGGTCGGATTCTTCTTGGGCAAGGGTCCGACCCGGTTCGGGAAGGTGCGGCAGACCGCGTCCGAACGGTTGGCGTAGGACGGCAGGAAGCCGCCACCATGGGCCGCGCAGATCTTGAGGCCGGGGAAGCGGTCGAGCGTCCCCTCGAAGATCAAATGCGACAGCGCGATCGTGGTCTCGAGCGGATTGCCGATGGTGTTGGTGAGGAGGCCGCTGCCGGCAAGCCGCCCGCTCGCTTCCAGCTCGCGGGTGCCGAGCGGGTGCATGAAGACGAGCACGCCCAGCTCTTCGCATTTGGCCCAGAACGGGTGGAACTTGGGATCGGCCAATTCCTCGCCGGCGACGCTGCCCGCGACTCCGACACCGCGAAAGCCCATGCTCTTGACGGCATGCTCGACCTGTTGCGCGGCGAGGTCGGGATATTGCAGCGCGACGGTGGCAAAGGCGACGAAGCGCTCGGGGTCGGCGGCGCAGAACTCGACCAGCGCCTCGTTCTGGATGCCGATCAGCTTCGCGGCCACGTCGCGCTCCGCGCGATACCAATAGGGGTTGATGCTGAGCGCCTCGACGTCGATGCCTTGCGCATCCATCGCCGCGATGCGCGTGCCTCGGTCGGTCATCAGCAAACCCGGCGCTTCGAGCGGCAGGTTGACCAGCGCCATCGCCGCCGGGACCGCGCAATGGGCGTGGACGTCGACGGTCTTGACGCGCCGGCCGGCGACGACGACGTCGCGACGGCGCGGGCGGGCCTGCGTGGCGCCGCCCGAGCCCGTCTCCGGACTCCGGGCACCGCGGCCATGGCCCACATCGCAACCGACAAAAGCAATCCCGCTGTTGGTCATCCTCGTCCCTCCCGCATCCCGCCGCGCATCGGCGGCCCGATCGTGCGTTCAATTCGACCCCAGCGCAAGGATGGATCGGCTGCAAAAGAGGGATGATGTCGACGCCGCTTCGGCGGAAAGTCGCATCGCTGCGTTGCCGGCTTGCCGGCCCTTCGGCAGAGCACCATGATGCGCGTCGGTTTGGCCCGGGGACGGGACCTAGGCGGACACGGGGCTGATGGAGATCCAATCACATGAAACGCAGTACTGACCGGATTCTGACGACGCATACCGGCAGTCTCCCCCGCACCGCCAAGGTGATCGAGCTCCTGCTCGCCGAGCAGCGCAATCGTGGCGCGCGCAAGGCCGAGCTCCACGCCGCGGTCGGCGAGGCCATCGCGCATGTAGTGCAGAAGCAGATCGAAAGCGGCGTCGACGTCATCAATGACGGCGAGCAGGGCCGCACCGACTATACCGTGCATGTGCTCGACCGCCTCGCCGGATTTGACGGCGAGAGCACGCCGCCGCTCGGTACCGGCGATACGGAATTCCCCGAACTCGCGCAGCTGCTCACGCATTTTGCCTCTCCCTTCCAATATCGGCCATCCTGCACCGGCGAGGTGACCTGGAAGGATTGGGCCGCCGCGCAAGCCGACATCGATTTGTCCAAGGACGCAATGAAGGGCGCGGACGCTGCCGAATTGTTCATGACCGCGCCGTCGCCCGGCCAGATCGCGCGCTATCTCAAGAACAAGCACTACAAGACCGAAGAGGCCTACATGTATGCGCTTGCCGATGTGATGAAGCGCGAATACAAGGCGATCGTCGACGCGGGCTTTGTCCTGCAGCTCGATTGTCCCGACCTCGCGATGCTTCGCCACACCGTCTATCTCGACAAGAGTCTTGCGGAGTTCCGCAAGATCATCGCGGTGAATGTCGCCGCCCTCAATCATGCGGTCGCCGATCTTCCGGCCGAGCGAATGCGCATGCACGTGTGCTGGGGCTCGACCGTGGCACCGCATCACACCGACGTGCCGCTCATCGACATCATTGACATCGTGCTTTCAGCAAAGCCGATCGCGGTGTCCTTCCCTGCCGCCAATGCGCGGCACGAGCACGAGTGGAAGATCTGGCGCGAGGTGAAGTTGCCCGCCGGCAAGGTGATCGTGCCGGGCGTCATCGATTCGACGGTGAACACAGTCGAGCATCCGGAAGTCGTCGCCGACCGTATCCTGAATTTTGCGGCGGTGGTCGGGCGCGAGAACGTCATCGCCGGAGTCGATTGCGGCTTCGGAACCTTTGCGGGCCGCGTTCAGGTCGACACCAAGATCGTCTGGCTCAAACTCCAATCGCTCGCCGAAGGCGCCCGCCTCGCTTCCGCGCAGCTATGGGCAACAGCGGTGTAGCCGATATGGCTTAGTCCTACGATTCGCAATTACGGTGACTTATCCGGTCGAGTGCGTGAGAGCCATATCGAATCCGCTGATCGTACTAACCTCGGCAAAGGCACCCTCCAGATTGGGGACCATAACACCACCTGCCCATGTTTTCATTTCCTCTGTGGCGTTTGCGCCATAAGACCGCGCCAGCCATGTATTTAGCTGTTGTCGGTTTGCTGGCAGATGTGGAATTAGCTCTTGACGGCCAGTAATGCCCTATCACGGCCCCGATGCCGGCAGCCGCCCCCTGATATCCAAGTGTTGGATGCAACCCAACAGAAGGACCAATCGCGCCGAAGAGCGCAAGCACCGCAACGCTCCCGCCGACGATGCCCCTAAGCAACATCGTGTAAGAGACCGTATGCGCGTCGCGCTTAAACGACGATGAAGTGTTCATCGTCGGCCAGCCTGAGAGGAGTTCGCATGCATATTGGCTAACGTCCTCCCGGGGAATTGGTTTACGAACCTTTAGCTATCGATACTACGACTACGCGAAGAGCGGCAATGAAGATTCATCTTCGTGAACATCCTGCCTTGGACTCGGTTAGTGCGGGTGAATCGTTTCTTGCGGCCGCGAAAGATTTGTGGCGCATGCTACCCAACACCGGTGTAGCTGAGTCGTCGGCGCCCCGCTTCCCCCGGCCTCGCCTTCACGGCGAGGCGCGGGGGGTGTCGGATGCGGTGTTACTCGCTGACCTTGGCGATCAGGTCGTCATACCACTTGCAGGCCTCGTCGAGCGATTTCGGCTGGTTCTCGGGCTTCTGCGCGTCGGCGGCGATTTCCTGGCCGAGCTTGGTCGCCTTCTGCGGGTCCTTTTGCGCCAGCGCCGTCATCTTAGTCTGGAATTCCTGCCCCTTGGCGGTGAGCTCGTCTTGGGTGCACGCAAGAGCGGCCCCGCTCGACAACGCAATGAGCGCGAGCGTGGCAACAAGCGTCTTCATGACTGGACTTCCTTTCTCGGTTTTTGGGAGGATTGGCCTCGAGCCTTGGGGTCGGGCGGGGAAAGCCGCGGCACCAAGGGCGCGACATCGTTAGCAATCGCCCTATCCTATGTTGTGTCATCCTTGGGGAGTTTCTATCACGATTTCGTGAGCGCGGAACCTTTCAGGACGTCGCGTTTGAAAGACGTTTGGCAGCTGCCGCGCCGGCTAGCCGTTAACGAGAGGAGCATCGCATGCGCATCGCCATCATCGGGCAGCAAGCCTTCGGCAAGGCCGTGCTCGAGGCATTCCTGGCGCGGGGCGACGAGGTCGCGGGCATCTTCGTCGCGTCCGAGGGGACGGATCCGCTGCGGGATGCGGCCACGGCCAAGGGTCTGCCCGTCTTTCCCACGCGGCGCTACGGCGCCCCCGAGGCCATCGAGACTCTGCGCGGCCTCGGCGTCGATCTCGCGGTCATGGCCTATGTCCTGCAGTTCGTGCCCCAGTCCTTCTGCCGCGTGCCGCGCCTCGGCACGATCCAGTTCCACCCCTCACTGCTGCCGCGCCATCGCGGGCCCTCCTCGATCAACTGGCCGGTGATCATGGGCGAAAGCCGCACCGGGCTCAGCGTCTTCCGCCCGGTCGACGGGCTCGACGAAGGGCCGGTGATCCTGCAGAAGGAGGTGTCGATCGGTGCCGACGATACGGTGGCGAGCCTCTATTTCGACCATATCTTCCCGCAAGGCGTCGCCGCGCTGCTGGAGGCCGCCGATCTCGTGGTCGCCGGCAAGGCGATCGAGCGCGTGCAGGACGAACGCCTTGCGACCTACGAGGGTTGGGTGCACGACGCGGAATCTCGGATCAATTGGGCGAGCCCGGCGGCACTCGTCTACAACCTCATCCGCGGCTGCAATCCCGCACCGGGCGCCTGGACGATGGCGCGGGGAAAGCGCCTCCATCTCTTCGACGCGCGCTGCCGCACCACCCAGCGCTTTGCCGAGGTGAAGGGAATGATGCCGGGGCAAGTGGTGGCGAGCGGCCCCGCGAGCTTCACCGTCCATGCGCAAGGCGGATCGATCGAGGTGCTGCGCTGCCGCTTCGCCGACGGCAAGAAGATCGCCGGCGGCGACGCGGGATTGCAGCCGGGAGAGATCCTGAGCTGACGCCGCGGGTCAGCGCTCTCCCTCGGGATGCCAGACAAGGAGGCGGCGGCGCAGCACCTCCAGGCCGCGCACCAGCGCCGCGCCGACGACGGCGATGGCGAGGATGCCGGCGAAGACGCCCGGCGAATCGGCAAAACGCATCGATTGCATGATGGCGCCGCCCAACCCCTCGCCGCCCATCTGCATCTCGGCGATGATGGCGACGATGAGCGCGATCGGCATCGCCACCTGAAGCCCGGTGAAGATCTGCGGCAGCGCTGCGCGGAGCACGATCTGCCACAAGAGCGCCTGGCGTCCGGCGCCCAGGCTTTGCGCCGACCACAAGAGCGTGCGGTCGACGCCGTCAGCCGCGGCGGCGGCAGCGACGATCACCGGGAAGATGGCGGAGAACGCCACCATCAGAATCTTGGCTTCGTCGAAGACGCCGAACCAGAGGACGAAGATCGGCAGGAAGGCGATCTTCGGCATCGGCAACCCCACCGACACCAGCGGATCGAGGAACCAGCGCATGAGCGGCACGCGGGCGATGAGAATGCCGATGGCGACGCCGCCTACCGCCGCCAGGGCAAAGCCGGTGAAAGCGCGGTAGAGTGTGAGGCCGATCCCGAGAAGCGCGTCGCCGGCGACGATGTCGTGATAGAGCCGCGCCAGCGACACCGAGAAGGAAGGCAGGAGAAAGTCGGAGACGAGATGCGCCCGCGCGCAGACTTCCCACAGCAGCAGCAGCGCCACCACTGACGCACTGCGCAACAGCGCGTCGCGCATCACTCCCGCCATCTGAGCGCCCAGCCCATGAGCCCGAGATAGAGCCGGTCGGCAAGGAAACCCACCAGCGAGACGACGAGGACGCCGGCGAACATGCCGTCATAGTTGCCGCCTTCGCCGAGAAAGGAGATGAGATAGCCCATGCCGCGCTGCCCGATGAGGAACTCGGACGCCACCAGCAGGATGAAGGAGAGCGCGAGCGCATTGCGGATGCCCGCGAGGATCTCCGGCATCGCCGCCGGCAGCACGACCTCCCACAGCGCCGCGCGCCGGGAAGTGCCCGCGGCGAGCGCCGACCAGATCAGCACCGGCTCGACGCCGCGCGCGCCGTTGAAGGCCCCGAGCACCACCGGCAAGAGCGATCCCAGGAACACCGCGGCGATCTTCGATTTGGCGCCCAAGCCGAACCACAGGATCATCACCGGGATGAGCGCCGAACGCGGCAGCGGGTAGAGGATGCGCACCAGCGGGTTGAAGACGATCTCCATCGGCCGGTACCACGCCATGGTGAGGCCCAACGCCGCGCCGACGGCGATCCCGAGCCCGAGCCCGGCCGCGAGATTGCGCAGCGACGACCAGCCGTTGAGCGCGAGCGAGCCATCCGCGGCGAGCCCGACGAGCGCCCTCGCCACTGCGGAGAGCGGCGGCAAGGTCTCGGCATCGACGAGCCCCAACCGCGGCGCCGCCTCCCAAAGCGCCGCCAGCAGCAGCAGCGGCGCATAGCGGAGGGCGACGGCCCTCATCCGACGCGCCCTCCTTGCGCCAGAATCGCTTCGTCACGCACCAAGCGCCAGAGATGCTCGACGGTCTCGGCGAATTCGGGCGTCGTCGTGACCGCGGTCTTGTCGCCGCCAAAGCGCGTATCGACGATCTCCTTGATGCGGCCAGGGCGCGCCGACATCACGGCGACGCGGTCGGCGAGATAGACCGCCTCGCGCACGTCGTGGGTGACGAAGACCACCGTCTTCGGCGAGCGCCCGATGATCGCCAGCAATTCCTCGTGCATGAGCGCGCGGGTCTGCGCGTCAAGCGCGCCGAAGGGCTCGTCCATCAGCAGGATCGCCGGGTCGGTGGCAAGCGTGCGCGCGATCGCCACGCGCTGCTTCATGCCACCTGAAAGCTGCGCCGGATAGCTGTCCTCGAACCCCGTCAGATGCACGAGCTCGATCAGCTCCCGCGCGCGCTCCTGGCGAACGGCGCGCGGCAGTGGCCGCTTGTTGAGCCCATAGAGGATGTTGTTCTTGACGGTCTTCCAAGGATAGAGCGCAAAATTCTGGAAGACGATGCCGCGGTCGGGACCGGGCGCGACGACCGGCTTCCCAGCAACCGCGATGCTGCCGCTCTCGACGGGGAGGAAACCGCCCAGCAGATAAAGAAGCGTGCTCTTGCCGCAGCCCGAAGGACCGAGCAACGCCACGAACTCGCCGTCCTCCACCTCGAGCGAGACGCGGTCGAGCGCCAGCACCGGCTGTCCCCGCGGCGGGCGATAGGTGTGGCTGACCTCGCGAAAGGAAATGCCGGAAGACGCCATGTCGCCGCCGCTCAGCGCGGCCGCTTGGCCGCTTCGTACACCAGCGAGCGATCGGCATATTTGCTGACATCGATTGATAGGTTGAGCAGACCCAGCTGCTTCTGCACGTCGAGATTGCTCTGCAGAGCCTTGAGGTTGGGAACGACGTCGGGATTGCGGTAATAGTCTTCTTTGGTGAAAAGCCAATCGGCGTAGGCCGAAGGCGGCTCCTTGGTGAAATCGGCGATGATCTTGATCGCCTCGTCGCGGTTCTTGCCGTCGTAATACCAGCGCATCGCCCGCTGCCAGTCCTCGAAGAGGTCGACCAGCGCCGCGCGGTGCGCGTCGATGAAGGGCTGGCGCGCCGCCATCAACGTGGTCTGCGCCTCACCCATCGCGTCCTTCATGCTGAAGAGGGTGCGCACCTTGCCGCTCCGCTTGGCGAGCAGCGCAAACGGCATCACCATGCCGGCGAGGTCGACCTTCTTCGCTTCGAGCGCCGCCGTCATGTTGGGGAACTGCACCTCGACGATCTGGTAGTCGCGGTTCTCCTCGAGCCCGTGATCGCGCAGGATCTTGCGCAGCGCCATGTCGACCGCGCCGCCCAGGCCGTTGGTCGCCAGCACCTTGCCCTTCAAGTCCTCGATCTTCTTGATCGGGCTGTCGGCGCGCACGAAATATTCATTGGCGTAATAGCCGTCGATGCCGTCCTGGTAGAGGTCGCCGATGACGCGCAGATCATCCATATGCGCGTTCTGGATGGCGAGGCCGAAAGACGAGAAGGCCAGCGCCGCGATGTCGAGCTCGCCGGCGGCGAGCGCCGTGATCTGCGGCGTGCTGCCGCGGAAGTGGATGAGCTGCACGGTGTAGGACTTGCCATAATGCCGGAGGATGTCCGGCTTGGCGAAAATGACCGAGCTGAGCTGGCCCGGCACGACCGCCCAGCCGACCCGGAGCTTCAACGGCTCCTCGCCCCAGGCACCCGGCGCCAGCGCCAGGACGAGTGCCAGGATCGCGCCGATCCAACCGCCACGCCGCATTGCCACCTCCCTGCCTTTCGTCACCTTATCGGCCGATAACCATGGGCCGTCGGGACGAGCCGCGGCGCGCATCTCCGCATGGGCGCGACCCATTGTCAACGGCGCTGCGAAAGAAGCGAGGCCCATGGTTAACCAAGCGGCAACGAACCGGCGGGAAGCTATGCTATGGTGTTAACGCGTCCCGCTCCCGGAGAAACCGCAATGGCCATTGAGCTCACCGTCAACGGCAAGAAGACCACTGTCCCCGCGGCGCCCGATACGCCGCTCCTTTATGTGCTGCGCAACGATCTCGAGCTCAACGGCGCCAAATTCGGCTGCGGGCTCGGGCAATGCGGCGCCTGCACCGTGCTAGTCGACGGCAAGCCCATCCGTTCCTGCTCGCTGGCGGTCGAAGAGGCGGTCGGCAAGGCGATCACGACGATCGAGGGCCTGGGCACGATCGAGAAGCCGCATCCCGTCCAGAAGGCTTTCATGGAAGAGCAGGCCGCGCAATGCGGCTACTGCATCAACGGCATGGTGATGACGGCCGCGTCGCTGCTCCAGCACAACCCCAAGCCCAGCGACGGCGATATCCGCCAGGCGCTTGCCGGCAATCTCTGCCGCTGCGGGACCCACGCGCGCATCCTGCGCGCGGTCGCGCGCGCCGCCGGGGAGACGGCACGATGAGCGCCCTCATCTCCCGCCGCCGCTTCGGCCAGGGTCTCGGCGCCCTCACCATCGCCTTCAGCCTCATCCCGCCGGCCCTTGCCGATGGCGCCAAGTTGCCGGGCGACCTCGCCGGCACGCCTCGGCTCGACGCGTGGCTCCGCATCGATGCCGACGGCACGGTCACCGTCTTCACCGGCAAAGTCGAGCTCGGGCAAGGCATCCTCACCGCCTTCGAGCAGATCGTCGCCGATGAGCTCTATATCGATCCCGCGCGCATCCGCATTATCTCCGGCGATACGGCGCAGACCCCCGATGAAGGCTTCACCGCCGGCAGCCAGTCGATGGAATATGGCGGCACGGCGCTTCGCCATGCCTGCGCCGAGGCACGGCAGATTTTTGTACAACTCGCCGAAAAGCGCTTCGGCACACACGATCCTTCAAAGGGCGAGATGGTTCTCTGGCACCACGATGGGTCGATCCAAGTCAACGATCGCAAGGTCACTTTGTGGGAGCTCGCGGGCGAGATCGACCTCCATCGGGAGGCGACCGGCACTGCACCGCTGAAGCAACCCGCCGCATTGAGATACATCGGCAAGAACCGGCCGCGCCGCGACATCCCCGCGAAGGTGACGGGCGGCGCCGCCTATGTGCAGGACATTCGACTGCCGGGCATGCTCTTTGGCCGCATCTCGCGGCCGCCAAGCTACGCGGCGCAGCTCGCCGACTTCGACGAGGCGCGGGTGAAGAAGCTTCCCGGCGTCGTCGCGGTCGTGCGCGACGGGCGCTTCCTCGGCGTCGTCGCCGAGCGCGAAGAATGGGCGATCGCCGCGCGCGACGAGCTGGCGCGCGCCGCCAAGTGGCACGAGGAGGCGCGATTCCCCGCCGAAAGCGACATCTACAAATACCTGAAGTCGCTGCCCGCCGAGGATCACGTCATCGCCGACAAGGGCGGCGGTCCCGCGCCCGCGTCGCACGTCTCGCTCACCGGAAGCTTCACCCGGCCCTACACCGCGCATGCCTCGATCGGTCCTTCCTGTGCCGTGGCGCAGCTGAAGGACGGCAAGCTCACGGTCTGGACGCACAGCCAGGGCGTCTTCCCGCTGCAGCGGGATCTCGCCAAGGCGCTCGACATGGACGTGGCGAAGATCCGCTGCATCCATGGCGAAGGCTCGGGCTGCTACGGCCATAACGGCGCCGACGACGTGGCGCTCGACGCGGCGCTCCTGGCCCGCGCGGCCGGGAGCCGTCCGGTCAAGGTGCAGTGGATGCGCGACGACGAGTTCAGCTGGGAGCCGTTCGGCCCGGCCATGAGCATCGATCTCCGCGCCAGCCTCAACGAAGTCGGCGCGATCGTCGACTGGGAGCATCACGTCTGGACCAACACCCACACGACGCGGCCGCAAAAGGACGGCGTCAACCTCCTCGCCGCCTGGCACCTGGCGCAGCCGAAGGCACCGGGCAAGCCGCTCATGATCCCGCAGCCCGCCGGCGGCGGCGACCGCAACGCCATTCCGCTCTACGATCTGCCGCGCCAGAAGGTGGTGCATCATTTCATCCCGCAAATGCCGATCCGCGTCTCGGCGCTCCGGGGGCTTGGCGCCTATGCCAATATCTTCGCCGTCGAGACCTTCATGGACGATCTCGCCAAGGCGGCGAAGGTCGATCCGGTCGAGTTCCGCCTGCGCCATCTGAGTGATCCCCGCGCCAACGCCGTGATCCAGCGGGCGGCCGCTCTCGCCGGCTGGCAGCCGGGCCTGCCCGGCGGCACCGGCAAGGGCCGCGGCGTGGGCTTTGCCAAGTACAAGAACCTTTCGGCATATCTCGCCGTCATCGTCGATGTCGAGGTCGACCGCGCCAGCGGCAAGGTGCGTGTGACGCAAGCGAAAGCCGCGATCGACGCCGGGCAGACCGTCAATCCCAACGGCCTCATCAACCAGACGGAAGGCGGCATCATCCAGGCGGTGAGCTGGACCTTGAAGGAGCAAGTGACTTTCAGCACCGAGCACATCACGTCGCGCGATTGGGTGCGCTATCCGATCCTGGCCTTCCCCGAGGTGCCGGCGATCGAGGTGAGCGTGCTCGACCGTCCCGAGGAGCGCTCGCTGGGCGCGGGCGAAGCGGCGCAAGGGCCGGCCGCGGCGGCGATCGGCAATGCCATCCATCATGCGACCGGCGTCAGGCTGCGCGACCTGCCGCTGTCGCCGGAGCGGATCAAGGGCGCCTTCGGCTGAGGAGAGAGGCGATGGAGAAGGACGTCACCATGACGGCGGAGCGACGCTCCGCCAATGCCCCCATCGGCGAGGGCGAGCGGAAGCTCCGCATCGAGCTTGCCGCCTGCTATCGCCTGGCGCAGAGGAACGGTTGGGACGAGCTCATCTACAACCACATCTCGGCGCGCGTGCCCGGGCCCGAGCACCACTTCCTCATCAACCCTTTCGGGCTGGCGTTCGAGGAAGTGACGGCGTCCAACCTGGTCAAAGTCGATTTGGACGGCCGCATCATCGGCGAGTCAAAATACCCGATCAACGCCGCCGGCTTCACCATCCATAGCGCCGTGCACAAGGCGCGACCCGATGTCGGCTGCGTCATCCATCTTCACACCGAAGCCGGCATGGCTCTCTCGATGCTGCAAGGCGGCCTCCTGCCGCTGTCGCAGACCGCGATGTTCTTCCAGAGCCAGATGGCCTTCCACGACTATGAGGGCATCGCCCTCGATTTGAGCGAGCGCGAGCGGCTGGTGCGGGACCTCGGCGACAAGAGCGTCATGATCCTGCGCAACCACGGCACCCTCGTGGCTTCTCCCACCATCGGCACCGCCTACGTCACGATGTATCTGCTGGAGAAGGCGGGGCGCGCGCAGCTGCAGGCGCTTGCCTGCAACCGCCCGCTCATCGAGGCCGCGCCGGGCGCCATCGGCGTCACCGCCGAGTTCGGCAAGAGCGGCGCCGGCGGCGCGGACTACGCTTGGGCGGCGATGCTGCGCCGGCTCGACCGCGAGGATCAGAGCTACAAGCGCTGAGCGGGAGCTGCAATCCTCCTGCGAACCGCACCCCCAGGAGCGCCGAAGGGCGCGTCTCGAAGGACGCACGTTCTCTCTGCAAGTCAAATAAGGAACGGCTCCACAGCTGCGAGAAACGCCTCGGGCTGCTCGAGCGGCGGGCAGTGGCCGCAGCCAGGGAGTAGCAGGAACTGCGCGCCTTTGACCTGCTGCGCCAGCTCGCGCGCGAGATCGAGCGGTGTCGCGGCGTCGAGCTCGCCCACCACCACGAGCGTCGGGTTGGCGATGCGGGGCAGCAGGGCGCGGAGGTCGACGCGCTCCAAGGCGCGGCAGGCGGCGACGAAACCCTGCGGATCGAAACGCATGAGAACGGCGCGGCGCTCCGCCACCGCCTCGGGATGTGCCGCGAGATAGCCCGCGTGGAAGATGCGGCGCGCGGCGATCTCGGCGACGGCGCCCATGCCGCCCGCCTCGACCGTCTCGGCCATGACGGCGAAAGCCTGCTTCGTTGCCGGCGGAAACGCGGCCGCGGTGTCGACGAGCAGCAGCTTCTCGAAGAGCGCGCCGTGACGTGCCGCGAGCGCCAGCGCGACGAAACCGCCGAAGCCATTGCCGAGCACCGCGCTGCCGGGGCGGAGGCGGAGCGCACCCAAGCAAAGCGCGACGCGGTCGGCGAAATCCTCGACGCCCGGTCCGGCCGGCGATGAGCCGTCGAAGCCCGGCAGCGCCACGCGATGCACGCGCCGCGTCCGGGCGAGCGCCGGCACGACCTTGTCGAAACCGGAGCGGTCGATCAGCAGCGAATGCAGCAGCACCAGGTCGGGCCCCTCGCCGACCGAGACCACATCGACCACGCCGCCTGGGACCTCGATCCGTGCCATGGCTCTCCTCCGCGGGAAGAGATGTAGCATCGGCCGGCATGGCTGTCGCGCGGGATCTCCTTGCGGCCGCGTTGGGGATAAGGTACTGGGCTCGGAACACGGGCGAGCGCTACCGGGGAGCGGCGGTTGCAGAGCGAAGCGAAGGTGGAGATGGCGGCGGTCGCGGCACGGGTGCCGGAGCTCAGCGTCATCGTGCCGACCTTCAACGAGCGCGACAACGTCGAGCCGCTGGTGGAGCTGGTCGAGGCCGCGCTCGACGGCGTCCCGTGGGAGATCATCTTCGTCGACGACGATTCGCCAGACGGCACCGCGCTCACCGTGCGCGCCCTGGCGCAGCGCGATCCCCGCATCCGCTGCCTGCAGCGAATCGGCCGGCGCGGCCTCTCGAGCGCCTGCATCGAAGGCATGCTCGCGTCTGCCGCTCCCTTCGTCGCGGTGATGGATGCCGATCTGCAGCATGACGAGCGGCTGCTGCCGCGCATGCTGGAGTCCCTGAAGCGCGAGCCCTGCGACATCGTCGTGGGATCGCGCCATGTCGCCGGCGGCGGCTTCGGCGCGTTGGACCAGCGTCGGATCGGCATCAGCAATTTCGCCACCAGTCTTTCGCGCATCATCTGCAGGACCGAGATCGCCGACCCGATGAGCGGCTTCTTCATGCTGCGCCGCGACGTTTTCGACCAGGGGGTGCGGCGGCTCTCGGGCCAGGGCTTCAAGATCCTGCTCGACCTGCTGGCGTCGTTGCCCTCGGCGCCCCGCCTCAAGGAGCTGCCCTACGAATTCCGCCAGCGCCGCTTCGGCACCAGCAAGCTCGATACGATGGTCGCCTGGGAGTTCGGCATGCTGCTGGCCGACAAGCTCGTCGGCCATATCGTGCCGGTGCGCTTCGCCCTCTTCGCCTTCATCGGCGGCCTCGGCCTCGTCGTCCATCTCGCCGTGCTGCGCACCTGCCTCGCTTTCCCCTCGCTCGATTTCACCACCGGGCAGACGATCGCCACGATTGTCGCCATGAGCTCGAATTTCTTCCTCAACAATCTCTTCACCTATCGCGACCAGCGGCTGCGCGGCCTGAAGCTGCTGACCGGCCTCTTCTCCTTCTATCTCATTTGCGCGGTGGGCGCGGTCGGCAATATCGGCATCGCCAGCTACGTCTTCGCCGCCGACCATGTGTGGTGGCTGGCCGGCATCGCCGGCGCCATCGTCGGCTCGGTGTGGAACTACGCCGTGTCCTCGATCTTCACCTGGCGCCGGCGCTAGGGCTGATTCGCTTAGACGGAACCACACTCCTTCGCCGTCCCCGCGAAAGCGGGGACCCAGGGCAAGCGACGGGCTTGTAGCCCTGGATTGCCGCTTTCGCGGGAATGGCGATGTCCAAGAGCCGGCGATCCCGTTCGATCGGGAGCTGATTTCTCAGACGCAACCACACTCCACGATGCTTGTTGCCAGGGTGGGGGAAAAAGGTTCAAGATTACAAGAAAAGCTCGGGAATCCCGGGTGTGCCGGCAAGGAAGGCTTGCCGTCGAGCCGCCAAGAACCGGCCGCATCCTCGGCGACAACGGTCGAAACAGGGAGGAAGCGCAGATGTCGGAGCAAACCTCTGAGGAACTCTTGGCGCTCTTCGACGCCGCGCCATTGACCCGGCGATATTGGACGAATTTTGCCATCATGGCCGGGGTCTGGCTGCTCGATTTCTTCGACTTCTTCCTCATCGCCTTCGTCATGGCGGTGATCGGCCCCGCCTGGCACCTCACCTACGGCCAGGGCGCGCTCATCCTCTACGGCGCCGGCGTCGGCGCGATCTTCGGCGCGCTCGTCTGGGGGTCGCTCGGCGATCGCTTCGGGCGGAAGATGCAGACCGTCAGCGGCACCTTCATCTGCGGTCTCGCCGCTGGTGCCATCGGGCTCTTGCCGACCGGCGCCTGGATCCCGCTCGCGATCTTGCGCTTCCTCGTGGGCTTCGGCCTTGCCGCCGGCGTGACCCCGTCGCTCACCATCATCGTCGAGCAGACGCCGACGCGCTGGCGCACCGGCTTGACCAGCCTTTACGTCGTCTTCGCCAGCGCGGGGACGCTGCTCGCCTCCTTCACCGCCGCGATCCTGCTGCATGCCTTCGGCTGGCGCGGCGTGGCGATGACCGGCTTCGGGGCGCTCATCGTCGGTGCGCTGGCCTGGGCCTTCGTGCCGGAATCGGTGCGCTGGCTCACCTCAAAGGGGCGTTTTGCCGAAGCGCGCGCGGCAGCGGCAAAGCAATTGGGCCTGCCGCTCGAGCGCGTGCCGCTGCCGACCGCTGCGCCGCATGCGGAGCCCCGCGGCAAGCTCTCCGAGCTCTACTCGGTCAATCCGCGGCTCTTCTTCCAGACGGTGCTGATCTGGTTCGGCTCCTCGGCCGCGGCCTACGGCTATTATCTCTGGGGACCCACCATCGTTTCGCTCGCGCTCCACGTGACGCCGCAGGCGGCGGCGAAGCTCTTCATCTATGTCGCGGCC
>DATJAV010000167.1:0-7354 GCA_035515835.1 Allostellaceae bacterium
AGCAGCGGCCTTATTCTTGCTGGCCGGCTGCGCCGGCGACGCGCGCGACGTCGACTATACGACCCAGCGAGCGATCTCGGCCGATATCGACGCATCGCGCTTTCAAGGGGCGACCAACAGCTTTCCTGGCTGGAGCGGCCATGACGAGCCGGTCGGCGCCTATTCCTGGCAGTTCGACCAGCGCTAGCGGCTAACTCTGCTCGAGCTCGCTGTCCCAGTAGAGAAAGTCGCGCCAGCTGTGATGGAGGAAATTGGGCGGGAAGGCCCGGCCATTCTCCTGCAGCAGCACCGTCGAGGGCTGGCAGGGGACGTGGCGCGGATACATGCCGCTCTCCTGGGGCAAGCGGTTGCCCTTGAAGAGGTTGCAGCCGGAGCAGGCGGTGACGACGTTCTCCCAGATCGTGCGGCCGCCGCGCGAGCGCGGCACGACGTGATCGAAGGTCAGGTCGTGCGACGGGAAGTCCTCGCCGCAATATTGGCAGGTAAAGCTGTCGCGCAAGAAGACGTTGAACCGCGTGAAGGCTGGGCGGCGCGCCGTCGGGATGTATTCTTTCAGCGAGATGACGCTGGGCAGCTGCATCTCGAAGGAGGGGCTGCGCACGACGCGGTCATAGAGCGAGATGATGTTGACGCGATCGAGGAAGACCGCCTTTACCGTCTCCTGCCAGGACCATAGGGACAAAGGAAAGTAGCTCAACGGCCGGAAATCGGCATTGAGAACCAGTGCCGGACAGCTATCTAACGCAATCGACAACCAACAACCTCATGGCGGCGGCACCCCATTGTGGCGCGGGCGCATCCTGCCACGGAAGTCCTGACAATGCTAGGGGATGGCGTCATCGGCGTGGGCCCCTGACCGCGGGGGTTTGCGCTAACTCCCGGGTATGATTTACGGAATGCAAACATCTTTGCGGCGAGACTGCTGTCGACAATGCCGGCGCCAGCGACGAGGCTGCCCGGCGCAAGGGAAACGGGCGATGACGCTCCCTGATTTCGTTCTCGATGGCTGCCGCGGGATCCAGATTCTGATCGCTCTCTGGGTCGGCTGGCGCTTCTTTCGCGCGCGCGACGCCCATCGCTGGAAGAGCGCCGGCATCTCCTTCGGAGTCGCCACCGTCTTCCTGCTCAATGCCGTGACCGCGGCCGGCGACGTGCCGCTCGATCTCTTCCGCGCGCCGGCCCTGCCGACGATCGGCCTCTCGCTCTTCGTCTGCGGTCTCTGGCTCGGCATCGCGCTCTTCACGCGCGACCACGGCACGCCGGCGGGTTAGCGCCGACGGCTAGGCGCGCGCCGGGACGGCAACGGCGGCCGGCGCATCGTCGATGGGAAAGTGAAGCAGCGCGGCCACCAGCCCGGCGGCGGCAGTGGCGGCCCAAGCGCTCGCGTATGATCCGGTTACATCGAGCACATAGCCGCCGGCCCAGGCGCCCAGGAACGAGCCGATCTGGTGGCTGAGGAAGCAGACGCCGAAGAGCGTGCCGAGATGGCGCGTGCCGAAGACCTTGGCGACGAGGCCGCTGGTCAAGGGCACGGTGCCGAGCCAGAGAAGGCCCATGGTGGCCGCGAAAATCATCACCGACACCGGCGATTTCGGCAGCAGGAAGAAGAGGGCGATGGCGGCGCCCCGGATCAGGTACAGCCAACCGAGAACATGTTGTTGGCGGAAGCGCCCGCCGAGCCAGCCGCAGCCCCAGCTCCCCGCCATGTTGAACAAGCCGACCAGCGCCAACGCCGTGGCGCCCAGCCCGACGGGCATATGACAAAGCGACAGATAGTTCGGGAGATGCGTGCCGATGAACGCCAGCTGAAACCCGCAGGTGAAGAATCCGAGCGTCAGCAGGCGGTATCCGCGATGCTGCAGCGCGAGCGCCACCGCGGTCGCCAACGGCATCGGCGCGGGTTCCAGCGGGCGCGCGCTGACACCGCCGCCCCGATCCAGCAGGATCCCGAGGGGCGCTGCCAGCAGGAGAGAGCCTGCGAGCACCATGAGCGATAAGGCGGTTCCCGAGAGCGCGGAGACCCCTTGCGCGAGCGGCACCAACAGCACTTGGCCCATCGAGCCGCCGGCGCTCGCAAGGCCCATCGCCATGCTGCGCTGCTCGGCCGATGCGGCCCTACCGACGGCACTCAGCACCACGCCGAAGCTGGTGCAGCTGATGCCGATACCGACCAGCACACCCATGCCCAGCACCAACACCACACCCGAGGGCGCGACGGCCACGGCGGCGAGACCAATGGCGAAGACGATCGCGCCGAAGGCAACGACAGGCGCGGCGCCGTAGCGATCGGCCGCCGCGCCGGCAAAGGGCTGAGCAATGCCCCAGACGAGATTGTGGAGGGCGATGGCGAAGGCAATCATCGCCACCGGAAAGCCATGCTCCAAAGACAGCGGTCCGATGAAAAGGCCGAAGGTCTGGCGGACGCCCAGCGCGGCGCTCATGACAAGCGCGGCGGCGATCACGCAAAGGATGACGGGACTGAGTATCCGGGCGCTTCCGCGGCCAGCGGCTTGCAACGACATCGTCGTACCTCTCGGGTCTGAACGACGCCGCCATCAAACGCTTTCGCAAAGGACGGTACAAACGAGGAAAATTCGCCGTTCGCATGCGGTACGGGAATGCCAATCGTTGGTGCCCTCCAGAGGCACGATCGCGCCGCCCCGATGAGCGGCTCGCTTGCGCCGACCGATCAGCTGTTGCCGAAATCGCCGTGCCGTCCGGCACCCTGGGCGAAGCGGGCGGCGCCGGCGGCACCTTCGGCCCTGAAGACGCCGGCGCAGTTGTTCCATTCCCGCTCCAGCGCGTCGCGCTCGGGAAGGCCGTGCTGCAAATAGACGGAGCGCCGATCGGCGCGCATGCAAAGCTGCGGAAAGCGCGCGATCTCCTGCGCCATCGTCTCGGCGGCGCGTCGGGCTTTGCCCTTGGGGACGACCTTCTCGCAGAGGCCGATGCGGAGACACTCTTCGGCCTCCACCTTGCGGCCGGTCATGATGATCTCGAGCGCGCGGCCCTGGCCGACAAGGCGCGGCAGCCGCACCGTGCCGCCATCGCACAACGGCACGCCCCAGCGCCGGCAATAGACGCCCATGTAGGACCCTTCCGCCATGACGCGGCAATCGGCCCAAAGCGCCAGCTCCATGCCGCCCGCCACCGCCGGCCCCTCGATCGCGGCGATCACGGGCTTGCCGAGCGTGAGCCGCGACGGTCCCATGGGGCCGCGCGAAACGATGCCACCGTCCTTGGGAAATTCTAGCGAGGTGTGCGTTGCAGCGTTCTCGGGCGTGGCAATGCCACGGGTCGCGAGGCTCTTCAAATCGGCGCCGGCGCAAAACGCGCCGCCTTCGCCCCAAAAGACGGCGACGTCCGCGGTCTCGTCGGCGTCGAAGGCGAGAAAGGCGTGATAAAGCGCTTCGGCGTGGTCGGGATCGACGGCGTTGCGCCGCTCGGCGCGCGAATGGATGACCGTCAGTACGCGATCCCTGCGCTCGATGCGAACCGGCATGGATACCTCCTCGGTGAGACCCTCACGGCTTCCCTTCCGACGCGAAGAGAAGAGCATCGTCCAGGCGATCGTTGCCCCAGAACATTTGCTTGCCGACGAAGAAGGTGGGAGCGCCGAATACGCCCCTGCGGCGCGCTTCTTCCGTTTGCGCGCGCAAGCGGGTCTTGGTCGGCTCGGCCTGCGCCGCGTCCATGATCTCCGCGGCCGGCAGACCGAGTTCCGTCAGTATCGGCGCCAAGCGGTCGGGTTGGTTCATGTCCTCGTCCAGCACGAAGTTGAGCTCCATCACCCGGCGGCAGAAGGCGCCCATCCAGGGCTCCTCAGCGCCGATGAGCGCGATGCGCAGCGGAAGCACGCCGAGCCGAGGAAAGACGCTGGGCTGGGTCCATCGGAGGCCATATTTGCCGCACTGGCGCACCATGTCTTGCCGGACATAGGCGCCCTTCTCCTTCTGCAGGACGAAAGGCGACGTCTCCATGCCCAAGGCGCGGAAGATCGGTCCGAGGAGAAACGGCTTCCAGGCAATCGAGACGCCGCGCCGTCGTGCCGCGTCCTCGATCCGCATGACGCTGAGATAGCTGTAATTGCTGGCGAATTCGAACCAGAACTCGATTGCGGGCGACGGTGGGGGAGGTATCTGAGCCACGTCCCATCAAACGCGATCTCGACGACCGGCACAACCGAGGAATATTTGCCGGTCGCATGCGGGAGGAGAATGCGAATCGGGATCAGGAGGCGAGTCTCTTCGCCTCGTCCTCGATCCAGCCAACCACGTCCTCCACCTCGCTACGTGGGGCGGAAGAGGTTCGGATGAGCCAGTAGGCGTTGGCCGAAACCGGTCCCGGCCGTGGCACCGTCACGATCGCGAGACGCCGGTCGGCGAGCGCGGCGCCGATCAGCTCGAGCCGCCCAAGCGCCACGCCCTGCGCGGCGATTGCCGCGTGGATCGTCTGGTCGTACTGGTTGAAGCGAAGGACGGCCTTGGGCTTGAGGCGTGCCCAGCCCTGAGAGGCGAGCCACTCGTCCCAGCGCAGCCACGGTCGATACTCGCCGTCGAACTCCAGCAGGACCTGCGCCGCCAATTCCCGCGGCGAGGCAAGTGCGGAAAGTCCGAGCGAGGGGTGCGCGACCGGCGCCACGGTCTCGCCGAAGAGCCGCGTTGCCCGCGCCGGCGCGGCCTCCGGGGGACAATAGCGGATGGCGAGATCGAG
Source organism: Allostellaceae bacterium (assembly GCA_035515835.1). Taxonomy (GTDB): domain Bacteria; phylum Pseudomonadota; class Alphaproteobacteria; order ATCC43930; family CGMCC-115725; genus DAHUYF01. Next base: position 4,714 of record DATJAV010000167.1, read on the forward strand.
TCCGTCGGCGCTGAGATCGCTCATCTCGTTGTTGGCCGAGAGGCGCACATCGATGTTGGGATGCCGCTCCAGAAACGCGCCCAAACGCGGCAGCAGCCAGAGTCCGGCGACGCCGATGCTGGCGGTGATCGTCACCGGGCGCGCCGCGACATCGGCGCTTATGCCGCCGATCACGGCCTGCAGCTGCCGGATCGCCTCGTCCGCGCGGCGGAAGAGCCGCTCGCCCTCGGCCGTAAAGGCGATCGAGCGATGGCCGCGGACCAGCAGCTTCACGCCCAGCAGGTCTTCCAGCGTGCGCACCTGGCGGCTCACGGCCGATTGGGTGAGGCAGAGATCCTCGGCGGCCAGCGTGATGCTCATGCGGCGGCCCACCGCGACAAAGCCGCGGATGAGGTCGAGGGAGGTGAGTTGACCAAGCGTCGTCGACATGCCGCTCCCCCGACGAGAGCCGCGGGTGCTACCGCGTCGGCACCGGCTTCTCGCCGCGATAGTCGTAGAAGCCGCGCCCGGCCTTGCGGCCGATCCAGCCGGCCTCGACGTATTTCACGAGGAGCGGGCAGGGGCGGTACTTGCTGTCGGCCAAGCCCTCATAGAGCACCTGCATCACGGCGAGACAGACATCGAGGCCGATGAAATCGGCGAGTTCGAGCGGGCCCATGGGATGGTTGGCGCCGAGCCGCATCGCCGTGTCGATCGCGTCGACCGAGCCCACCCCTTCATAGAGCGTGTAGACCGCTTCGTTGATCATCGGCAGCAGGATGCGGTTGACGATGAAGGCCGGGAAATCCTCGGCCGCGACCGGCGTCTTGCCGAGCTTCACGGCGAGCTCGCGCACCTTCTGGAAAGTGGGCTCGTCGGTGGCGATGCCGCGAATGAGCTCGACCAGCGTCATCACCGGCACCGGATTCATGAAATGCATGCCGATGAAGCGGTCGGGGCGGTCGGTCGCGGCGGCCAGCCGCGTGATCGAGATCGACGAAGTGTTCGAGGCGAGGATCGCCTCCGCCTTCAACCGCGGCACGAGCGTCTTGTAGATCTCGCGCTTCACCTCCTCCTTCTCGGTCGCTGCCTCGATGACGATGTCGCAATCCCCGAACATCTCGTAGGACATGCCGGTCTTGATGCGCTTCAGCGCCGCGGCCTTGTCGCTGTCGCTGACGCGTCCGCGCGCGACCTGTCGGCCGAGATTGCGATCGACCACCCCCAGGGCGTGCTCGATCGCCTTCGGGTCCTGGTCGGTCATGCGTACGTCGAAGCCGGCGAGCGCGCAGACATGGGCGATGCCGCTTCCCATCTGCCCGGCGCCGATGACGCCGATGGTGTGGATGCTGTCGCTTCGATCGGTCGTCATGACCCGCTCCACCACAATGTGCCGTGCCCTCAAGAGGTCTTGCGCTTGGCGAGCTCGGCGTCGAGCTCCGGCACGATCTTGAAGAGGTCGCCGACGATGCCGTAATCCGCGATCTGGAAGATCGGTGCCTCTTCGTCCTTGTTGATGGCGACGATGACTTTGGAGTCCTTCATCCCCGCCAGATGCTGGATGGCGCCGGAAATGCCGACGGCGATATAGAGCTCGGGCGCGACGATCTTGCCGGTCTGGCCGACCTGGTAGTCGTTGGGGACGAAGCCGGCGTCGACCGCGGCGCGGGACGCACCGACGGCGGCACCGAGCTTGTCGGCGAGGCTCTCCAACAGCTTGAAATTGTCGCCCGACTGCATGCCGCGGCCGCCGGAGACGATGATGCGCGCGGCGGTGAGCTCGGGACGTTCCGATTTCGAGAGCTCGGCGCCGACGAAGCGCGAGAGGCCGGCGCCGGCCACGGCCGCCACCGTCTCGATGGGCGCGCTGCCGCCCACCGCCTCGGCGGCAGGGAACGCGGTGAGGCGGACGGTGATGACCTTGATCTTGTCCTTGGACTGGACCGTCGCCAGCGCGTTCCCGGCATAGATCGGCCGCACGAAAGTGTCGGGCGAGACGACGCCGCTGATGTCGGAGATCTGCGCCACGTCGAGGAGCGCCGCCACGCGCGGCGCGAAGTTCTTGCCGAAGGTGGTGGCGGGCGCCAGCACGTGGCTGTAGTTGGGCGCAAGCTTCACCACCAACGCCGCCAGATCCTCGGCGAGGAGGTGCTCATAGGCCGGTTCCTCGGCCAGCAACACCTTGGCGACACCCTTTACCTTGGCGGCGGCCTCGGCGGCGGGCCGGGCGTCGCGCCCCGCGACCAGCACATGAACGTCGCCATCGATCGCCGCCGCCGCGGCGACGGCGTTCAGCGTCGATCCCTTGAGCGCCTTGTTGTCGTGCTCGGCGACGACGAGGAGAGTCATCAGATCACCCGTGCTTCGTTCTTGAGCTTGTCGACGAGCTCCTGGACCGAGCCCACTTTCTTGCCGCCTTGCCGCTTTTGCGGCTCCTCGACCTTGAGCGTGACGAGGCGAGGCGTCACGTCCACTTTGAGAGCGTCGGGCGTCAGCTGCTCGATCGGCTTCTTCTTCGCCTTCATGATGTTGGGGAGCGAGGCGTAGCGCGGCTCGTTGAGGCGGAGGTCCGTGGTGATCACCATCGGCATCTTGAGCTCGATGGTCTCAAGCCCGCCGTCGACCTCGCGGGTCACCGTGGCCTTGCCGTCGGCGATCGCGA
>DATJAV010000168.1:0-5846 GCA_035515835.1 Allostellaceae bacterium
CAAGGACCTGTTCCAGGAGGTCTTCGACAGCGAGTTCGCCGCCGAGTTCAAAAAGCGCAATCTGACCTACGAGCACCGGCTCATCGACGACATGGTCGCGCTCGCGCTCAAATGGAGCGGCGGCTTTGTCTGGGCTTGCAAGAATTACGATGGCGACGTGCAGTCGGACGTGGTGGCGCAGGGTTTCGGCTCTCTCGGCCTCATGACCTCGGTGCTGCTGACGCCCGACGGCAAGACGGTCGAGGCCGAGGCGGCGCATGGCACGGTGACGCGCCACTATCGCATGCACCAGCAGGGCAAGGAGACCTCGACCAACCCCATCGCGTCCATCTTCGCCTGGACGCGAGGCCTCTCCTATCGCGGCGAGTTCGACGGCACGCCCGAGGTGAAGCGCTTTGCCGAGACGTTGGAGAAGGTCTGCGTCGACGCGGTCGAGGCGGGCTCGATGACCAAGGACCTCGCCGTTCTCATCAGCCCCGACCAGCCCTGGCTCACCACGACCCAGTTCCTCGACACGCTCGACGCGCGCCTCAAGAAGGCGATGGCATAGCTCCGGCGCAAGAACGCGAATGGCCGTGACGCGCGGCCGTGAAAAGAAGAAAAGAAAGGTGCTTCAAGTGCGGCGCGCCGAAAAAAGGCGCGAGCGATCAGTGCAGGCTGACGGGATCGAGGTCGTATTCGCGCAGCGCCTCGAAGGCGATGTCGCGATCGGTGAAGAGGGTGATGTAAGTGCCGTCGGCGGCGTGCGCGGCGTAAGCGACCAATCCATCCGCTTCGACGCGCTTCACATAGGCGGTGCTGGCATTGCCGAGCGTGAGAAAATCGCTCTGCGACATCTGCTTCAGTTTCGCGATTTCCAGCATCATGGTCGACTCCGCCGGGAAATTCGTCCTGACGAGAGGATGCTACGGCCGCCATAGTTAACGCGCCGTTGATCGCGCGCGAAAAAATCCCGCGCTTCGCTTTACGGTTAATAACCACTGAATCCGGTGAGCTCGTATGCGGCGCCGCAGCAAAGAAAAAAGCACCACGAAGACACGCAAGACCACGGAGAAAGTTGAGGTTGGGCGCGGCGCGTCCAAAAAACTCCGTGCCCTTCGTGTGTCCGTGGTGCGTCTTCTTTGCTATTCCGCTGCCTGCGCCTTCGCCGCCACCGCCTGCTCGACCGCGGCGAGCGCGGCGGCGCCCTTGGCGGCGTCGGGGCCGCCGGCTTGCGCCATGTCGGGGCGGCCGCCGCCGCCCTTGCCGCCGAGCGCCTCGGCGCCGACGCGCACAAGATCGACCGCGTTGAAGCGCGGCACCAGATCCGGCGTCACGCCGACCACGAGCGAGGCCTTGCCGTCCGCGCTCGCCACCAGCGCCACGACGCCGGAGCCGATCTCCTTTTTCATGTCGTCGGCGAGGCTCTTCAATTCCTTCGCCGGCACATTGTCGACCTTGCGGCCGGCGAATTTGATGCCGCCTATGTCCTTGGGCGCCGGCTTCGCCGCGCCGTCGCCGCTGGCGATGCGGCGATGCGCCTCGCTCAGCTCGCGCTCCAGGCGCTTCCTCTCCTCGACCAAGCCGAGGACGCGCGCCGGCAGCTCGCCGGGGGCGGCGCGGAGCGCGCTTGCGGCCTCACGCAGCACGGCCTCTTCGTCCAGCACATAGGCCTCGGCCGCCGCCCCCGTCAGCGCCTCGATGCGGCGCACGCCGGCGGCGACGGCGCTCTCCGAGACGATCTTGAAGTAGCCGATGTCGCCCGTCCGCCGCACATGCGTGCCGCCGCAGAGTTCGACCGAGAACGGGCGGGTGCCGTGGTCATGCGCCTCCTCGCCCATGGCGACGACGCGCACCTCCTCGCCGTATTTCTCGCCGAAAAGCGCCAGCGCCCCCGCTTCGACCGCCTTCGCCGGGGTCATGAGACGAGTCGAGACCTCGCCGTTCTGGCGGATGCGGGCATTCACCTCCGCCTCGAGAAAGCGGATGTCGTCCGCCGTCAGCGCGCGGGGTTGGCTGAAATCGAAGCGCATCCGCTCGGGCGCCACCAGCGAGCCCTTCTGCGTCACATGCTCGCCCAAGCGCCGCCGGAGCGCCTGGTGCAGCAGATGCGTCACCGAGTGATTGGCGCGGAGCTGGTCGCGGCGCGTCTCGTCGATGCGGAGCTCGACGAAATCGCCGACGGCGAGCGCGCCATGGCGCAGGCAACCGAAATGGACGATGAGGTCCCCTGCCTTCTTCTGCGTGTCGGCGACGGCGAAGTCGCCGCCCGCGGACGAGAAGATGACGCCGGTATCGCCGACCTGGCCGCCGGATTCGCCGTAGAACGGCGTCTGGTTGACGATGACCGCCGCCTCTTGCCCGGCGCTCGCCGCGGCAACCGGCTTGCCCCCGACGACGATGGCGCTGACCTTGCCCTGGGCGACCGGGGTCTCGTAGCCCAGGAACTCGCTCGCGCCCAATTGCTCCTTGAGCTCGAACCAGATCCGGTCGGTGGCAGCCTCGCCCGAGCCCACCCAATGCTTCCGCGCCTCGGCACGCTGGCGCTCCATCGCCACGTTGAAGGCATCGACGGCAACGCTCCGGCCGCGCCCGCGCAGCACGTCCTCGGTGAGATCGAGCGGAAAGCCATAGGTGTCGTAGAGCTTGAAGGCGACCTCGCCGGGCAAGGGCTCGCCGGCGCCAAGTTTCGCCGTCTCCTCGTCGAGGAGCTTCAAGCCGCGTCCCAGCGTCTGCTTGAAGCTCGTCTCCTCATACTTCAGCGTCTCGCTGATGAGCGCCTCGGCGCGGCTGAGCTCGGGGAAGGCCTGGCCCATTTGCCGCACCAGGGCCGGCACCAGGCGCCACATCATCGGCTCCTCGACCCCCAGCATATGCGCATGGCGCATGGCGCGGCGCATAATGCGGCGCAGCACATAGCCGCGTCCGTCCTTGGCCGGCAGCACGCCGTCGGCGATCAGGAAGGCGCTGGTGCGGAGATGGTCGGCAATGACGCGGTGCGAGACCGCCTGCGGCCCGTCGGCCGCCACGCCCGAGGCCTCGGCCGAGGCGAGGATGAGCGCCCGCATCAGGTCGATGTCGTAATTGTCGTGCTTTCCCTGCATCACCGCGGCGATGCGCTCGAGCCCCATGCCGGTGTCGATCGAGGGGCGCGGCAGCGGCCGGCGCTCCTCTTTCGTCACCTGGTCGTACTGCATGAAGACGAGGTTCCAGATCTCGATGAAGCGGTCGCCATCGCCGTCGGGACTGCCCGGCGGGCCGCCGGGGATATGCTCGCCATGGTCGTAGAAGATTTCGGAGCAGGGCCCGCAGGGGCCGGTATCGCCCATCGCCCAGAAATTGTCGGAGGTCGGGATGCGGATGATCCGCGACGGCGGGAGGCCGGCGATCTTGGCCCAGAGCACCGCTGCCTCGTCGTCCTCGGAATAGACGGTGACGAGGAGGCGGTCCTTGGCGAGGCCGAATTCGCGCGTCACCAGGGTCCAGGCGAGCTCGATGGCGCGGTCCTTGAAGTAATCGCCGAAGGAGAAATTGCCCAGCATCTCGAAGAAAGTGTGATGGCGCGCGGTATAGCCCACATTCTCGAGGTCGTTGTGCTTGCCGCCGGCGCGGACGCATTTCTGCGAGGTGACGGCGCGGACATAGTCGCGCTTCTCGGCGCCGGTGAAGACGTTCTTGAACTGCACCATGCCGGCATTGGTGAAGAGCAGCGTCGGGTCGTTCCGCGGCACCAGCGGCGAGGACGGCACCACCTCATGGCCATGGCGGCGGAAGAAGTCGAGGAACGCGGCGCGGATGTCGTTGGTGGTCTGCATGAGGCTTATCTGGGCCTTCGAGCGGCGGGCGCCAAGCCGGGCGCTTTTAGCCGCGCCGGGCGGATGCTGTCCAGGCCGAGCGCTCCGGTTGGCCGTGCGGCGGGTTCAACGCGAGCTTCCCTTATGCTACAATAGCGCATCAAACCAACTCCTTCGGTCATGGAAACCGCGATGTCTCGGAAGCTCCTTTCGTTGCTCATGGTCGTGCCCACCGTCCTGGCCGGCGCCGCCCTGGCGCAGGGTTTCGGCACCTTCTCCGGCCATTTGAGCGGCGCCGGCGAGACGCTGGGCGGCTGGACCGCGCAACCCGCCATGTGCCAGACCGGCAAGGAGGCGCCGCGCGCCGACATTGCCGTGCGCTTCACGTTCGCCCAGCCGCGCACCCCCCGGAACCCGCGCGGCGGTCCGGTCTTCGTCGACATCATCAAGAGCCCCGGCAATCCGCCCTCGCTCGAGGTCACGATGTCGATGGAGCCCAACGCGCCGCTGCATTTCGACGACAAGGTCTGCAAGAGCCTGCACATCGCCCTGACGCCGGACGGCGAGAGCGCCACCCCCGTCAAGATGCTGGAGGGCGCGATCGACGCCGACTGCGCGCTCGGCGACGAGCAGCTCCACGGCCATCTCGAATTCAAGAACTGCCGATTCTAGGCCGCCCGTCCTCCTAACGGCCGGCGTCGCCGCCCCACACCGTCGCCTCAGTCCAACCGAGCACGGCGAGTTCCGCGGCACGGAGCGGCGCGTCGTGCGCGGGGAAGAACTCATCGAGCTGCGGCGGCTCCACGCTTGTGCCGGAGAGCATCGCGTGGGCTTGGCCGCGGTGATGGACCTGGTGCTGGAAGAGGTGCAACAGCAGCCGATCGCGGCGCTCGACCTGGATCGGGGCGTCGCCGCGGTTGACGCACACCTCGCCGCTCAACGAGGCTTCGGTCAGCGCCTCGCAGACGGCAATGAGCCGGCGATCGACGGCCGCCTGCTCCCGCTGCAGCGCTGCGACCGTGGCGCAGGGCGTCGGATCGGCCCAGGCGCGAGGGCCGAGCCAACCGCCTTCGAGGCTGTCGACGTAAAACCAGTCGATGACGAGGATGTGGTTCAACGTCGCCTTGATGGAGGGGAAGAAGCTGGTGCGCGTCGCTTCGAGCTCTGCCTCAGTCAGTCGGGCACAGGCGGCGAGCAGGCGATGATTGGCCCAGGCGTTATTGTAGGCCATGGCGCGGAAGGTATCGACGAGCGAGGCGGGCATGGTTCTCCTCCGGGGATGGCACGCACGGCGTCAATAGATGAACGGAACGAGCGCCGCGGTCTCCTGGCGATAGGCCTGGTATTCCGGGAAGGTCTCGTCCATCCATCGCTCCTCGACCCGGCTTTTGACGATCAAGGCAAGAAGCGCGAAGCCGAAGGCGACGGCGTCGCGCCACTCGCCCAGCACCAGGGCGCTGCCGGCAATCGCCAGCAAGAGGCCGGTATAGATGGGATGTCTGACACAGCGGTAGGGCCCGGTGCGGATGAGTTCGTGCCGGACCTTGACCGTGACCGTGCCGCTCCAGTTGGCGCCGAGATACCAGCGCGCCCAGACGGCAAAGCCCAGCCCCGCCGCCACCATGACGACGCCGAGCGCGGCCACCATGGGCGTCGCCGGCAGAAAGCGCTCCATCAGCGGCGGCGGCAAGGGCCGCCGCCAGAACACCAAGACGGCGGCGATGAGCAGCGGGAGCCGGTGCAGCGCTTGCGAGCGCAGCGTCTCGCGCCGGCGCGTCGTCTTGGCGCCGCCCGCGGCGACGAGCCAGATGACCGCCCAGGCGAGCCAGAGAGTGGCGATGATGGCGCGTGACAAAGGTTGCTCCTTTGCGTTGCCGCCCACACCGGCGGCCCCGCTGGTTCTTGATCAAGCCACATGGTGGGGCGTCACCGAGTCCGAGTCCATGTTGACGGCAGCCGAATGCGGTAGCAGTAAGAATGATCGCAGGGAGGAAATTTATGCACCGAGACGCACTGGCATCCAACCTGCTTGAATTTGCCGGGGCAGAGCGGTTCGGGACCCTCCTCGCTGAT
>DATJAV010000169.1:0-3882 GCA_035515835.1 Allostellaceae bacterium
GGCATCGGCGAAGGAACGCGTGTCGTTCTCTATAGCGTCGGCACGATGATGTGGGCGACACGCTTCTGGTGGATGCTCAAATCGCTCGGCTTCGACGATGCGGCGGTGCTCGATGGCGGTTTCGACAAATGGCAGGCAGAGGACCGCCCGACCGAGAGCGGACCCGCCAAGGGTTATGCTCCTGCCGTCTTCACGGCGGCGCTGCGGCCGGGCTTCTTCGTCGACAAGGAAGCCGTCCGCGCCGCCCTCGCTCGTCGAGATGTCGTCCTGGTGAATGCGCTCGGTCCGCAATTCCACAGCGGTCTCGAGCCCAGCCGCTACGGGCGGCCGGGGCGGATCCCGGGCAGCGTCAATGTCCCGGCAGCCACGCTGGTTGATCCCGCCGCGAAGACCTTCGTCGCGCCGGGCGACGCCGCAGCCCGTTTTGCCGCCGAGGGCGTGACCAAGGGAAAGCGCGTCATCTGCTATTGCGGCGGCGGTATCTCCGCCACCATCGATCTCTTCCTGCTGCACCAGCTCGGCTATGACGACCTGACGCTCTATGACGGCTCGATGGGCGAGTGGGCGAAAGACCGATCGCTGCCGATCGAGACCGATTGATACCGGCGCCGAGGCCGCGGCGCTATCGCTTGCGGGCGTCGCCGGCGGCGAAGGAGCGGAAGGTCAGCGAGTAGCGCAAGCGATCGAGCGGCGGGATGCTGTGCTCCCATTGCCGGCGCGACGGCCCGCGCAGCAGATAGGCCGAGCGCGGCCGCACCTCCTGCGCGGCGCGCGACCATCCCGTAGCCGCCTTGCGGCGAAAGCGCAACCGGCAGGGCGCGAGGAAGGAGAGCGCGATCACGTCCTCGAACATCGGCTTGTCGCGATGCCAGCCGATGCCGGCGCCGGCGGCATATTCGGTGACCATGGCCTGCTGCAGCGCGTCGGGCGCGAGGCCGGCGAAACGCGCCGCCCGGACGCGCAGCGGCTCCAGGAAGGGCGGCATCGGCTCGCTCTCCCGCAGCGCGTTGCCGCCATAGTCATAGCGCCAGCCGAAGGACACCACCCGGCGCTTGCCGAGATAGCCGTGGAAATCGAACGGCTGGAAGGGAAGACCGGCGAATGCCGCCACCAGCGCCGCCTCTTCGTCCGGCGCGATCACCTCGTCGCGATAGGCGAACCCCTCCGGCAGCGCCGGATCCGGCGCAAAGAGCTCGCCTTGCTTCGGGACCGCAACCGTGCCGCGTGCCACCATCTCGACCCTGCGCGGGCCCCCTCGCCTAGACGATGGCGATGCTGGGTGCGCCGCCCTCCTCCCAGACATTGAACACCGCGTCCCAATGCGCGATCTGCCGGCCGCGCATGCGCCAGAATTCCATGCCGCGGCCGCGCATTCGCTTGCCTGTCCTGGCGTCTTCCCAGGCGGCGTCCCAATCGTTGCCGATGAGGTCGCCCATCACCATGCGCAAATGCTTCTCCAGGCGATAGTTCCGTTGCCGGGCGAAGCGGGCGCGGATGAACGCCTCGATGGCGGCACGCCCGCGCATCTCGGGAAAATCGCCGAAGCGGGCCACCGCGTCCGGCGTGAACCCGGCGACGATGCCGGCGATATCGGCCGCGGCGAACAGCCTTTCGACCTCCTTCACGATCTCGTGTGCTTCCTCGAAGCCCAGGATTTGTGCGGTTTCCGCCGTCATGGTCCCTCCCTTCCGTCGGACCCGATCATAGCGCGGCGCGAATAAATCCGCCGGCGCCGGAGTCATTTCCCGTCGCCGCGCTCAACCGGCGCGGTCCATGGGGAGATTGATCACATGCGTGCACGCAACCATCAGGGAATCAGCCGGCGGCAGTTTGCCCAGCTTGCCGGGCTCGGCGGCGTCGCCTTTGCCTCGGGCGTCTTCGGCCTCGGCAGCACCGCCGGGCGGGCGCTCGCCGCCGCCGGCGACTTCATGTTCGTCCAGCTCTCCGACAGCCATTGGGGCTTTTCCGGGGACGCCGTCAATCCCGAGGCCAAGACCACGCTCAAACGCGCGGTGGCCGCGGTCAACAGCCTGCCGATGGAGCCGGATTTCGTGGTCTTCACCGGCGATCTCACGCACACCACGGACGATGCCCAGGAACGCCGCCGCCGCATGGGCGAGTTCCGCGACATCGTCCACGGCCTCAAGGTCAAGACGCTGCACTTCATGCCCGGCGAGCACGACGCCTCGCTCGACAACGGCGCCGCCTTCAAGGAGTTCTTCGGCGATACCCATTACAGCTTCGATCACAAGGGCGTGCATTTCATCGTCCTCGACAACGTCTCCGATCCCGCGGCCAAGATCGGCGAGGAACAGCTCGGCTGGCTCAACCAGGATCTCGCCAAGCTCGACAAGGCGCAGCCGATCGTCGCCTTCACCCACCGCCCGCTGTTCGATCTCTATCCCGACTGGGACTGGACGACGCGCGACGGCAAGGCCGTGATCGATGCGCTGATGCCCTATCAGCATGTGACGGTGTTCTACGGCCACATCCACCAGGAACACCATCACATGACCGGGCACATCGCCCACAATGCGGCGAAGTCGCTGATCTTTCCGCTGCCGGTGGCGGGCTCGCAGCCCAAGCGCACGCCGATCCCCTGGGATGCGGCGCAGCCGTTCAAGGGGCTGGGCTGGCGCTCGGTCGAGGCCGAGGTGAAAGAGGCCGACTACAAGGTGCAAGAACACCCGGCGGACAAGGTCTGAACGGCCCATGCGACGCGCAGCGATGGTCGCGGCGGCGTGCGCCGCCCTCGCCCTGGGGTCGGTCCTGGGCGTCGTCGCCGCCGAACGCGGCGACGACGCGCAGCATGTCAGCATGCTGGCGATGAAGTTCGACTACCTGCCGGACGAGGTGACGGTGAAGAAAGGCAAGCCCGTCGTGCTGGAGCTCAGCACCCTCGACCGGCTGCACGGCTTCGATGCGCCCTCGCTCGACCTGCATGCCCAGATCCAGCCGGGTCCGCCGACCATCCTGCGCTTCACGCCGGAGAAAGCCGGCACCTACGGCGTCCATTGCGACATCTTCTGCGGCGACGGTCATGAAGGCATGGCCGGCCACATCATCGTGACCGACTAAAGGGCGCTCGCGCCTGCGATCCCCCGACGCGATGCGCCCGCGCCCTGCCGGCCCCCCGGCAGGGCGCTTCTCTTCGGGCAACGGCGATGCTGGCGCTCTCAGTCCTCTTCAGCAACGAGCTCGCTGGCGCGCACGTGCTCGGCCAGCCGCTGCTCGCAGCGCTCGGCAAGCTCGATCAGCTCGCGTGCCTCGGCGCCGGTCAGCTCTTCGGCGGCCGTACGGCAGCGCTCGGCCATCCGTCGCAAATGCGCAATACTTCCAGAACGGTCGCTCATGTGTCGGGCCCCCCGGTTAGCGGCGCCTGTGGATAAGTTTTGTGGATAAGTTTCTGGCGGTTGCGCTTGCCGTTCCGCTGACTCATAGCATGCCGAGCAAAGTTGTCCATGGGCGCCCGGCGAGGCAAGATGAGGCGCCGCCACCGTGAAAAATTCCGCCGCCATGGATGCCGCACCCTCGTCGATCTCCATGCCCGTCCGGGCGCTGCTGCTCGGAGAGCGCCTCGACACGCGCGGGCTCGAGCGCGACGACACCATCGCCACCAACCCGCTGACGCTGCGCATTGGACGCGACGGCCTGGCCTTCCTCTTCCGCTACGGCGTCGTGGTCTTTGCCGGCCTGTCCGCGATCGAAGAGGACGACGTGGTGCGCTCGCTGGGCCCGCGCATCAGCGAACCCGCCAGCGTCCCCGAGACCGATCAGGTGCAGATCCTGGTCAAGCCCGGCAGCGACGATCAGGTCGATCCCTCGGGCGCCATCATCCTCAAGGAGGCCTCGCCGGAGCGGCTGCAGATCGTCGCGAACGTC
>DATJAV010000170.1:0-7443 GCA_035515835.1 Allostellaceae bacterium
TCCGCTTAATCACCAGATCAACCGCACGACGAGGTGCCGCCATGACATACTCCCTGCCACTGCACCTCGCAGTATACCATATATCGCCAACTCGGTTTGCATCACCCACAACCGATTGGTTCTAAGGAATCGATGTACTAGGGGCCGAGGGCGTCCTCCGCTCGGAGCATAGACGCATTTCGGTCCGATGGTCGCGCTAAAGTACGTCTTGGAAGCGAGGGAGGGCTTGATGGATTTCGGTATCGCACTCGCCACGGCCGCCGATTCCTGGAACATCGTGCAGCGCGCCGAGGAGCTCGGCTTCACGCACGCCTGGTTCTACGACACGCAGATGCTGAGCGCGGACTGCTTCGTCGCCATGGGCGCCGCAGCCGTCAACACGCGCCGCATCCGGCTCGGCACCGGCGTGCTCGTGCCCTCGAACCGCATCGCGCCGGTTGCCGCCAACGCGCTCGCGTCGCTCAACCGGCTCGCGCCGGGGCGTATCGATTTCGGGGTCGGCACCGGCTTCACGGCACGGCGTGCCATGGGCTTCGGCGCCATGAAAATAGCGGCGATGGAGCGTTATATCGCGCAAGTCTACGGCCTCCTGCGCGGCGAGATCGTCGATTTCGAAATGGAAGGGGAGCGGCGCAAAATCCGCTTCCTCAATCCCGAACTCGGTCTCATCAATACCGCCGATCCGATCGCGCTCCATCTCTCGGCCTATGGTCCCCGCACCCGCGCTCTGACCGCGAAGCTCGGAGCGGGATGGATCGACTTCGTCGGCAGCGTCGAAACCGCCGCCCGCGACGTCGAGGCGATGCGCCGGGAATGGGCGAGGGCGGGACGATCGGCGGCCGACCTCTCAGCCACTGCCTTCGCGCTGGGTTGCGTGCTGGGCGACGGCGAGGCCGCGGATTCGGCTCGGGCCATGGCGCAGGCCGGACCCCGGGCGGCGGTGATGCTGCATCGCGCGGCCGACGAGGCGCTCCAGGGGCTTCCGCCGGGGGTGAGCCTGCCTGAGGCGCGCGCCGAATGCGAGGGCTATGTCGCGCTCGCGCGCCGCTTCGCGCCAGCCGATGCCGCCTATCTCCAGAACCACCGCGGGCACCTGATGTTCGTGAAGCCGGAGGAGCGACCCTTCGTTACCGCCGACTTGATCCGCGCCACGTCCTTTACCGCGACCGAACCCGAGATCAGGGAGCGCATCGCTGCGCTCCGCGACGCCGGCTTTACGCAGTTCACCGTGCAGCTCGTGCCGGGCCAGGAAGAGGCGATTGCCGATTGGGCGCGCATTCGCCGCGCCTTTTTCTGAGGCGCGCAGGCGCCGGAATGCTTCCGACATGGACATCGTCGCCGGGCTTGCGTAAATTCCGCGACCCCTCGGCGGGCGAGGGGTTGGCGAGGTCCGATGCGTCTTTCCGCCTATTTCCTGCCGCTCCTGCGCGAGAATCCGAGCGAGGCGCAGATCGTCTCGCACCGCCTCATGCTGCGCGCCGGCATGATCCGCCAGTCGAGCGCCGGGATATATTCCTGGCTGCCGCTGGGCTTGCGTGTCTTGAAGAAGGTCGAGCAGATCGTCCGCGAGGAGCAGGACGCCGCGGGCGCGCTCGAAGTGCTGATGCCGACCATCCAGCCGGCGGAGCTCTGGCAGGAGAGCGGGCGCTACGACGATTACGGCAAGGAGATGCTGCGCATCACCGACCGGCATGAGCGCGCCATGCTCTTCGGCCCCACCAACGAGGAGCAGATCACCGACATCTTCCGCCAAAGCATCAAGAGCTATCGCGACCTGCCGAAGAACTTCTATCACATCCAGTGGAAATTCCGCGACGAGGTGCGGCCGCGCTTCGGCGTCATGCGGGGACGCGAGTTCCTGATGAAGGACGCCTATTCCTTCGATATCGACAAAGCGGCCTCAGTGACGGCCTACTTCAAGATGTTCGTCGCCTACATGAAGACCTTCAAGCGCATGGGCCTGACGCCGATTCCCGTGCGTGCCGATACCGGCCCCATCGGCGGCGATCTCAGCCACGAATTCCACGTCCAGGCCGATACCGGCGAAAGCCAGCTCTTCTTTGACAGCGACGTCGTGCAGCTCGACGAGAACAGCATCGATCCGGCGTCGCCCGGCGTCGAGGACTATATCGCCGGCTGGTACGCCGCCACCGACGAGAAGCACGATCCGGCCGAGTTCGCGGCGCGCGTACCCGAGGCGCGCCGCCGGCATGCGCGCGGCATCGAGGTCGGGCAGATCTTCTATTTCGGCACCAAATACTCGAAGCCGATGAAAGCCGCCGTCGCCGGTCCCGGCGGCGAGCCGGTTCTGGTGGAGATGGGCTCTTACGGCATCGGCGTCTCGCGCCTGGTCGGCGCCATCATCGAGGCGAGCCATGACGACGCCGGAATCATCTGGCCCGAGAGCGTCGCGCCCTTCGCGGTCGGCCTCGTCAATCTTCGCGCCGCCGATCCCCGCTGCGCCGCTGCCGCCGACGATCTCTACGGCAAACTCGGCACTGCCGGCATCGACGTGCTCTATGACGATCGCGACGAATCCCCCGGTGCCAAATTCGCCGCCATGGACTTGATCGGACTTCCCTTTCAGCTCGTCGTCGGCCCGCGCGGGCTCGACAAGGGCGTGGTCGAACTCAAGGAGCGCAAGAGCGGCGCGCGCAACGAGCTCGCGCCCGACGCGGCCCTGGCACGGCTTGGAGGCAAGTAGTGCCGTTGGGCACCTTCGAGCGCATGGTGGCGTGGCGCTATCTCCGCGCCCCGCGCCAGGAAGGATTTATCTCCGTCATCGCCGGCTTCTCGCTGCTCGGCATTGCGCTCGGCGTCGCCACCCTCATCATCGTCATGGCGGTGATGAACGGTTTCCGCGTCGAGCTTCTGGACCGCATTTTGGGCCTCAACGGCCATCTCAGCCTCTTCACCGCCGAGGCCAAGGGCATCACCAATTTCGACACGCTCGCCGCCACGGTGCGCCGGGTTCCCGGCGTCGTGCAGGTCAACCCGCTGGTCGAGGGCCAGGTGCTCGCCGCTTCGCCCGAGCAGTCGACGGCCGCCATGGTACGGGGGATGCGCCCGGAAGATCTGGCCCATGTCGCGCTCATTGCCGCCAGTCTCCGCCACGGCGAGCTCGATCGCTTCACCGACGACAACGTCATCATCGGCACCCGGCTCGCGGCGAAGCTCGGCGTCGCAGCGGGGGGCGACGTGACGCTGCTCTCGCCCAACGGCCAGGTGACGGCCTTCGGCAGCATCCCGCGCATCAAGACCTACCACGTCGCCGGCACCTTCGAGGTCGGCATGTTCGACTACGACAGCAGGTTCATCTTCATGCCGCTGCCGGCAGCGCAGCTCTTTTTCCAGACGCCCGATGCGGTGACGACGCTGCAGATCTTCGTCGGCGACCCCGATCAGTCCCGCGCCGTCGCCGGCGCCATCTACCAGAAACTCAACGGTCCCTATCGCCTCTATGATTGGCAGGCCAGCAACTCCGCCTATTTCGCCGCCATCCAGATCCAGCGCAACGTCATGTTCATCATCCTGTCGCTGATCGTGGTGGTTGCCGCCTTCAACATCATCTCCAGCATGATCATGCTGGTGAAGGACAAGACGCGCGCCATCGCCATCCTGCGCACGGTGGGCGCGAGCCGCGCCGCCATCCTGCGCATCTTCGTGCTGAGCGGCGCCAGCATCGGCGTCGTCGGCACCACCATGGGCCTCGTGCTCGGCGTCCTCTTCACCACGCATATCGAGCGCATCCGCGAGCTGCTGCAATCCTTGCTCGGCATCGATCTCTTCAATTCCAAGATCTACTTCCTGACCGAGATTCCCGAGCGCATCGATCCCAAGGAAGTGGCGCTGGTGCTTGCCATGTCCTTCAGCCTCTCCTTCCTGGCGACGATCCCTCCTTCCTGGCGCGCGGCGCGGCTCGATCCGGTCGAGGCGCTCCGCTATGAGTGATCCCCGATGATCTTCGCCGCCGCGGAGCGGATGATCGGCTTTCGCTATCTGCGGCCGCGCCGCCAAGAAGGCTTTATTTCAGTCATCGCCATCTTCTCCTTCCTCGGCATCATGCTGGGCGTGGCGGCCCTCATCATCACCATGTCGGTGATGAACGGCTTCACCTCGGATCTGCTGGGGCGCATCCTGGGGATCGGCGGCCACGTCACGGTCGAGGCGGGGAAGGGACCGCTCGCCGATTTCGACGCGCTCGCCGCCAGGATCAAGCAAGTCCCGGGCGTCGTCGCGGTGCGCCCGGTGGTCGAAGGCGAGGTACTGGCGTCCGCCGGCGGCCGCGCCACCGGCGTCACGGTGCGGGGGCTTCGTCCCGCCGATCTCGCCGCGGACCGGACGCTTGCCGCGCGCCTGCCGCCCGAGACGCTGGCGGCCTTCGGCGACGGCAAGCTGCTGGTCGGCATCAGGCTTGCCTATGCGCTCGGCCTTCGCCCGGGCGATCGCATCACGCTCGCCACCCCCAATCTCCGCGGCAACGAGATCGCGGCACCTCGGGCACGCAGCTTCGAAGTCGCCGGCACGTTCAGCCTCAGCGTGGCCGATTACGACAGCAGTCTCGTTTTCATGCCGCTGGACGTGGCGCAGAGCTACTTTCAGACGCGAGACGGCGTCACCGGCCTCGATGTCTTCGTCGCCGATCCCTACGCCGCGGGCGGCTACCAGCGGGCGATCGCCGCCGCGATCGGCGGCACCTATCGCCTCTCCAACTGGCAAGAGAGCAATGCCGCGCTCTTCGGCGCCTTGCAGGTCGAGCGCAGCGTCATGTTCGTCATTCTCTCGCTCATCATCCTGGTGGCTGCCTTCAATATCATCTGCAGCATGATCATGCTGGTGAAGGAGAAGGGGCGCGACATCGCCATCCTGCGTACCATGGGGGCGACGCGCGGCATGATCCTCCGCGTCTTCGTGCTGAGCGGCGCCTCGATCGGCGTCGTCGGCACGCTTGCGGGCTTTGCCTTGGGGGTCCTAGGCGCCGCCAATCTCGCTGCGATCAAGACCGCGCTCGAGCGCGTGGTGGGGCCGATCGACGTGCTCGACTATTTCAGCCGGGTTCCGTCGTTGATCGACCGCACCGAGGTCTCGCTCGTCCTCGCCATGGCGCTGGCGCTCTCTTTCCTGGCGACGATCTATCCCTCCTTGCGTGCGGCGCGGCTCGATCCGGTCGAGGCGCTCCGCTATGAGTGAGCGCGACGCGCTCCCCGCGCTCGAGCTGCGCAATGTCGTGCGGACTTACCGTCAGGCGGGTGCGCCGCTGCCGGTGCTGCGGGGCGCCTCGTTGGCGCTTCGCGCCGGCGAGATCGTCGCTTTGGTCGGGCCCTCGGGCGCGGGGAAATCGACTCTGCTGCACACGGCGGGGCTGCTCGAGCGCCCGGACGAGGGCTTGATCCTGCTCGGCGGTCGCGATTGCGGCGGCATGTCCGACCGCGAGCGCACGGCGATGCGCCGGGCGCAGCTGGGTTTCGTCTACCAATTCCATCACCTGCTGCCGGAATTCTCCGCGCTTGAGAATGTCATGCTGCCGCAAATGATCGCCGGCGTCGCCCGCCGTGTGGCGCGCGCCCGCGCCCGCGAGCTCCTCGCCATGGTGGGCCTTGCCCAGCGCGCCGACCACCGCCCGGCCCGGCTTTCGGGCGGCGAGCAGCAGCGCGTCGCTATCATCCGCGCGCTCGCCAACAGCCCGCGCGTGCTGCTGGGCGACGAACCCACCGGCAATCTCGACATCCACACCGCCGAGGAGGTGATGGCGGCGCTCATCGACCTCGTGCGCCGCACCGGCCTTGCTGCGCTCATCGCCACCCACAACCTCGCGCTCGCTGCCGCGATGGACCGCATCCTCTCGCTCGAGGAGGGCGTGGTGGTCGAGAGAACCGCGCGGTAGACGCCGTGCCGCGCGCCGCTCTTCCGCGGTGCGGGAGAAGGGCAAAATAATTTTACTTGCTCCCGCGCGCACCCATCTTCATGGTGCGAGCACCGCTCCGATGCCTCACGCCGATTTCGTTCATCTCCGCACGCACTCCGCCTATTCGCTCTCGGAAGGGGCGATCAAGGTCAAGGAGCTGGTGGCGCTCGCCAAGCAGCAGGGCATGCCGGCGGTGACGCTTACCGATCACGGCAATCTCTTCGGTGCGCTCGAATTCGCGCAGGCCGCGAGCGACGCCGGCGTTCAGCCCATTGTCGGCTGCGAGTTCGGCCTGCGCCGGAGTGCGGGCGAGGGGCGGAACCTGCGGCCTGGGCCGGCGCCGCCGCCCGACCAGGTGCTGCTGCTGGCGCAAAGCGAAGGCGGCTATCGCAATCTGCTGAAGCTCGTCAGCAAGTCCTTTCTCGAGACCGAGGGCGGCGAGCCGCCGCAAATCGAGCTCGCCGCCCTGGACGGCCACGCCGACGGGCTGCTGCTGTTGACGGGCGGCCCCGCGGGTCCGATCGGCCGCTTGCTGCTGGAAGGGCAGGGGGACGCGGCGGAAGCGATGCTCCTGCGACTCGCCGCGCTCTTTCCCGGCCGGCTCTATGTCGAGCTCATGCGCCACGGCCTTCCGGCGGAAGACCGAATCGAGGGGGCGCTCATCGATCTGGCATATCGCCATGACCTGCCGCTCGTCGCCACCAACGGTGTCTTCTTCGCCGATGCGGCCTTCTATGAGGCGCATGACGTGCTGCTCTGCATCGCCCAGGGTGCCACGGTCAGCGACACCAGCCGGCGGCGCCTGACGCCCCATCACCATTTCAAATCGCCGGCGACCATGCGCCTCCTCTTCGCCGACGTGCCCGAGGCGGTCGACAACACGCTGGTGATCGCGCGGCGCTGCGCATTTATGCCGGAGCCGCGCCGGCCCATCCTGCCGCCTTTCCCGACCGCCGGGAAAAGCGAAGCCGAGATGCTGCGCGAGATGGCGGCGGCGGGCCTCGAGCGTCGGCTCCAGGCGCAAGTCCTGGCCGCCGAGCTCGGCGAGGCCGAGCGCCTCGCCGCAGCGACGCCCTATCGCGAGCGCCTCGCCTTCGAGCTCGACGTCATCATCAAGATGGGCTTCGCGGGATATTTTCTCATCGTTGCCGAGTTCATCCAATGGGCGAAGGCCGAGGGGATACCGGTGGGGCCCGGCCGCGGCTCGGGCGCGGGCTCGGTGGTCGCCTGGGCGCTCACCATCACCGATCTCGATCCGCTCCGCTTCGGCCTCCTCTTCGAGCGCTTCCTCAACCCCGAGCGCGTCTCGATGCCGGATTTCGACATCGACTTCTGCCAGGACCGGCGCGACGAGGTGCTGCGCCATGTGCAGGAGAAATACGGCCGCGACCGCGTGGCGCAGATCATCACCATCGGCACGCTCCAGGCGCGCGCCGTGCTGCGCGACGTCGGCCGCGTGCTGGAGATGCCCTACGGCCAGGTCGATCGCCTGTGCAAGCTCGTCCCCTACAATCCCGCCAATCCCGTGAAGCTGCAGC
>DATJAV010000171.1:0-4317 GCA_035515835.1 Allostellaceae bacterium
TCCGTCACGTCCAGGAAAAATACGGCCGCGACCGCGTGGCACAGATCATCACCTTCGGCACCTTGCAGGCGCGCGCCGTGCTGCGCGATGTCGGCCGCGTCCTCGAAATGCCCTATGGCCAGGTCGATCGTCTCTGCAAGCTGGTGCCCAACAACCCCGCCAATCCCGTGAAGCTGCAGCAGGCGATCGACGGCGAGCCGCTGCTGCAGCAGATGCGCGACAGCGATGAGGCGGTGGCGCGCCTCTTGGCCATTGCCTTGAAGCTCGAGGGCCTTTACCGCCACGCCTCGACCCACGCCGCGGGCGTCGTCATCGGCGATCGCCCGCTCGACGAGCTGGTGCCGCTCTATCGCGACCCACGCTCGGACATGCCGGTGACGCAGTTCAACCTGAAATACGTCGAGATCGCCGGCCTCGTGAAGTTCGATTTCCTCGGCCTCAAGACGCTGACCGTGCTGGCGCGCGCCCTTGATTTCCTGCGCTTGCGCGGCGTCGGCCTCGATCTCGCCAATCTCCCGCTCGATGATCGCGCAACTTACGAGCTCCTGGCGCGGGGCGACACGGTGGGCGTGTTTCAGTGCGAAGGCGCGGGGATGCGCGACATGCTGAAGAAGCTCATCCCCGACCGCTTCGAGGACATCATCGCGGTGGTCGCGCTTTACCGCCCCGGTCCCATGGAGAACATTCCGCGCTACCTCGCCGTGAAGCACGGCGAGGAGCGGCCGGACTGGCTCCATCCCTCGCTCGAGCCGATCCTCGCCGAGACGCACGGGATCATGATCTACCAGGAGCAGGTGATGCAGATCGCGCAGGTGCTGAGCGGCTATTCGCTCGGCGGCGCCGACCTGCTGCGCCGCGCCATGGGCAAGAAGATCAAGGCCGAGATGGAGGCGCAGCGCAAGGCCTTCATCGACGGCGCCGTGGCCCGCGGCGTCGGCCCCCGCGTCGCCGAGCACATTTTCGAGCAAGTGGCGAAGTTTGCCGGCTACGGCTTCAACAAGTCCCATGCCGCGGCCTACGCGCTCGTGGCCTACCAGACCGCTTATTTGAAGGCGAACCACCCGGTCGAGTTCCTGGCCGCGTCGATGACGCTCGATCTCGGCAACACCGACAAGCTCAACGTCTTCCGCGGCGAATGCGACCGGCTCGGCATCAAGCTGCTGCCGCCCGACATCAACCGCTCGGCGGTCGAGTTCGCGGTCGAGACCACGCCGCAAGGCCCCGCCATCCGCTACGCGCTGGCGGCGGTCAAAGGCGTCGGCGCCCAGGCGATGCGCGAGCTCGTCGCCGAGCGTCAGGCGAAGGGGCCCTTTCGCGATCTCGCCGACCTCGCTCGGCGCCTTGACGCGCGCAGCGTCAATCGCCGCTCCTTCGAGAGTCTCGCCAAGGCCGGCGCCTTCGACGGCTTGAACCGCAACCGGGCGCAGAGCTTCGCCGCGGCCGAGGTGTTGTTGCGCTATGCCGCGGCCGCCGCTGATGAGCGCCAGAGCCAGCAGGTGAGCCTCTTCGGCGATGAGGGCCCGGCGCGCGGTCCGGCGCTGCCGGTGGTGCAGGACTGGCCCTCGATCGAGCGGCTGCAGCACGAATTCGACGCCATCGGCTTCTATCTCTCGAGCCATCCCTTGGACGGCTACGGCAAGAGCCTCGAGCGCGTCGGCGTGGTGCGCTATGCCGACCTGCCGCACCGGCTCGTCGCCGGCGGCGCCACCCGCTTCAAGCTCGCCGGCATCGTCATCAGCCGCAAGGAGCGGACCTCGGCGCGCGGCAACCGCTTCGCCTTCGTGCAGATGTCGGATGCGAGCGGCGTCTTCGAGGTGACCCTCTTCTCCGAGATTCTGAGCCAGAGCCGCCAGCTCCTCGATACGGGACAGCCGCTCCTCGTCACCGTCGA
This sequence comes from Allostellaceae bacterium, assembly GCA_035515835.1. Taxonomy (GTDB): domain Bacteria; phylum Pseudomonadota; class Alphaproteobacteria; order ATCC43930; family CGMCC-115725; genus DAHUYF01. The sequence goes on from DATJAV010000171.1 coordinate 1,892, forward strand.
TGTCCGCGCCGAGGAGGACAATCTCCGCTTGACGGCGCAGCGCATCGAGCCGCTGGACGGCGTCGTGGCGCAAGCGGCGGCGGGCCTCAAGGTGTTCCTGGCCGAAGGCGATGCCGTCTCGCCGCTGAGCCGTCTTATCGCCCGCGAGGGTGGCGGGCGCGGCCGCGTCACGCTCGTGGTGCCGGTGCCGCCGCAGCGTGAGGTCGAGATCCTGCTGCCGGGCGGCTTCAAGATCAGCCCCAAGGTGCGCGCCGCGGTGAAATCGCTGCCCGGCATCCTCGACGTGCACGATGTCTAGGGCTGCACGGGGCATGGCGCGTTCTTCGACATGAGGGACGCTGAACGGGTTGTGCAATGCGCGTCAAATGCCCGCTAAATCCGTGAGCCTCGCTCTTTAGGCGAATGCGCGGCAATTTACTGGGCTTTCGTAGCGAATAGCCAACCATGCCTGGGCTATTCTCCTGCGATGCCGCATGATTGCATCACCGATCCCAAGGCCCTCTTGCGCGAGCTCGGCGCCTTCGGCGAGAAGCTGCGGGAGCGCCGCCGCTTCGAGCGCCAGGAACTGCACTGGACGGCTACGGTCGAGGTGCGCGGCCAGCGCTTCGAAGGGGTGGTCACCGACCTCTCGCCCGGCGGCGCCCGCATAAAATTCGAGGCGGCGGTTCAGAAGGGCGACGAGCTTCGCCTGGTGCTGCGCCAGCTGAACGAACTCGGGGCCAAAGTGGTCTGGCAGCGCCAGGGCGAGGCCGGGTTGAGCTTCGTGCTCGCGCCGGAGGAGGTTGCGGCGCGGCTCAAGGGGAAGGTCCTTCCGTTCCGGTCGGAGCCCGCGTCGCAACCGAGCGCACGCGCTGCGACCGAGGAGCCCCCTGCCGCAGCCGACGCGCCCGCCGATGCGCCTCCTCGGTCAAAGCGCCTGCTGGTGGCGCTGGCGGCCGCGGGGACGGCGATCCTGGCGCTCCTCGCCCTCGGCTCGCTCTTTATCCAGCCGCCCGCCGAGGCTCCTACGGTCCTCGCTCTCAACGGCGGCGCCAGCGATCAGCATGACTGCTCGGTCCTGCTCGGCAAGATCACCGGTGCCAACAACCAGGTCGACTTCAGCTTGAGGATGGCTTCAGCGGCGCAAGCCAAGTGTCTGGATTTGCTGCATATTGATCAGAGCTATAACGACATGAACGCGCATATGACGCACGCCACCAAGGTACCGCTCCACTAACGGGGCTCCCAAGCCCGCCCAAGAGATTGGCTTTCATCATGGTGATGCCCGGCCTTGTGCGCCTTGCGCCGGCCATCCGCGCCGTTGCGCCGCTGAACCGCATCCAAGGCCTTTTCACTCTTGCCAGAAGCGCGGTCTGAGACTATGTAACCGCGCTTAACCCTCACGCGGGGATGCGGCGCTCGGCCCCTGGTCGAGATGCCGCTCCGGTGTCGGCCCTTCGGCCGATGGTCCCCCGCGGCGGCTCAACCGGAGAAGGAAAGAGATGGCGATTCCTGATTTCACCATGCGCCAGCTGCTGGAAGCGGGCGTGCATTTCGGCCACCACACGCGGCGCTGGAACCCGAAAATGTCGCCCTACATTTTCGGCGTGCGCAATGGCGTCCATATCATCGATCTCGAGCAGACCGTGCCGATGCTCTATCGGGCGCTCCAGGCCGTGCGCGACGTCGCGGCGGCGGGCGGGCGGGTGCTGTTTGTCGGCACCAAGCGCCAGGCGCAGGAGCAGGTCGCCGAGGCGGCCAAGCGCTGCGGCCAATATTTCGTCAATCACCGCTGGCTCGGCGGCATGCTCACCAACTTCAAGACCATCTCGCAGTCGATCAAGCGCTTGAAGGAGATGGACGAGCGCGTCAATCAGCCCGGCGCCGGCCTCACCAAGCGCGAGCTCCTGGAGCTGACGCGCGAGCGCGACAAGCTCGAGCGCGCGCTGGGCGGCATCAAGGAGATGGGCGGTCTCCCCGACATCCTCTTCATCATCGACACCAATAAAGAGGCGATCGCCGTCCAAGAGGCCAACAAGCTCAAGATCCCGGTGGTCGCCGTGCTCGACAGCAACTCCTCGCCCGAGGGCATCGCCTATCCCATCCCCGGCAACGACGATGCGATGCGCGCCGTCCATCTTTATTGCGAGCTGGTGTCGGGCGCCGTGCTCGATGGTCTGCAGGCGGAGCTCGCCGCTTCGGGCGGCGATCTCGGCGAACAGGTGGAGCCGCCGCCCGAGATGCCGCCGCCCCCCGCCGAGGCCGATGGAGGGGAAGAAGCGAGAGCCTGACGGCGGGGATAAGGTCTTAGACGAGAGGGACGATCATGGCCGAGATCACCGCCGCGCTGGTCAAAGAGCTGCGCGAGAAGACCGGCGCGGGCATGATGGATTGCAAGCGCGCGCTCAACGAAACCGGCGGCAAGCTCGAGGACGCCGAGGATTGGC
>DATJAV010000172.1:0-12032 GCA_035515835.1 Allostellaceae bacterium
AGCGCCATGGCGTTGGCATTCTGCAAGCGGTCGACGAAATCCTGGGCGGCGATGTGGTGCAGGCGGAGGCGCCGCAGCTTGCGGCAGAGCCGCGAGCGGAAGTAGCGCTCGCGGCCGCAAACCGCCTTCAGATCGGCCAACGCCTCGATCTCGCGCTGCAGCGGCCCGTTGAAGGTGATTTGATTGACGCGCCGGGCGATCTCGTGCGAGAGATGCGGCACGCCCTCCTGCTCCTCCGGCGTGATCTGCACCAGCGCAACGTCGTCCGCCGCGGTGTCGAGCACGAGTTGACGAAGTGGCGGGTTGGCGCTGAAGCCCCCGTCCCAATACCATTCGCCCTCGAGCTCAACCGCATGATGGAGCTGCGGCAGACAGGTCGAGGCGAGCACCGCGTTGAGCGAGATCTCGTCATCGCGGAAGAGACGCAGCCGGCCGTCCTTGACCCGCGTCGCGCCGATCAGGAGCCGGATCGGCGACGCCCGCCGCAGCCGCGCGAAATCGACCTCCTCCGCCAGCAGGCCGCGCAACGGGTTGAGGCCTAGCGGATTGAACTGATAGGGCGAGAGAACCCGCGTCGAGAGATCGAGCGCCAGCGCCGCGGTACCGGATGTTACGTGCCGCGTCATCGATGACGCGCTGCTGGCGCGTCGCCAGAAGCGCTCCAAGCGCTGGCGCGCCGCGGCCGGTCCGCCTTCGGCTAAACCTGCGGCGAGGAGCACGGCGTTGACGGCGCCGGCGCTGACGCCGCTGATCATGTCGAGCGCCACGCCATCGCTCTCCAGCAGGCGATCGAGCACGCCCCACGTAAAGGCGCCGAACGAGCCGCCGCCTTGCAGCGCCAGCGAAAGCGGCCGCGCGCCGGGCGCCCCCTTCTTGGCGCTCTGTGGCAGGAAATCGCGCAGCCGCGTCCCCGCCGCTTGTCCGGCTCTGACCCACATGTTCATTGGCATCTATCCGTGCGGTTGGATCCGGATTCGCCGGGCAAGCGCGGCGCCCCTGATGTTGCGACGCACAAGGAGCAAGTCAATGCGTTACTGGTAAAAGAACATTTAATGCTGCAGTGCATGCAAAACGAACATCGCCGCCGCTTCTGCGCAAAAGCGTGCGTGCGGCTCGATCACCCGCCCGTTATTTCAGCAGCCTGCGACAAAGCGCGCCGGAACTTCCCAGTCTTTTTCTCCACCCGACTCGCACGGTGTTTGCCGATCCTATCGGCTGGACGTCGCGCCGATCGGGCTTCAAAATTGCGGAGACCGATCGACCAAAGCACGGAGTGGCGAGCATGAGCAGCACCAATGTCGCTTTAGCCGACGCGCGCCAGGGCGCGCAGCCGACGATCGATGGTTCCGTCTACGTCAAGCCGCAGGACATGGCCTGGGAGGCGACGCAATTCGACGGCATCTCGATCAAGGTGCTCTACGAGGACAAAGAGAAGGGCGAGATGACCTGCTTCCTCAAATGGGAGCCCGGCGCCACGCTGCCGATGCACAAGCACGCCGCGATCGAGCAGAGCTATGTCGTCGAGGGCTCGTTCTACGACCATGACGGCATCTGCCGGGCCGGCGAGTTCGTCTGGCGGCGGATCGGCTCGTTTCACGAGACGCATTCGGACGAGGGCGCCATCATCCTCGCCATCTATCGCAAGCCCAATGTCTTCCAGAAAAGCTCGGGCTATTCGCGCAAAGGCGGATAGCTGAGCGGACGCTCTCCTGGGCGATGAGCGACGGCATTACGATCCGAGCCGCAAGCGTTGACGACCGCCCTCAGCTGCGCCGGGCGATTATCGAGCTGAGGACGGCGAGCGCCGCCTGCACGCGAGCCGGTCGCCCGGAGCCCGGATCGCCGACGATTACCTCGCCTGGCTCGAGGTCGAGGCACGGTCATTGCCGACGTAGCGACGTTGCAACAGAATTGCGGCGGCTGCGCAGAGCAACAGCATAGCGGAAATGATCAGCGACTCCCGGGTGCCGGGCATGAACGCGTTGGCGCCGCCGATCAGAGAGCCGAAGAGCGCCACGCCCAAGGCGCTGCCTGTCTGCCGCGCCGAATTAAGAACGCCTGCCGCCAGCCCCGACCGGGTCCTTTCCACGCTGCCGAGAAGCACCGAGGTGAGCGGGGGAACCAGCAGTCCCAAGCCCGAGCCCATGGCGACAAGCGGCGCAACCATCGTTCCATAGCTCGTCTTCGGCTCGATGCCGACAAGAGCGAAGCACCCGGCGGCGGCGAGCGTCGCTCCAGCGGCGATCACGAGGCGCGCGCCGAGACGCTCGCTGGCGCGCGCGGCGACAAGGTTCACCGGCAGCACCGCTCCCATCATCGGCAGGAAAGCAAGGCCGGCACCAAAGGGCGATCGGCCGTTCACCTCCTGGAAATAGAGGCTCAACACGAAGATCGTCCCATAAAAAGCGACGTTGACGAGGAGGCCGATGAGCGACGCAACCGAGAAGCGCCGGTTTTTGAAAAGAGGCAAAGGCAGCACAGGCTGCGTCGCACGCCGCTCCTGGAGCACGAAAAGAGCGGACAAGACGAGGGCAAGGAAGAAGCAACCCAGCACGCGCGGATTGCTCCATCCCAGCGCTCCGGCTTCGATGATGGCGGCGGCGAGAAAGCCCAGGCCGCCAATTGCCGCCCCCTGCCCCGCCAGATCGACTTCCCGCTCCGACGACGGCTTCGTCTCGGTCGCATAGCGCCAGGTCAACCAGACCCCGGCGAGGCCGATCGGCAGATTGACAAGAAATATGCTGCGCCATCCGACAAGAGTAATCAGGCTGCCGCCGGCAAGCGGACCCGCCGTCAAAGCGAGGCTCGCTCCGGCCGCCCATATGCCGAGCGCGCGTCCGCGGCCTTTCTCGTCGGGATAAGCGTGATTGAGGAGCGCCAGCGAGTTCGGCACGAGGAGCGCGGCGCCGACGCCCTCGAGCGCCCGCGCCGAAATCAGCATCGGCGCCGTCGCGGCAAGGGCGCATGCAAAGGAAGCGGTGGTGAAAAGGGCAAAGCCGGCGACGAAGATCCTTTTCGCGCCGAGGCGATCGCCCAAGGCTCCCGCTGTCAGAATCAGCGCGGCGAAGGCGATGGTATAGCTGCTGACGACCCATTGAAGCTCCCTGACGCCGCCGCCGAGCGAGGCGCCGATGCTGCTCAAGGGCGTGTTCACGATGGTGACGTCGAGCTGGACGACGGCATAGCCGAGGCTCATCGCCGCCAGCGTCCAAAATTTCGCCGGCGGGCGGCGACGCTCGCGAAAGGCTGGCGACACCCCTCGACGGGATATTTGCGCAGGCCGATGGCCCATCGTGACATCGCGTATTTCGCTCCGCAGCGTCCGCATCTGGTTCTCCCCGTAGCGCCCGCGACCAGCGGCTCATCGCGGCTCGTGCACTCGATATGGAGCAGGGCGTCGGCGGCACGAAGGGAAACGTTTCGATCGCCGCCGAAGCGCGAGCCTTGCGGCGCGATTGAGGAAGGCGCGGATCTGCGCAAGTCCCAAGGGATCGCAGCGACGTGACGGGCGACCCACAATGCGGAAATCGCCGTTGACACCCTCGCCGGGATCGTCAACGCTCGATTCGAGAGCTGCCGCCAGCAAAAGCGCGAATGTTCGCGCCATGCTGGCATGGTCTTCTTCGTTCGCTACGAGAGGAAGACGAAGGCGCGAGATCGACGCGCCAATACTCGGGAGGGACGCGCGTCCGATGGCCGCCGACCCGCGAAATCTGGGTCCGGTCGGCGCTCTCGTGCCAAGCGCCGAACTAGGGGGGACGCGCGATCTTCTCGTGGTGCGCGAGGTGTCGAAGCAGTTCGGCGGCACGCGCGCCCTCGACGGTGTCAGCGTGAGGCTGGCAGGCGGCGAGATCGTGGCGCTGTTGGGCGAGAACGGCGCCGGCAAATCGACCTTGATTAAAATCCTGGCCGGCGTCTACGCCCTGGATAGCGGCAGCATCGTCTTTCGCGACCGCGCCATCGCGGGACGGGGCCGCCGCCTGCCGATCGCCTTCATCCATCAGGATCTCGGCCTCATCGAGTGGATGACCGTGGCGGAGAACATCTGTTTGACGTTGGGCTATCCCTCGCGGCGAGGCCTCGTCGATTGGAGCGCGGCGAGGCGGCGCGCGGCAGCAGCGCTCGCGACGCTGGGCGCCGATATTGATCCCGATTTGCGCATCCAATCGCTTGGCCGCACCGAGAGATCGCTGGTGGCGATTGCACGCGCTCTCGCCGCCGATGCTGAGGTTCTGGTGCTAGATGAGCCGACCGCCAGCCTGCCCGCAGACGAGGTCGCGCGCCTCTTCGCGGCCTTGCGGCGGCTGCGGGAGCGAGGCGTCGGCATCATCTATGTGTCGCACCGCCTGGACGAGGTCTTCGAGATCGCCGACCGCATGGTCGTGCTGCGTGACGGCCGCGTGGTGGGCGAGCGCAAGACGGCGGAAACCAGCCCCGAGGAAGCTATCCTCCTGATCGTTGGCCGCGAGCCCTCGCAAGTCTTCCGCCGTCCCGTGCAGCGGGCGGGTGCGGCGCGACTGGTGCTCGACGCGCTCGTCGTGGACGGCGTGGGCCCCGTGGATTGCGCCATCCACGGCGGCGAGGTGGTGGGGCTGGTGGGATTGCGCGGCGCGGGACAGGAGAAGGTGGGCCGCGCACTCTTCGGCCTCCTGCGCAAGGACGCCGGGCGCATCCTGCTCGACGGCGCAGCGCTCGCGCCATCGTCGCCGCGGCACGCCATGGCCAAAGGCATCCTCATGATCGGCGCCGACCGTGCGGCCGACAGCATCGTGCCCACGCTCACCATTCGAGAGAACCTGTTTATCAACCCTCTGGCGGCGGGGCTTCGCGCCTGGTCGATGCTGCGCCCCGGCCGCGAAACGCGCGCGGCACGCGAACTCGGGCGCAGCGTGGGCTTGCGGCCCAACGACCCCGCCCTGCCCATCGAGTGGCTCTCCGGCGGCAATCAGCAAAAGGTTGCGGTCGGGCGATGGTTGCACCTTAAGGGCAAGGTCTACGTCTTCGAAGATCCGACGGCCGGCGTCGATGTCGGAGCCAAGGCCGAGATCTACCGGCTGTTCGACGTGGCGCTCAAGGCGGGCGCGGCGATCCTCATCGTATCGACCGATTTCGAGGAGGTCGCCAAGGTGTGCCACCGCGCCCTGGTATTCGACCGCGGCCGCGTCGTAGCCGAACTCGCATCCTCCGATCTCTCGGTGGAGAACCTGCTAGGCGCCGCTTCCGCCCGCGTCGGGCACGCCGCGGCGCCCGCACCTGCCACGGCTTCGTAGGGTCGGACTTCATGCAATCGATCAAGTCGAACGCGCTCGAGCCCACCCGCGCCGAGCTTGCCAAACTGTCGCGCGGCGCGGCGATCCTCCGCCTGCTGCCGGTCTACGGGCTGCCGATCCTGACGGTCTTGCTGATCCTGGGATTCTCGATCGCGCTCCCCGATACCTTCCCGACGACGCTCAACCTCCGCTCGATCCTCAGCGACAAGGCGATCGTGGCGCTGCTGTCGCTGGCGGCGATGCTGCCGATGATGGCCGGGCGCATCGACCTCACCGTCGGCTTCGGCATCGTCATGTGGCACATTCTGGCGATCAGCCTTCAGGTCAATTACCACGTGCCGTGGCCCGTCGCGATCCTGGCGGTGCTCTGCTGCGCTTCGTTCACCGGGCTCATCAACGGGCTGCTGGTCGAGGTGGCGCAGATCGACAGCTTCATCGCGACGCTGGGCACGGGCACGATCCTCTACGCGCTGGCGCTGTGGCACACCGACGGCCGCCAAGTCATGGGCGTGCTGTCGCCGGGCTTCATCGACGTCAATGGCCTTTCCATTCTTGGCATGCCGATACCAGCGGTCTACGTGATCATCCTTGCCGTGCTGCTGTGGATCGTCGCGGAGCGCTTGCCGCTCGGCCGGCAAATCTACGCCATCGGCGCCAATGAGAAGGCGGCGGCGCTCAACGGCATCCCGGTCAGCGCTTACGTCGTGGGCGTGTTCGTCGCCTCGGGCTGCATCGCCGGCTTCACGGGCGTTGTTCTCGCGTCGAAGCTGCGCATCGGTCAGGCGAATGTCGGGCTCGACTACCTGCTGCCAGCGCTGGTGGGTGCCTTCCTGGGCTCGACCACGATCAGGCCGGGCCGCGTCAATGTCTGGGGCACCATCGTCGGAGTCCTCATCCTCGCCGTCGGTATCTCCGGAATCCAGCAGCTTGGCGGCGCTTTCTTCGTGGAGCCGCTGTTCAACGGCACGACCCTCGTCATCTCGATCGCGCTTGCCGGTTTCGCCCAACGCCGCCGCTCGGTGGCACAGGCGAAGGCCGCGCCGGGCGACTGAGACACACCGCGCATCGCAAGAGATTCGCCGCGCAAGAATTTCTGAGCAAGGGAGGAGCAAAGGATGTCAAGCTATCGGGTACCCACTACAGCTCTCTTGATCGGGGCCGCGGCCCTGGTCATGTCGGTTGCCGCCGCCCGCGCCGAAGATGACGCCTACCTCAAGGAGGCCAAGGAGTACATCGCCAAGGTCACGGCGCCGGGCGCGCCCTGGACGGGGCCCACGACCGGGCCGACTGCGCAAGGCAAGAAGCTCATCGTCTACGTCTCGGCCGACCAGCGCAATGGTGGCGCGCAAGGCGTCGGCGACGGCGCCCAGGAGGCGGCGAAGGTCCTTGGCTGGGACTTCCGCATCCTCGACGGCCAGGGCTCGGTGCAGCTGCGCACCTCGGCGCTCAATCAGGCGATCGCGCTGAAGCCCGACGGCATCATCCTCGGTACCGTCGACGCGGCGGAGCAGGCGCCGGTGATCGAGCAGGCGGTGAAGCAAGGCATCAAGGTGGTGGGTTGGCATGCGGGCGGCGCGCCGGGTCCGATCGCCACCCCACCGGTGTTCACCAACATCACCACCGATCCGAACGAGGTCGCCAAGGCCGCCGGCCTCTATGCCGTCGTCGATTCCGGCGGCACCGCCGGGGTCATCCTCTTCACCGACAGCATTTATGCGATCGCCACTGCCAAGACCAACGCCGAAGCCGCGGCGATCAAGGGCTGCAAAGGCTGCTCGGTGCTGGCCGTCGAGGACACGCCCATCGGCGACCTCTCCAACCGGATGCCGCAATTGACCACGTCACTGCTCGCGAAATACGGCAAGAAATGGACTTACAGCATCGCGGTCAACGACCTCTATTTCGATTTTTCGGCACCGTCGCTGCAGTCCGCAGGCGTCGACCCCGCCGTTGGATATCCCCGGCAGATCTCCGCCGGCGACGGCTCGGTGCCGGCGTTCCAGCGCATCCGGCAGAAGCAGTATCAGATCGCCACCGTCGCCGAGCCGCTCCATCTCCACGGCTGGCAATGCATGGACGAGCTGAACCGCGCCTTTGCCGGCCAACCGCCCAGCGGCTTCGTCGCGCCGCCGCATCTCTTCATCGCGTCGAACCTCAACCGCGACGGCGGCCCCAACAATCTCTACGACCCCGAGAACGGCTATAAGGACCACTATCGAAAGATCTGGGGCAAGTAGGAACGAGATTTTTAACGCGGAGGGCGTTGAGCATGCGCGGGGTTCGCAGAGTTGGCGATCGACCCTCTGCATCCCCAGCGCATCCTCCGCGGCCTCGGCGTTAAGTTTATTTGTAGTCAACCGGTGAATTCCATCGTGTAAAGCCCGGCCGAGAAATCCGTGCAATAGACGATCCCGTTCCGGTCGACGAACACGTCGGCGGAATGCAGAACCACCGGACGGTTGGGGCGGGGATCGACCAGCGTCTTCGGTGCCGGCGGCACCATCGCGCCGACCTCGATTGGATGGTACTGATCGCGAATGTTGAACACCCTGACGCCGGCATTCTGGTAGGTGGCGAAGATCAGCTCCGAGCTCTGGAAGCTGCCGGGCCGGTTCTCATGCACATTGTGCGGCCCGAAATGGCCGCCCACCGCCTTGTAATCGCGCTCGGTCGGCGTCGGCATGGTCGAGATGCTGATCGGGTTGCTCTTGACGCGGTTGTCGAAGACCCAAATCAGCTTCAGGCCGTCCTCCTGATTGTCGAGCACCGCTTCGTCAACGACGATGAGGAGATCGCGGTCAGGCAGCGGCAGCGCATTGTGCGTGCCCCCGCCGTAAGGCGGGCACCAGTTCTTGTGCGCGATCAGTTTTGGACTTGCGCGGTCGGAGACATCGACGACGGCGAGACAGGCGTCGCGCCAGCTGCAATAGGCGACGTCGCCATCGACAATGGGATGATGGAGACCGTAGCGTCCCAACGGCGACGGCCAGTTCGGCGTCTCGCCGGCCGCGGCGTTCATGCCGGGCAGCCAGAAGCGCCCGGCCTCGCGCGGCCTCGTCGGATCGGCCAAGTCGATGGTGATGAGAATGTAGTCGGTGAAGCCGTCGATCAGCGCCGAGGCGTAAGCCCAGCGCCCGCCGACATACCAGAGCCGATGCAGTCCGCCGCCCTCGATCGGCATGAACCCGATCTGTCGCGGCGCCTCGGGCTGCGCGATGTCATAAACCGCGAGCCCCGCGGTCCAGGTGCGCTTCTCCGGGACCGCGTGCGCGTGAAACCCCGCCTTGCCCTTATAGTAGTTTTTTTCGTCCGCGAGTTCGGGCTGGGCGAACATATCTTTGGCGTTGACCACGAGGAGAAGGTTCTCGTGCGCCTGCAGATGCAGGCTCCAGGTGTTGTGGGGCGCCGCCACATACTGCACCGGTTTCGGCGTCCGCGGGTCACGGACATCGAGAACGCTGAAGCCCTTCGAGAAAATGTGGCCGATATAGGCATAGCCGCGATGGACCATCAGCTGCACGCCGTCGGCGCGTCCCCCCTGATCGCTATGACCCAGAAGTCGCATGTGGTGCGCGTAGTCCGGGCGCAAGAGATCATTGCCTGGCATTTTCCCTCTCCCTGATGTGACGCGCCGCTTGCATCGCGATCTCGGTCACGGCCCGACGCAGGTTGCACCGAAACGACTGCGGCCGATCTTAGCACGGTCCCCGACACGCGGGGCTGTGATCTTGGACGCGGGAGCGTCCGCGAGGCTCGCCGCGGGGTTTGACAATGACAAGCAAAAGAGGATCTTTGAGCTTCCGACCGGGGAGTGAACCAGCATGCAAGACACGACCGTAAAGCCGGATACAGCCTCTGCCACCACCGGTGCATTGCAGGGGATCAAGGTTCTCGACCTCACCCAATTCGAGGCCGGCCCATCTTGCACCGAAGCGCTGGCCTGGCTTGGCGCCGAGGTCGTCAAGGTGGAAGAACCCAATCGCGGCGAGCCGGGGCGCTGGGGATTTAGCGATCGTGCCGACGCCGATTCCCACTATTTCATCTACTACAATCTCAACAAGCGCAGCATTACCTGCAATCTCAAGTCCGACGAGGGCAAGGCGCTATTGCGTCGGCTCGTTGCCAAAGCCGACGTGCTGGTCGAGAACATGGCGCCCGGGACCTTTGCGCGCCTCGGCTTCGACTATCCGCGGCTCAGCGCCATCAATCCGCGCCTCATCTTCGCCCAGGTCAAGGGCTTCGCGCCGGACAGCCCGCACGCGAATTATCTGGCCTTCGACATGATCGCCCAGGCGATGGGCGGCACCATGGGCGTGAACGGCCATCCCGACGCCCCGCCCGTCCGACCGGGCCCAACCATCGGGGATACGGGCACCGGCATGTTGTGCGCCATGGGAATTCTCGCCGCCCTCTATCAGCGCGTGACGACCGGACGCGGCCAGCACATCCAGATCGCCATGCGCGACGCGATGCTGAACTATTGTCGGACACCCATGAGCCGCCAGGCGGCCCGCGATGATCTGCTGCCGCGTGGCGGCAACGGCGTCATCGGCACCGCGCCCGGCGGACTCTATAAATGCGCACCCGGCGGGCTCGACGATTGGTGCTACATTTTCGCGTCCCGCGGCAATGAGGAACATTGGCGTCGCCTCGTCCGCGCCATCGACCGCGAGGATCTGCTGGATGATCCACGCATGGCGGACGGACCCACCCGCGCCAAGAACAAGGCGGCGGTCGACGCGGCGATCACGGAATGGACCTCCAAGCGCACCAAGCACGAGGTAACGAAAATCATCGCCGGGGCGGGCGTCCCCTGCGGCGCCGTTCTCACCACGCTCGAGCTGCTCCATGATCCGGACCTGCATGCGCGCGGGATGATGCAGACCATCAACCATCCCTTGCGCGGACCGGTGACGGTGCCGGGTTGGCCGTTGCAGATGTCGGACAGCAAAGTCGCCCTCAAATGCGCGCCGATTCACGGCGCCGATACCGAAGCGATCTACGGCGAGTGGCTGGGTTGCTCGGGCGACGAGATCAAGGACTTGCGGCAGCGCAAGGTGATCTGACGGCCAATCGAACGCCCGACGCTCCATTCGCGACGCTGAACCGACCCGAAGGAAGCCCGTCAGAAAGGCGAGAGCCGCTCCGGCGAACAACCCTGACCGAATCCCACCTCTTCATTCAATCGCTTCATTGGCACCGGCGAGCAATTGGGCTCGGCGAGAAACGATGTCGGGCTACCCAATCGGGCCAGCTGACGGCCGCGAGGCCAGCCGGCGATTTCCGTCGCGCAGCCGCTCGACGCTCTTGGCGTTGCGGCGTCTCTCAGGCGGCTTTGAGGCGGGCAACGAACGCTTCGATCTGCTGACCCAGCGTCTGGCAGCGCGACGCGAGCGCATCGGCCGTCGTGAGCGCAGCCTCGGCGGCTCCACCGGTCGATGCCGCGGTCTTCGAGAGCTCGTTCGCGCCGGACGACACGGAATCGGTGCCGGCGGCGGCCGCCTGGGCGCTGCGGGCGATTTCGCTCGCGGCCGCTCCCTGCTGTTCCACGGACGACGCGACCGATGTGGTGATGCCGCTGATCTCCTCGATAACGCCGCTGATGCCGCCGATAGCGCCGACCGCGCGGTTCGTATGCGCCTGGATGGCGGCGATCTGCGTCTGGATTTCCTCGGTTGCCTTGGCGGTCTGCTCGGCCAGAGATTTGACCTCCGAGGCGACGACGGCGAAGCCTTTGCCGGCATCGCCGGCGCGCGCCGCCTCGATGGTGGCGTTGAGGGCGAGGAGATTGGTCTGACTGGCAATCGTCTGGATCAGCCCGACGACCTCGCCGATCTTGTTCGCGGCCGCGGACAGTTCCTTGATGGTGGCGTCGGTCGATCCCGCCGCCGCGACCGCCCTGGACGCGGTTTGGGAGGCTTGGGCCAGCTGCTTCGCGATATCGGCGACCGTGATCGACAGTTCGTCGGCAGCCGAGGCCACCGTCTGGACGCTCTGAGCCGTTTCCTGCGAGGCCCTGGCGACGGCTGTCGTCTCCCGGGTGGCGGCCGTGGCGGAGACAGACAAGGAGTCGGCGGACTTGCGCATCTCCGCGGCGGCGCTCGCGAGCTCGCGGACGAGGTCGAGGACGCTCTGCTCAAAGCCAGCGGCGGCGCCGTGCAGCGCCTTGCGGCGATCTTCTGCAGCGGCGGCCTCGAGGCGGGCGCGCTCCGCGTTCGCGGCGGTTTCCGCGGCCCGCGCCGCGTCCGCCTCCGCCTGCTTCTCCGCCGCCGCGCGGAACAGCGACTGCAGTGTCGCCGCGAGCCAGATGAGCGTTCCGGTTTCAAGGACGAGGATCACCGCGTGCAGGACGACGCGAAAGAAGTCTTCACCGCCGGGGTAGACCAGCGCACTGGCGAGAAAGTTGAGGCCGAGATGGTGGAGCGCCACGGCGACGGTGGCGACGAGGAGCGCCAATGGGTCGCAAAAAGCGGCGAGCAGCGCACATGCGGCAAAATAGGCCATGTGCGCGTCGCTCTGCCAGCGATGGCCGGACAGCTCGCCGACGAAGATCGACACCGTCCATACCAGCGAGACAGCGATAACGAGCCGTGTGGCCTGGGTGCTGGAGCCACCGCCGGCGAGACGCGAGAGAGTTGCCGCAAGCGCCGAGGCGACGGCCAAGGCCGGCCAGATCCAGCCGAGGTCGCGCCCGAAAGCGACGGCCGCGACAATCGGCACCGTACCCCAGAGGAGGGCGATCAAGCCCTTCTCGGCAACATC
>DATJAV010000173.1:0-10143 GCA_035515835.1 Allostellaceae bacterium
AGCCTCGCTGTTTGAGCGTGCGGATCACCGCGCCGATCTGCAGCACGATCACCGGCGCCAGGCCCTCGGTCGGCTCGTCGAGCAGCAAGAGGCGCGCCCCGGTGCGGAGGATGCGGCCGATCGCCAGCATCTGCTGCTCGCCGCCCGAGAGCTTGGTGCCCTGCCCGCTCCGGCGTTCGGCGAGGTTGGGAAAGAGCGCATAGATCTCGGCGACGCTCATGCCGCCCGAACGCACCACGGGCGGCAGCAACAAATTCTCCTCGACGCTGAGGCTGGCGAAAATGCCGCGCTCCTCCGGGCAATAGGCGATGCCGAGGCGCGCGATGCTGTTGGAAGGGAGCCCCGTCAGCTCGCGACCGGCGAAGACCACCGAGCCGCGGCGCTGCGCCAGGATGCCCTGGATTGCCTTCAACGTCGTCGTCTTGCCGACGCCGTTCCGCCCCAGCAGCGTCACCACCTCGCCCTCGCCCACGGCAAAGCTCATGCCGTGGAGAATGTGCGATTCGCCATACCAGCCGTGGAGATCCTGGACGCGCAGCAGCTCCTTCGCGATGGTCGCCGCCTCAGGCATGGCCCGTCCCCATATAGGCCTCGCGCACCTCGGGGTTGACCGAGACCACGGCGTAACTGCCCTCGGTCAGCACGCTGCCGCGGGTCAGCACGGTGATGGTGTCGGAGAGATCGGCGACGACGGAAAGATTGTGCTCGACCATCAGCACGGTGCGATTCTCCGCCACGGTGCGGATGAGGGCCGAGATGCGCTCGATATCCTCGCGCCCCAACCCCGCCATGGGCTCGTCCAGCAGCAGCATCTCCGGCTCCAGCGCCAGCGTCGTCGCAATCTCGAGCGCGCGCTTCCGGCCATAGGGGAGGTCGGCGGCGGCAAGCTCGGTATATTCGCCGAGGCCGACCGCCTCGATCAGCCCCTCGGCGCGCGGATTGAGCGCATCGAGGCTGGCCTCGGAGCGCCAGAACTGGAAGGACGTGCCGAGGGGGCGCTGCAGCGCGACGCGCACGTTCTCGCGCACGCTCAAATGGGGAAAAACGGCGGAGATCTGGAACGAGCGCACCATGCCGAGCCGGGCCACGTCGGCGGCGCGCATCCGCGTGATGTCGCGGCCGTTATAGATAATGCGACCGGCGGTCGGCTCGAGGAATTTCGTCAACAGATTGAAGACCGTGGTCTTGCCGGCGCCATTAGGGCCGATCAGCGCGTGGATGGTGCCGCGCTCGATCCGCAGATCGACGCCACGCACCGCGACAAATCCGGCAAACTCCTTGGTGAGACCCGCGGTCTCCAAGATAGCGTCGCCCAACAGTCTCACCCCTGGTGAAAGCGGGTACGTTGCCCGCTTCCGATTAGTTCCTGTGGAAACTAGCCGCCGGCCTCGGAGGGTACAAGCCTTGTGACCCTCCGAAATGAGTAAAGCGCCGGCCGGTGCCTTAATAGGCGCTCAACATACCGGCATTAGCCTTGAGTTGTGGCCCGACCTGGGAGAGCCGGCATCGCTACCCCTGCCCCGCGCACGCATACGGTTTGGATCGTAGGCATTACGCTCGCCATCGCTGTGGCGCTCGTCGGCATGTTCGCGTGGATGTCGTGGAGTTCCTATTGGATCGTCCTTAACGATACCGACGATTTGAGCTCCAACCTCGCGCTTTCCGTCGAGCAGTTCGTGGCGAGGACGATCGAGACCGTGGACCTCTCGCTGCAAGCGGCCGCCGACGAGGTGGAGACGGCGCGTCCGCGCGCCCGGCATGATGTCGCGACGCTGCTCGAGGAGCGGCTGCGGCGCGCGCCGCAGCTCACGGGCCTTGCCCTCTATGGCAGCGACGGCCGGTTGCGCGCCGCCACCGGCACGTTCCTCGCGCCGGGGAGCCGGCTCGCGGACGCCGCTTATCTTCGCTCCGCAGGCGACGGCGACGGGCTCCGCGTCGTGCTCACCGAGGGAAAGCAGATCGTCATCAGCCGCCGCCTCACGCATGGCGACGGCAGCGCCACCGGTGTCGTCGCCGCGACGCTCAACGGCGACTACCTGCAGCAATTCTTCTCCACGCTCCGCACGGGAGACGACGGCATCATCGCGCTCGCCACCGAGGACGGCGTACTCCTCGCGCGCAAGCCCTACGTTGAAGCGCTCATCGGCCAAAACTTCGGCTCCGGCACATTGTTCCAACAATGGCTGCCGATTGCTTCCTCCGGGGTCTTCCCGACGCGGTTCCAGAGCGACGGCCGCTGGCGCATCGTCGGCTACCAGAGGGTCGAGAAGCTGCCGCTCGTGGTCGAGGTCGCGCTCTCGCGCGACGAGGCGCTCGCGCATTGGCATGCCCGCGCGCTGCTTCAGGGCGCCGTCGCGGCGGTGCTGCTGCTGATCCTCGGCATTGGCGCCATGATGCTGCACCGCGAGCTTGGGGCACGCCTCCGCGCCCATGCCGAGCTCCGCGACACCGTCACCGAGCTCGAGCGCGCGCGACGCGCCGCCGAAGAGGCGAGCCGGGTCAAGAGCGAATTCATGGCGCATATGAGCCACGAGCTGCGGACGCCGCTCAATGCCATCATCGGCTTCTCCGAGGCGATCCGCGACGCCGTGATGGGGCCGGTGAGCGCCCGCTATCGCGACTATGCGCGCGACATTCACAGCTCCGGCTCACATCTGCTGCGCCTCATCAAGGACATCCTCGATCTCTCCAAGGTCGAGGCCGGCCGGCTCGAGCTGCGTGAGGAGATCGTCGATCTGGCGACGCTGGTCGAAGATTGCCGCCGCTTCTTCTCGGAGCGCGCTGCGGCCGGCGGATTGAAGCTGACGGTGAGGGTCGCATCGGACCTGCCCCGGGTCCAGGGCGACGAGATCCGGCTGAAGCAGATCCTGCTCAACCTGCTGTCGAATGCGGTGAAGTTCACCGCGCCCGGCGGCCGGATCATGCTCGAGGCGGCGAAGACCCCGGATGGCGGCGTCGCCCTCTCGGTCGCCGACACCGGTATCGGCATGACGCCCGAGGAGGTGCCGTTGGCGCTTGAGCCCTTCCGCCAGCTCGAGGGCGCCTTCAACCGCCGCTACGACGGCACGGGCCTCGGACTGCCGCTGGCCCGCCAGCTCGCCGAGCTGCATGGCGGGACGCTCACCATCGACAGCGCCAAGGACCGCGGCACCACGGTGACGGTGACGCTGCCGGCGAGCCGCGTCGGCGACCCAACGGTAATTCCCTTCACCGGCGGGGCGGTATCGTAGCGGCGCCGCGACAAGGAGACTCCGCGGCGAAGACCGAAAAGCCGTTACGATATTTGATTCAGATCAATGAGAGCCGGCCAATGTGACGCATAGTTTGGTCTTCGGGAAACCTCCCGAAGGAGCAACAACCATGAGAGTCAGCCTTACACTCCCAACCATCGGTCTTCTCGCGTTGATGGCCGCCGGCTGCGGCCCGAACCGGTTGAGCCAGCCGATGCCCGGCCCGACGCCTGAGGCCATGACCCCACAAAGCGCGGAATCTACTCTCAATGTCGGGGGGAAAGCGGGCGGACCGCTCGTCCCAGGCAACTACCCGCCCACCGCGCCGCCACGGCAAACGGCGACAGCGCCCGCCGCGCGCGAGTTCACCGTCTATTTCGAATTCGGCAAGTCGCGGCTCACCTCCGAGGCGCGTTCCATCATTGAGGAGGCAGCCGCCGCCGCCAAGCAAGCGCCGACGACCCATATCACCGTAACGGGCCATACCGACACGGTCGGAACGGAGCACTACAACCAGCGTCTCTCGGAGCGCCGCGCCGCCGCGGTGCGCAAGGAGCTCACCACGCGAGGCGTGCCGGCGGACGAGATCTCCGCCTCCGGCGTCGGCAAATCGCAGCTCGCGGTTCCGACCGCTCAGGGGGTCAACGAGCCGCGCAACCGCCGCGTCGTGATCATGGAGGGCGGGCCTGGCACGTAGATCGAGTTGCGGCCCCTCGATTTGAACGTGCGTATTCATTGACGCTCGTCGGAGTAGATCTCAGGCGTCGCCGTTGGTTGCGGCCGGTGCTCACGCGACCTAGTCTCAACGGCGACGACGGAGAGCGCGATGAGCGAGAAAGCGAGAGCGGTGCTGGAAGCGCTGCGCTTCGACGAGCACGGGCTTGTCGCGGCGCTGGCGCAGCAGCACGACACCGGCGAGATGCTGATGCTCGCCTGGATGAACCGCGAGGCAGTGACGGAGACGCTGCGGAGCGACGATGTCCATTATTGGTCGCGCTCGCGCAACAAGCTCTGGCGCAAGGGCGAGAGCTCGGGCCAAACGCAGCGCCTCGTCGAGCTCCGCGTCGATTGCGACGGCGACGCGGTGCTGCTGCTGGTCGACCAGCGTGGCGTCGCCTGCCACACCGGACAGCGCAGCTGCTTCTTCCGCGCGCTCCGGGGCGACCGGCTCGAGACGATTGCCGCGCCGCTCATGGCGCCGGGCGAGCTCTACGGCGAGACGCGGTGACATGAGGATGCGCCTCCTCATCGCCATGATGAAGCACGAGACCAATACCTTCTCGCCGGTGCCGACGGACTGGCAGCGTTTTCTCGATTGGGGCGCTTATTTCGGCGAGGACGCGCGGCGCGCCTATGAGGGGACGGCGATGCCGATCGGGGCCTATCTGAAGCTCGCGCGCGAGGCAGGCGCCGAAGTGGTGACCCCCGTGGCCGCCGAGGCGATGCCGAGCGGCCCCGTGGCGGCCGACGCCTATCGGCGGATGACCGAGGCGATCCTCGACGCACTGCGCCGCGGCTGCGATGCGGCGATGCTCGACCTCCACGGCGCCATGGTGGCGGAGACCGCGCCCGACGGCGAGGGCACGCTCCTGGAGCGCATGCGGGCGCTGGCGCCGGAGCTGCCGATCGCCGTCACCTGCGACCTTCACGCCAATCTCACGCCGCGTATGGTGCGGAACGCGACGGCGCTCATCGGCTACAAGACCTATCCCCATGTCGACATGGCGGAAGTCGGCGAGCAGGTCGGCCGCATTCTCCTGCGGGCGATGCGCGGCGAGATCGCGCCGGTCATGGCGTGGGCGCGCCGGCCGCTCTTGGCGCAGACGCTGCGGATGGGCACCGACGACGAGCCGATGAAGAGCCTCATCGCGCTGGCGCGCGGCCTCGAGCGCGACGGGCTCCTCGCCGCCACCCTCTTCGGGGGCTTTCCGCTGGCCGATGTCGCCGATGCCGGCATGTCGGCGATCTGCATCGCCGATGGCGACGAACGCGCCGCGCAAGCGGCGGCCGAGCAGCTGATGGACGCCGCCTGGGCGCGGCGCGAGGAGTTCCTCTATCGCCACGAACCGCTCGAAGCCGCGGTCGCGCGCGCCAAGGCCGAGCCTGAGGGCCCGGTGCTGCTTCTCGATCACGCCGACAATGTCGGATCAGGCGGCACCGAGGATGTGATGACGGTGCTGCGCGAGGTGATGCGCCAAGGCCTCGAGGATGTGGCCGTGGCCGCGATCTGGGATCCGGCAGCGGTGCAGCGCATGGCCGAAGCGGGCGTCGGCGCCACCGTCACGCTGCACCTCGGCGGACGGACGGACATGCCAACGATCGGCAAGACCGGCGAGCCGCTCGAGGTCGCCGGACGCGTGCGGACGCTGAGCGACGGCGAGTGGATCGTGCGGGGACCCATGTATACCGGCGTCAAGGTCGCCATGGGTCCGACCGCCGTGCTCGACACCGGCCGAGTTCAGATCGTCGTCGTTTCGCGCCACCACGAGCCTTGGGACCAGGGCGTCTTCACCTCGGTCGGGATCGATCCCAAGACGAAGCGCTATCTGCTGCTCAAGTCGCGCATCCACTACCGCGCCGGCTTCGCGCCGCTGGCGCGCGCCACCATCACCTGCGACGGCGAGGGGGTCACCACCTCGGACAACGACCGCTTGCGCTTCCAGCA
Source organism: Allostellaceae bacterium (assembly GCA_035515835.1). Lineage (GTDB taxonomy): Bacteria > Pseudomonadota > Alphaproteobacteria > ATCC43930 > CGMCC-115725 > DAHUYF01. The sequence continues at coordinate 5,896 of DATJAV010000173.1, forward strand.
TGTGCGCCGGCCGATCTTCCCGCTCGATCGCTTGAACGCGGCCCCGCGCGACGCGAATTGATCGCGACCGGCCGACCTACACGACGAGGCGGAAGGCATCGCCGTCGCGGATGACGCGGCCGGCGGTGGCGCCGGCGAAATGCGTGCCGATCACCAGCACCGGCGTGCCCGCGAGGCGCTCGAACATCCTCCGCCGGGTTGCCGCTGCCGCGACCGGGTCGTGATCGGCGGCGGACGACCAGTCGAGCCGCGCCATCTGGCAGGGATGGTGGAGGAAGTCGCCGGTGATGAGCGCCTCCTCGCCGCGGGACGCGATGCGCAGGCTGACGTGACCGGGGGTATGCCCCAGCGTCGGCACCAGCCGCAAATCTTCGTCGATGGCGTGGTCGGTGGCGACGAGATCGACCAGACCGGCGTCGAAGACCGGTGCTACCGAGTCGGCGAAGACGGCGCGGTGCGCCTCGTCCGCGCGCTGGCTCTGCCAATGCTCGAACTCGACGCGCCCCATGAGATAGCGCGCGCGGGGAAATGTCGCGACCCATTTGCGGTCGACCAGCATCGTGTTCCAGCCGACATGATCGACATGAAGATGCGTGCAGAGCACGGCGTCGATCGAATCGCGCGGATAGCCCGCCGCGGCGAGATCGGCAAGAAACGCCGTCTGCATCCCGTTCCAGCCGGGAATGCGGCGACCTTGCTTGTCGTTGCCGATGCAAGTGTCGACGATGATGCGGCGCCGCGGCGTCTCCACGGTGAGCGCGTGGACGCTCATCTTGAGGCGACCCTCCTCGTCGGCGAAGTGCGGCCGGAGCCACGCAATCGACTGCACCGCCTCGCGCGTTGCTTGCGGCAGGATGAAGCGGCTGCCGCCGGCGACCTCGAGCTCGACGATCTTCGTCACCGTTACATCGCCGATCCGCCATCGCATCATCGTCGCCTCCCGCCGCGCGGAATTACGCAAACTCCGGCGAGGCCGGTGCGAAAATCGCCTGCGGCTCGCTCAAACCGCGGACGGGATGGCGGCCGAGCGAGACGAGGTCTTTCCCATAGGCCCGAGCGAAGGCCTCGGAGAGAAGCAGCGGCCGGCCGATCGATTTGGTGAGGCCCTCGATGCGGCAGACGAGGTTCACCGCCGGGCCGATGGCGGTGTAGTCGAGCCGATCGGCGGCGCCGACATTGCCGTAGATGACCTCGCCGACATGAAGCCCGATGCCGAGGCGGATGAGATCGAGGCCGACGATGTCGCGATTCTCGTTGGTGACGTCGATGCGGCGGAGGATCTCGTGGCTCGCGGCGAGCGCCGCTGCGGCCGCCTCGGCCTCGCTGCGCTGCACGAGGTCGAAGATCGCCAGTACGCCGTCGCCGACGAATTTCAGGATCTCGCCGCCTTGGGCATGAACGGAGTCGCCGATGGCCTCGAAGTAGTCGTCGAGCAGCCGGACGAGCGCCTCCCCCGGGAGGCGGTCGGCCAGCGCCGTCGAATCGCGGAGATCGACCGACATCAGCACGGCGCGCAGGCGCCGGCCCTGGCCTCGCCGAATCTCGCCGGCGAGGATGTGGCTGCCGATGGTGCGGCCGAGATAGGTGTCGAGCAAGACGGCGCTGCGGCGCTGAAGCATCCGGCTCTCGAGCGACAGCCCGAGCGCCGGCAGAAGCGATTGGAGGGTGGCAACCTGCGCCTCGCTGAACCCGCCCGCTGCGTCGCTCGCCCATGTCACGACATGTCCGCTCCCCGCCGCAAGCGCGAGCGGACAGGCCATGTAATCGGTGGCGCCGGCAGCGCGAAACGCGGCCAGCAGGGGAAAGCGCCGCAACGCCTCGTCGTCGCGGTCGAGGCGATAGCGCTGGGTGATGCCTTCCTCCATCGCCCGCCGCATCGGGCTTTCGAGATAGTCGGTGCTCAGCTCCATGCCGTGCCGCACCAGAAACTCCTGAATCTTGGCCTGATCGCGCCACCAGCGAAAGCCGACGCCCATCACCTGCGGATGAAGCGTGCGGATGCTGAGATTGGCGCGCCACAGCGGCATGCCCTGGCCGATGAGACGCCAGCACAGCTCGTCGAACAACTCCGGTCCGTCCTTCTTGCGGGCCGCCTCGCTCAGGATCCATTCGATCAGATTGCCGCCCGGGATCGGCCGGCCATGGCCATTGAGCTCGCGCCGCAGAATGAAGAGGTCATCGCCAGTCGGCGTCACCGACGCCGGAACCGGCCACTTCTCCGCCACTTCGGTCATCGCCATATGCTCGCTCCCGGGAGATCGGCCATCCGGCTTATATAGGGTGTCGCGGCGGCTTCCCGCCATCAGTTCCTATTGCTCGCCGCTACTCTCGCGGCCGGCCCCATTGCTCAAGAGGGCGTGCATACTATGATTGACGAATGCTCGACCTCATCATTCGAAACGCCCTGGTGGTTGACGGCACCGGGCGGCCTGCGCGCCACGCCTCGGTCACGGTCAAAGACGGCCTGATCGCGTCGGTGGGCAATGATCCGGGCAGCGCGCTGCGCGTGATCGACGCCGAAGGCTTGGTGCTCGCGCCGGGCATCATCGACACCCACACCCACTATGACGCGCAGATCACCTGGGACACAAGCCTCCGTCCCTCGCCCGAGCTCGGCGTAAGCACGGTGGTGATCGGCAATTGCGGCTTCACCATCGCACCCTGTCGCGAACGTCATCGCGACCTGACGATGCGCCACCTGACGCACGTCGAAGGCATGTCGCTCGAGGTTCTGCGTCGCGGCATCCGGTGGGAGTTCGAGACCTTCCCGCAATATCTGGCCTTGATCGAGCGCTTGGGCCATGTGCCCAACGTCGCGGCCTTCGTCGGCCATTCCTCGCTCCGCACCTATGTCATGGGCGACGACGCCACCGCGCGTGCGGCGACGGCAGACGAGGTCGCGGCAATGCGCCGGCTCGTGCTGGAGGCGATGGCCGCCGGCGCCGTCGGCTTCGCCAGCTCGACCGCGCCCCAGCACAATGGCGAAGGCGGTACGCCGATGCCGTCGCGGCTCGCCGACGCAGCGGAGCTACACGCGCTGGTCGGCGCCCTGGGCGAGGCCCAGCGCGGCGTCTTCATGCTGACGAAGGGCGGCAACACGAGCATCCCTTACCTCGAGACGCTGGCAGCGGAGAGCGGACGGCCCGTCGTCGTCGCGGCATTGCTGCACAATCCGACGCTCCCGCACAACACTTTCGACGATCTCGCCGGCATCGCCGCAGCCCAGTCGCGCGGCCGCCGGCTCTGGGGGCAAGTCTCCTGCTGCCCGCTCACCAACGACTTCACGCTGCGCTCGCCCTACCCCTTCGAGGGCCTCGCGGCCTGGCTTCCGGCGATGCGTGCCGAGGGCGCGGCGTTGCGCCGCGTCTATGCCGATCCCGCGTTTCGCCGCCGCGTCGTCGAGGAACTGGCGCGGCCGGCACCGGTGCGCCTCTTCAACGGCGAATGGCAGAAGCTCGAGCTTATCGAAGCGGCGCGGCCGGAAAACCGCGGCCTTGAGGGGCGGAGCGTCGCGGCGCTCGCCGCAGAGGCGGGAAAGGCGCCGCTCGACTGGCTGCTCGATTTCAGCCTGTTGGAAGATCTCGACAGCGTCTTCACTGCGGCGCTGCTCAATACCGATGAGGCGGCGGTCGGCCGTATGTTGCGCGATCCTTATGCCAGCATCGCCCTTTCCGACGCCGGAGCGCATCTCACCTTCTTCTGCGACGCCGGGTTCGGACTTCATCTTCTCGGCCACTGGGTGCGGGAGCGCGGCGTGCTGAGCCTGGAAGAAGCGGTCTGGCAGCTCTCCGGACGGCCCGCCGAAATCTTTGGCATCGGCGATCGCGGCCGGGTCGCGCCCGGACTCGCCGCCGACCTCCTGCTGTTCGATCCCGCCACCGTCGGTCGCGGACCCAAGGAGCGCGTGTTCGACCTGCCGGGCGGCGCGCCGCGCCTCACCACGGCCGCGCGCGGGGTCGCCGGCGTCTGGGTTAACGGCGTCCAAGTGGCCGATGGCCGAGGAGCGATAGCGCCCACGCGCCTGCCGGGCCGGCTCCTGCGGCAGTTCACCGCGTGACCGCATCCGGCTGGGCGCCCGCTGCGTAGAGTCCCGGGCGAACCCTGGTGCGGTGAGCGACTGTCGCTCGACGGCCAAGTTCCCCCAGGAATGGCGGCGGCCGTCAGCCATGGACAAAGCCTGCGTTTCAATGCACGGTAATTTCTTGGCGCTGGGGCTCATGGACCGGAACTTCGCGATGCTGCAATCGC
>DATJAV010000174.1:0-10688 GCA_035515835.1 Allostellaceae bacterium
AGAATAATTCGCATATTGGCACATCCGCCGCGCCTCAAGGACCGTAAAGCTGCTGAGAAGCGCGGGATTTGAGCGGTTTTCGGGGCAAGGGAGCCTAAGGACGCGATGTGTGCGGGCATATGTCATGGCCGATGCACCGAAAGGGGTCGGCATCCTGAGCCGGCCGGCTCGGTCTGCCCATGACCGTGTCCACGGGGGTGCTTCGTTCGTGGAGAGGAGCGCAGCGTCCGGAGGGCGAGCCGATCCCCTATGCGCGGCCGCGTCCGAACGCGGCGCGCGGCGCGCGGCTTATCGGCGCGGGGTTCGTGATCCTGCTCCATGTCGCCTTTGTCTACGCGCTCGTGACCAGCTTGGCGCATCGCACGGTCGACGTCGTCCGCGCGCCGGTCGAGGCGCGGATCATCGACGAGGCGAAGGAGCAGAAGCCCGAGCAGCCACCCCCGCCGCCGCCAGTATTGTCGCCACCGCCCGCCGCCTTCGTGCCGCCGCCCGAGGTCCATGTCGAGCTGCCGCCGCCACCCCCCAAGAGCACGGCGATCACCGTGGTGGCGCCGGTAAAGCCCGTGCCGACCCCTGCACCGCCTGCGCCGGCGCCCGTCGCCGAGCCGGTCCGCGTCATGCCGCGGCTCGATATCGGCCATAGCCATGAGCCGGAATACCCGCCGACCTCGCGGCGGTTGGGCGAGGAGGGCTCGCTGATCCTTCAGGTGCTGGTCGGTGCCGATGGCCGGGTCACGGATTCGAAGCTGGTGCAAACCAGCGGCTTCGACCGTCTCGATCAGGCGGCGCTGGCAGGCGTCAAGGGCAACTACCGCTTCGTCCCCGGCACCATCGACGGCAAGCCCGCGCCCATGTGGTTCACCTTCCGCTTCACCTGGAAGCTCAGATAGCCCCGGACAGAATCATGAGCATAACCGGATCCCTACGACGGTCGGCGGGCGCCCTTGCGTGCATCGGCGTGGCGTTGCTGCTGGCCTTGGCGAGTCCCTGCCGCGTCGTGGCGCAGACAACGTCACCCTCGGCGACGGCGCCTTCATCCGCGACGGCTCCGGCGCCAGCGGCGCCGGCCGCTGCTCCCGATGCACAACCCGCACCGGCTCCGGTGACGGCCGGCACCGTCAGCCAGGAGGTCGTCGACAATCCCTACGGCTTGTCGGCGATCTGGAACGGCGGCGATTGGGTGGCGCGCGGCACGCTGATCGCGCTCGCCATCATGTCGATGGGCACCTGGTACATCGTTATCACCAAGCTGGTGGAGCAGACCTTGCTGTTGCGCCAGGCGCGCCAGGCCAATCGCAGCTTCTGGACCGCGCCCAGCATTCGCGCGGGTGCCAATCTGCTGAACCGGAAAAGCGCCTTCCGCAGCCTCGTCGAGGACGGGCTTGGCGCCACCGAGCATCACGAGGGAACGCTGACCGAGCAGATCGATCTTCATAGCTGGATCACGATGTCGCTGCAGCGCTCGGTCGACGCCATCGGCAACCGCCTGCAGGGCGGCTTGGCCTTTCTCGCCACTGTCGGGTCGACGGCGCCCTTCGTCGGCCTCTTCGGCACGGTCTGGGGCATCTATCACGCGCTGACCGCGATCGGCATCGCCGGCCAGGCGAGCATCGACAAGGTCGCGGGTCCGGTCGGCGAAGCCCTCATCATGACGGCGATGGGGCTTGCCGTCGCGGTTCCGGCGGTGCTCGGCTACAACTGGATGGTTCGCCGCAACAAGCTCCTGATGGATCGCGTGCGCAGCTTCGCCGCCGATCTCCATGCGCTGCTGATCGGTGGCGTGCGCAGCGAGGAGCGGCCGCGAGCGCTGAGGGCCTGACGCCATGGCCATGATGCTTCGCTCCGGCGAAGACGGCGATGACGACGAGCTCGTCTCGTCGATCAATACGACGCCACTCGTCGACGTCATGCTGGTCCTCCTCATCATTTTCCTCATCACCATTCCCGTCGTGACGCACTCCGTGACCGTCGCCTTGCCGCACGAGGCGGACCAGCCGACGGTGGTGAAGCCGCACACCATCGTGGTCGCCGTCGACCGCGACGGCGATTTCTTCTGGAACGACACGAGGCTGGCCGATGCCGACCAGCTGCTTGAGAAGCTGAAGCAGCGTGCGACCGAGCAGCCGCAGCCCGAGGTCCAGATCCGCGCCGACAAGGACGTGCGCTATGCCTATGTCGGTCGCGTCGTCGTCGCCTGCCAGCGCGCCGGCATCGCCAAGGTCGCCTTCATCACCGAGCCCCAGCGCGGCGCCGCCGCTGCCGGCGGGGAGTGAGCGGCCATGGCATTCGGCCCCGCCCGCGGCGACGATCTCATGATCGACATCAACACCACCCCGCTCATCGACGTGATGCTGGTGCTGCTGATCATGCTGATCGTCACCATCCCCGTGCAGACGCATTCCGTGCGGCTCGACATGCCGCAGAGCAACGCGCCGCCCGCGCCGGTGCAGCCCGAGGTCGTCCGCATCGACATCGACTTCGACGGCACGATTTCCTGGAACGACACCGTCTTGCCCGACCGCGCCACGCTCGAGGCTTATCTCCGCCGGGCCGCGGCGGAGAATCCCCAGCCCGAGATCCATCTGGCGCCCAACAAGCTCGTCAAATATTCCTATGTCGCCATGGTGCTGGCCGAGAGCCAGCGCCTCGGCGTCACCAAGATCGGGCTCATCGGCAACGAGCAGTTCATGGAGTAGCGGCGCGTGAAGAAGGCTTCTTTCACCCTGCTGCTTGCCTTGTCGCTCGGCGTAGCATGGGCCGTTGCCGCGGCGCCCGCAAAGCAGACGGCGCGTCCGCAGGTCGGCCAGCCCGTCGAGGCGGCGGAGCAGCTGGTGAAGCAGAAGAAGTTGAAGGAAGCGCTTGCCAAGCTGGCCGAGGCCGACGCCGTCCCTGACAAGTCGCCTTACGAAATCTATATCATCGAGGCGACGCGCGCCGTGGTCGAGATCGACAGCGCCGACTTCCCGGCCGCCATCGAGGCGATCGATGCGGTCCTGGCGACCGGAATGCTGCCGCCGGCGGAAGCGCTTCAGCGCCGGGCGTCGCTGGTTGATCTCGCCTACCAGACGAAAGATTATCCGGCCGTCGTCACCTATGCCCAGCGCTATTACGAGGCGGGCGGCGAGGAGACAGGGCCGCGTCTTCTCATGGCGCAAGCCTATTATCTCCAGAACGACTTCGCCGACGCGGCGCGCGTCAGCCAAGCAGTGCTGCAGGACGAGCAGAAATCCGGCAAGCCGCCCAGCGAGGCGGTGCTGCAGATGCTCGCCAGCAGCGACTACAAGCAGCAAGACCAGGCCGGCTATATCGATGCGATGAAGGAGCTCGTCGCCACCCATCCGAAGCAACAATACTGGGTCGAGCTGCTGGCGGCGGTCCGCCGCCGACCGGGATTTGCCGGTCGCCTGGTGCTCGATCTCGACCGCTTGAGCGCTGCGGTCGGCGCGATGGACCGGGCGGATCAATACATGGAGGGGGCGCAGCTCGCGCTCGAGGCCGGTCTTCCCGGCGACGCCAAGACGCTCCTCGACAAAGGCTATGCCGCGGGCGTTTTGGGCAAGGGCGCCGACGCCGCTCGACAGCAGCGCTTGGCCGACATGGCCAAGCGCGAAGCCGCGGGCGATGACGAGGGTTTGGCGCGCCTTGCCCGCGAGGCCGAGACGGCCGCTAACGGGCTCTTCTGGATCAAGCTCGGCGACGCCTATGCCAGCGACGGCCGATACGGGAGCGCGATCGAGGCCTATCAGAAAGGCATCGCCACAGGCGGCCTCGCGCATCCCGACGACGCAGAGCTGCATTTGGGCCTGGCCTATCTCGCGGCCAAAGAGGGAGAGAAGGCGAGGGCGACGCTCTCCGCCGTCAGCGCGGCGGATGGCGCGCGCGATTTGGCCCAGCTCTGGCTGATCGAGAGCAAAGGGGAGTGAGGAGGGCTCGTTCGCCGCTTGACGCGCGGCACTGCGAATGATACGCATTTGCATTAACGGAAGTCGCCGTCGGAGCGGGGGATGGGGCAATCACGAAGAAAATTCGGCGATTTGCGCGGCTTTCTTGCAGTCGTGGTTGCGGTCCTGCTGATCGCGGCCGATGCCCCGCCCGGCTGGGCCGACCCCGTCGCGGTCCGGGGGTCGGTTGCCGACCTCGGGGGTCAGCCGCTCGCTGGCGTCGCGCTCGAGCTTCGCAACCCCGATGGTGCCGCGGTTGCCCATGGCGTCAGCGACGCGCGCGGCGGCTTCAGCTTGGGGTCGGTCGAGGCGGGGCGCTACGTGCTGGTCGCGCGCAAGACCGGGTTCAGCCCCGCCAGCGAGCCCGTGACATTGCCGGTGCCGCCGGAGAACCGGCTGGCCTTGGCGTTGGCTCCAGCCGCGCTCGAAACCATCACCGTGCAGGCGCGGCGCATCGCCGGGCCCGGCGTCTCGCCGGCCGGCGCCAGCCAATACTCGATGACGTCGGAGGACATCGACAATCTGCCCGCCGGCGCCAACTCCGCCTTGAGCGACGTGCTGACGCAGATGCCGGGCGTCGCCCTCGACCAGAACCAGCAGATCCACATCCGCAACACCGAAGGGCCGCAGTTCCAATATCAGATCAACGGCATTCTCGTGCCGCTCGACATCAACACCAACCCGCCCTTCCTGTCGATGATCAATCCGATGTTCGTAAAGCAGGTCGATCTGCAGACCGGCATCGTGCCGTCCCGCTACAGCTATGCCACGGGCGGCGTCCTCGATATCACGACCAAGGATGGCTGCGAGCAGCCCGGCGGCAGCACCACGATCTTCGGCGGCCAGCGCGGCACGCTGCAACCGAGCGTGCAATATGGCGGCTGCTCGCCTTCGGGCAAGTTCAGCTACTACGGTAATCTGCTCTATAGCCAGAGCAACACCGCGTTCAGCTCGGCGACGCCCGGGCCCGACGCGATCCACGACTATACCAATCAAGGCCAGGGCTTCGGCTTCTTCACCTACGCGCTCGACCAGGACACCAAGCTCAGCGTCATCGCGTCGGCGGCCGCCAGCAACAACCAGCTGCCGAACGTCCCGAACCTGACGCCGCAATTCACGCTCGCCGGCACCGCTCCCTTCAATTCGGCGGACATCAATTCCTATCTTAATTTTCGCGACTATCTCTCGATCTTCGCCATCAACGGGCAGCCCTATCAGGATCTCTCATACCAGCTGGCTTATTCCGTCCATTCCGTCTCCGAGAAGTTCAAGCCCGACAATGCCGGCGAGCTCATCTTCCAAGGCGTGGCGTCCACCGCGTCCCACAACGATCTCGATAATACGCTGGAGGGCGACGTCACCTGGAAACGCGGCGCGCACACCTTGAGCTCCGGCTTCTATCTCGGCGTCTACCGCGTCATCGCCGATGACAGCTCACTGGTCTTTACCACCAACCCGGACGGCTCGCAGGCCAGCACGACGCCGATCTCGGTCGTCAACAATGCTCATGCCACCAATGTGCTGAGCGGGATCTATGTCAACGATCTCTGGCGCATCGACGACCAGTGGCGCCTCAATCTCGGCTTGCGCTGGGATCGTCTCACCGGCTTCACCGAGCACGGCCAGGTCGACCCGACGATCAATCTTTCCTATCTGCCGACCGCCGATACCACCATCCACGGCGGCTTCGCCCGCTATATGCAGGTGCCCAGCTTTCAGGGGATCTCGCCCACCGCGCAGGCCGCGTTCGTCAACACCACCGCCGCGGGCCCTGCGGGCGTCGCCACGCCGCTCACCGAGGATGATTACGAATGGGATGTCGGGATCGTTCACCACCTCACCCCGTCTCTCATCGTCTCCGAGGACAATTACTACGAAATCACCCACGACTATCTCGACACCGGGCAATTCGGCGAGGTGCCGATCTTCGCGCCCTTCAACTATACCCATGGCTACATCTGGGGCAGCGAGCTTGCGCTCAATTACAAAGAAGGACCGTTGTCCGGCTACCTTAACCTGACCACCGGCCGGAATTGGCAGAGAGGCATCGCGACCGGGCAGTTCAATTTCCCCGCCGACGAGCTCGCCTTCATCAATAGCCAATACATCCTCCTCGATCATCAACCGCTCTACGGCGCCTCCGCCGGCGTGACCTATGATTGGAAGCCCTACAGCTTCAGCCTCGACGGCATCTACAGCAGCGGCTTGCGCTCCGGCTTCGCCAACGAGAACCACCTGCCGCCGGTGCTGCAGTTCAATGCCAGCGTCGAGCGCTCCTTCGATATTCCGGGCGTCGGGCGCGTCGTCGACCGCCTCGTGCTCCTCAACCTCCTCGACCGCGTGAATTTGATCCGGCCGGCGCAGGGGATCGGCATTTTTCAATCCGCCTTCGGGCCCCGCTTCACGATTTTCGATTCGATCACCATTCCGTTCTAATCGACCTCAGTCGGGGGCTAACAAGGTCATGATCTTGAGCAGGCGACAATTACTCGCACCGCAGGGTGGTGCGCGCGCACGGATCGCCAGCGCCGTTTTGAAATAGACCTGACCTTAAAGCGAGGAAGCCTTGTATCGGCGGCCGGTTGCGATCATGATAAGAATGAGAATTAGTCGCAACTAATCCCGGGTCGAGCTTCTCTGTCCCTTCATCGCGCAACCTCCACGAAAACGGCACTACCGGCCTGGCGTGGTTTCGTCCGTGTGCTGGGCCCGGGGCTCGTCGTCATGCTCGCCGACACCGATGTCGGCAGCATCATTACCGCGGCGCAAAGCGGCGTCGAATGGGGCTACGCCCTGCTGGCGCTGCAATTCGTGCTGATACCGGTTCTCTACGTGGTGCAAGAGCTGACCGTTCGGCTCGGCATCTTCACCGGCAAGGGTCATGGCGAGCTCATCCGCGATACCTTCGGCAAGAGCTGGGCTTGGCTCTCCGTCGCCGGCCTCGCCATCGCCGCAATCGGCGCGCTGCTGACGGAATTTTCCGGCGTTGCCGGCGTCGGCGAGCTCTTCGGCGTTCCGCGCGGCGAGAGCCTGGCGGTGGCCGCCACCTTTTTGCTAGCCGTGGTGTGGACCGGCTCCTATCGCCGGGTTGAACGACTTGCGATCGGCCTCGGGCTCTTCGAGCTGGTCTTCCTCTGGATGGCCTATCGCGCCGCGCCCTTGGGCGGCGACGTGCTCGCGGGTTTGGCGCATGCACCGATCGGCAACCGCGCCTATCTCTATCTGGTCGCGGCCAACGTCGGCGCCGTGATCATGCCGTGGATGATCTTCTACCAGCAATCGGCGATCGCCGACAAACGGCTCGGCGCCGACGACTATAACGCCGCGCGGGGCGACACGGCGGTCGGTGCCGTGGCGACGCAGCTCGTCATGGCAGCGATTCTCGTGACCACGGCGGCAACGATTGGTCGCGCAAAACTGGGCGCCAGCCTCAACACGATCAGCGAGGTCTCCAACGCCATCACGCCCTTCCTCGGCGCGACGGGGGGACGCGTGGTCTTTGGGCTCGGCACGATCGGCGCGGCGATGGTCGCGTCCATCGTCGTCTCGCTCGCTGCCGCCTGGGGATTCGGCGAGGTCACCGGCCACAAGCACTCGCTCGAACATCATCCGGCGGAAGCGCCGTGGTTTTACGGCGTCTACACGGCCGCGGTACTCGGCGGCGCGCTGGCGGTGGCGCTGGCGCCCGATCTGGTCGCGCTCAACATCGGCGTCGAGGTGATGAACGCGCTGCTGCTGCCGTTGGTGCTGGGCTTTCTCGTGCTGCTCGCCGTGAGGGCGCTGCCGCCGGCGCACCGCCTGCGGGGAGCCTATCTTTGGGTCGTGATCGGCATCTCGGCGCTCACCTCGGGGCTTGGGGTTTATTGCGGGATTTCCGGCGCTGGCCTCTGGTAACCAATCGGCGTTGACGACGGCTTGGCCCGCGGCAGGGCAAGACGGAAGCACGCGCCTTGAGCGCTCGGCACCAGATCGATCCTGCCGCCGGCACCGGCGAGCATGGCGCGGGCGATGGCAAGCCCGAGGCCGGTGCCGCCGCTCTCGCGCCCGGTGGTGAAGAAGGGCTCAAAGAGTCGCTCGACATCGCCCGGCGCGACGCCGGGACCGTCATCGCTGACGGAAAGGACGACCGTCTCGCCGTCGCGACGGCCCGCGATCGCGACGGTCCGACCGGCGCCGGCATGCTCCAGGACGTTGTCGAGGAGGGCCGCCAGGACGATCTCCAGCGCATCGGCGGCGATCCCCGCTTCCAGCGCCTCGCAGCGTAGGGTGACGCGGAGCCCGCGCTCGCCATAGCGCCGGGCGAGACGCTCGAGCAGCGGAAGAAGCTGCGCCGGCGCGCCGGCGCCGGGGCGCATCATATCGGCGCGGGCGAGATCGAGGAGGCGCCGCACCAGCCGCTCCAGGCGCTCGAGGCTCGTGCCGATGACGCCGAGGAAGTGGCGGCGCTCTTCCTCCGACATGGTCGCGAGGTGATCGTCCAAGAGCTCGAGCGCGCCCTTGGCGCCGGCGAGCGGCGTCTTGAACTCATGCGAGACATGGGCGGCAAAGCTGCGGATGTAGTCGGCGCGCCGCTCGAGCGTCGCCGCCATTTGCGCCACCGCCGCCGAAAGCTCCGCCGCCTCGCGCACGCCCGGTCCCGTCAACGGCACCACCGCGCCGGCCTCGCCGGCGGCAACACGTTGCGCCTGCGCCACGACGGCGCCGAGAGGACGGGTGATGAAGCGCGACGCGACCAGCGCCAGCGCGATGCCGGCGCCGAGCAGCAGGCACGCCATCGCCAGCAGGGAAAAGCGCTTGCCCCAGACCGCCTGCGCCAGGTCGCGCGGCGTGCGCGAGAGGAGGATCGCGCCCAGGACCTGGTCGCCGGCGACAACCGGGGTCGCGACGAAGACTCGGAGATTGGCACCGCGGCGCAAATCGCCGGGGACGAAGCGCGCCTGACGCTCGCGATAGCGCATGACGCTGACGCGCTCCCCCTTGAGGGCGCGATCCACTTCCTCGCGGCCGGCGAGGCTTTGGCCGAGATCGTCCCCGGTGGTGGCAACGATGACGCCAGCGCTGTCGACGACGCGGATCGCCGCCAAGGTGACGGCCTGCGTCTCGTGCAGGATCGGCGCCAGCGCTTCACCCGCCGCCGCCGCGAGCGGCGCCGCCGGCTGAGTCGCCGGTACGGGGTCGGGCGGCGGTGGCAGCACGGGATCGTCGGCGAGGTCGAGGCCAGTGACGGGAGCAGGGGGCAGCGTCGCCGGCGCCGTCGCTGCATCGGCGCCGGCGAGCCACTGCCGGTCGGCGCGGTATGCGCCCGACAAGACCGCCGCTTGCGCCACGAGCTCCGATTCGGTCTGGCGGATGAGCGCGCTCTCGTAAAGCCGCAGCACCTGAAGCCCGGCCAGCGGCAGGATGAGGATCACGAGATTGATCGCCAGCAGCAGCGTGCGCAGCCGCGGCCGCGACCTCAAGCGCATGGCGAGAGCTTGTAGCCGAAGCCGTGCAGCGTCTCGACCGGGGCGGCGCCGATCGCGGCGAACTTCGCCCGGAGCCGGCGCATGTGGCTGTCGATGGTGCGGTCGCTCACCACTTTGTCGATGCCATAGGCGCCGCTCATCAGGTCGTCACGGGAGTAGACCTTGCCCGGCCGCGCCAGCAGTGTGCGCAGGATGCCGAATTCGGTGGCGGTGAGCGCCACCTCGTGGCCGTCCCAAAGAGCGCGCACGAAGTCGAGATCGAGGGTGAGTTTGCCATGCCGCAGCTGCTTCGGCGCCGGAGAGCGGGGCGGAGCGGGGGCGGGCGCCGCCGCGCGGCGCAACAGCGCCTTGACGCGGGCCACCAGCTCGCGCGGGCTGAAGGGCTTGCCGATATAGTCGTCGCCGCCGATCTCGAGCCCGACGACCCGATCGATCTCGTCCTCCTTCGACGAGAGGAAGAGGATGGGGACGGCGCTCTCGCGGCGGAGCGCCCGGCAGACCTCGATGCCGTCGATGCCCGGCAGCATCACGTCCAGCACCACAAGATCGGGCGCCACGGCGGCGAAGCGCTCGAGCGCCAGGCGGCCATCCCCGGCCTCGACCACCTCAAATCCGGCGCGCGCCAGCGCAAAGCGCAGTACGTCCCGGATCGCCGGGTCGTCGTCGACGATGAGCACCTTGGCCATGGCCCTCATCATTTGCACGAAATCGGCAAAAGAAAGGCAAGAGATTTCCGCTGCGCCGCCATCGCCGGGGCATGCGCGGGGGGCAGTCTTTGCGGCACTTTGGCCGCCCCGAGGAGCCCCGATGACCACGCCCGCACCGCCCGCCGCGAAGACCAGCACCAGCCGCCGCATCTCGCGCTTTTTCGCCGCACCGGCGCTGAAACTGGTACCCATCGGCGGACTCCTTCTGCTGATGTTGGTGCCGCTCGCTTACGTCGGGGGCTTGATCGACGAGCGACAAGAGCGCGAAGCCGAGGTGCTGAGCGAGTTCAAGAGCAGCTGGGGGCCGCAGCAGACGCTCTATGGCCCGGTGCTCATTGTCCCCTATCACACCGAGGGCAGCGCGTCGCGCCGTTACCTCCACATCGCGCCGAGCCAATTGACGGTGACGGGCGAGCTTCGGCCGGAGACGCGCAAGCGCGGTATCTTCCGCGCCACCGTCTATGCCGCGCATCTCGCGCTGTCCGGCAAGTTCCGGCTGCCGGCGGAAATCCCGGCGGGCGACCTCGAATGGGCGGAGAGCTTCGTGCTGACGCGCGCCAACGACTGGCGCGCGC
>DATJAV010000175.1:0-5684 GCA_035515835.1 Allostellaceae bacterium
CAGAATCTCTTCGAGATTGGGCGGCCGCTGGCCGCCGCCGCGTCCCCAGGGACTCTGGCCCCCGCCCCAGGGACCGCCGCCGCCCGAACCGCCGCCGCTGCCGCCTTGGTTCTGCCACGGCATCGTTTGCCTCCTGGCCCGGCGCACCTTTGCAAATCGCCGGCTTTCCTTATATGACAGCCGTCGCGCAGAGCGACGGAAGTTGATCGCTCCCGGATAGGGGTGCGGCATGCCGATGTCAAGAACGAGAGGCGCTCTATGGCCGAACTGAGCGAGCAACAAGTGCTCGCCGCGTTGCGCCGAGTGGTCGATCCCGACAAGGGCAAGGACATCGTCGGCCTGGGCATGGTCACGGGGCTGCAGTTGCGCGAGGGCCATGTCGGCTTCGCCCTCGAGGTCGAGCCGGAGCGCGGACCGAAGCTCGAGCCGCTGCGGCAAGCCGCCGAGAAGGCGGTCGAGGCCCTGCCGGGCGTGCTCTCCGTGACAGCGGTGCTGACCGCGCATCGCGCCGCCGAAAAGCAGCCGCAACGACCGCCGGCGAAGCCGCTTGTGCCGGGGGTGCGGTCGATCATCGCCGTCGCCTCCGGGAAAGGCGGCGTCGGCAAATCGACGGTTGCGGTCAACCTCGCGCTCGCGTTTTCTGCGCTCGGGCTCAAGGTCGGGCTGCTCGACGCCGACATCTACGGCCCCTCGATGCCGCGCATGCTCGGGATCGGCGGCCGGCCGCAGTCCCGCGACGGCAAGGTGATGCAGCCGCTCGGCAATTACGGCATCAAATGCATGTCGATGGGCTTCCTCGTCGCCGAGGACACGCCGATGATCTGGCGCGGCCCCATGGTGATGAGCGCCATCCAGCTGATGCTGCGCGACGTCGAATGGGGCGAGCTCGATCTCATGGTGGTAGACCTGCCGCCCGGCACCGGCGACGCCCAGCTCACCATGGCGCAGCAAGTGCCGCTCTCGGGCGCGGTCATCGTCTCGACGCCGCAGGACATCGCGCTCCTCGATGCGCGCAAGGGCCTCAACATGTTCCGCCGCGTCGACGTTCCGGTGCTCGGCATCGTCGAGAATATGAGCTATTTCCGCTGCCCCCATTGCGGCGAGCGGAGCGACATCTTCAGCTATGGCGGCGCGCGCCGCGAGGCCGAGCGTCTCGGCGTCCCGTTCTTGGGCGAAGTGCCGCTCGACATGGTCATCCGCGAGACCTCCGACGAAGGCCGCCCCGTCGTCGTCTCTCATCCCGAGAGCGAGCACGCGCAGACCTTCCTCGGCATCGCCGGCCGCCTTGCCCAGGCTCTCGGTAGCGCGCAGCGGAAGGCGCCCAGGATCGTCGTGGAGTAAGGGCGTCCGCGAGCGGCGCGCGATCCATAACCAATAGGATATGCGAAGAGTTATCGATGCCGATAACCCCACGGTAGCGAGACCGATAAGCGCTATGTTATCGGTGGTTTTCTGGTGATGATGATTCTTGCACTTGACCGACGCATATCTCAATAGTTATAAATTAATGAATTGCCAACGGTGATCGATCCAAAATGCCGGACGCTCACGATGTGCTCTTCAGAACGCTCGCCGATCCGACGCGGCGGGCTCTCTTTGAACGGCTGTGCCGCGAAGGAGAGAAGACGGTCGGGGCTCTGACGGTTCAGGCCGGGGTCTCGCAACCGGCGGTCTCAAAGCACCTTGGCGTGCTGAAGCAGGCGGGGTTGGTGCGCGACCGCCATGAAGGCCGCCAGACCCACTACAGCGCGCTGCTCGGCGCCTTGACCCCGCTGATCGAGTGGACAAGCCAGATGGCCGGGTTCTGGCAAAGTCGATTCGACCGCCTCGAGGATCTGCTCAATAGGATGGACCAATGACCGATACCGCGAGCGAATCCCTCTCCGTCGTCGTCGAACGGGAGATACCTTTTCCGCCGGAGAAGATCTGGCGCGCGCTGACGCAACCACTCCTCATCGAGGAGTGGCTCATGAAGAACGACTTCAAGCCCGTCTTGGGCCACCGTTTCAGTCTTCGCGCCGACTGGGGCGCTGTCGATTGTCAGATCCTCGCCGTCGAGCCGAACAAAACCCTGTCTTACACGTGGGGTGCCTTGGGCCTCGAGAGTGTCGTTACTTGGACTCTGACGCCGACAAGCGCGGGGACCCGGCTGCGCATGGAGCAGTCGGGCTTCCGGGCGGATCAGCAGCAGTTCTACGAGGGCGCCAAGTACGGATGGCAGAAATTCTTTGCGGCCTTGGAGCAGGTATTGGCGCGGCTGGATTGACGTCGGCGGGCGCAATTCAAGGCGAGCCGTCGCGCCCGAGCGTCGCCATCAACTCCGTCCATTCGCGCTTGCCCATGCCACTCGCTTCCTGCGAGACGCTCTCGCCGGCGATGAGGCGTTTCACCACCGCTAGTCCGCTGGCCGAGAGATGCGTGCCCCCCAAGCGGTACTGGCGGAACGCCTCGGCCGTGAGCGGGACCCACTTCTCCACAGTGCCGATCATCGCCTCGGCGTAGACGCGGATCTCGTACTGCGCATGCGCGTCGGCGCGCAGACTGAGGAAGTTGAGGAGATTGAGGAGATCGGTCTTCCAGTACCATTGCGTATAAAAATTGAGCGAGAGATTCATGCGCGCGAGCTCGCGCGCCAAACCCTGTCGCCCCTCATCGACGACGCGGCCTTCTTCGTCCTCGTTCAGCAGCTCGACATAGCCGCGATAGGCGCGCTCGCTGTCCTCGCGCAGCAACTCCAGCACGCGTCGCGCCTCCTCGCCTTCGAGCACGGCGCCGCGGCCCTGGCGATTGCTGGTCGATTGCGCCGCGAGGTGCGGTGCGGCGGGGATGTAGAACTCGTTGTCGAGGATCGAGTAGCGCGCCGAATACTCGTTGACGTTGGCGGTGCGGTGGCGGATCCACTGCCGCGCGACGAAGATCGGCAGCTTCACGTGGTACTTGATCTCGCACATCTCGAAGGGCGTGGTATGGCGGTGGCGCATCAGATATTGGATGAGGCCGCGATCCTCGCTGACGCGCTTCGTACCCTTGCCGTAGGAGACGCGCGCCGCCTGCACCACCGCCGCGTCGTCGCCCATATAGTCGATGACCCGGACGAAGCCGTGGTCGAGCACAGGGATCGGCGTATAGAGCAGCGCCTCGACCGCCGGCACGGTGGCGCGGCGCGTCGGCATGGTCTCGGCACGCTGGCGCTCGATCTCGGCCTTCTGCTCGGGGGTGAGCGGCATCGGCAACGACGCTCCTGGAATGGAAGGACGTCAAGTTTACCTTTCGCCAACCATGGCTCCAAGCGCGACTCGGCGGCACGCGGCGGCGGGTTGCGCCGGCGGGAAAACCCCCTATATTTGCAGGGTTGGGCAACCAGCTATGGCGATAAACGGTGCATGGAATAGGCGCAGCGGACCCGGGGGCAGTACCCGGCGCCTCCACCATCTCTCGGTACCGCAGCGGCGGCCGGTCATGGGGGCGAATCAGGATCGACGCGCGTAGTAAAGATGCGAGCCGTCGCCCGGCATGGTACCGCCGATATCGGGCCAAATCTGACGTGCCAACGATAACGTGGCACATGAGGCACTCGCGGCCTAATCCCCTTGCGGGGATGAAAGCCTAGAGCTACTCGCGGTCCGGGGGGCACCGGGCAACAGAAGCCCCCCACTTCGCTGGACCATCGAGCAGGTGCCGCGCGACCGTGAAAGACCTTCTGCGATACGACAAGATGGTCGAGACCGCGTTGCGCGGCGTGATGCGCGAGGCTCTTGCCCGCGCTGCGACCCAAGGCCTGCCAGGCCAGCATCATTTCTACATCAACTTCCACACCGATTTTCCCGGCCTCGCCATCC
This sequence comes from Allostellaceae bacterium, assembly GCA_035515835.1. GTDB lineage: Bacteria > Pseudomonadota > Alphaproteobacteria > ATCC43930 > CGMCC-115725 > DAHUYF01. Next base: position 3,840 of record DATJAV010000175.1, read on the forward strand.
CCGACCGTCTCGCCGAGCAGTACCCCAAGGAGATGACGATCGTGCTGCAGCACGAGTTCTGGGATCTCGACGTGACCGAGCACGGCTTCTCCGTCACCTTGAGCTTCGCGGGCCGGCTGGAGCGGCTCACCATTCCCTTCGATGCGATCACCGCCTTTGCCGATCCGGCGGTCAAGTTCGCGTTGCAGTTCCAACCCGTCGCCGCCGAGGCGGACGTGCCGGACGCGGCCTCCCCCGATCCTGCCGAGGAGAAGGAGGAGGGGCCGGCCGAGGTCGTGGCCCTCGACACTTTCCGGAAGAAATAGCGGAGGCGATAAAACCGCTGCGACAGACCGGCTCGTGCCGTTATCGGAATGAGACGAGCGGAGCTTCGCGGGCGTTAGCGGGGCATGAGACCCGACACCGAGAAGCTCTACCGCGACCTCTGGCGCTACGCCGTGATCCTCAGCCAAACCACCGATGCGCGGGCAAGCAAAGCGCTCCGCGACCTGATCAACGAGACCGAGGAGCGCGTCTTTGCCCTCGAAGAGATGGCCGAGCGCGAGGCGCCCCCTATCTCGCTGAAATCCCCTAGTTAACCGCCGTATCCGCCAGGGCCGCCCGGAAGCGGGATGCCATAAACGGGGTCGACGGCTCTTCCGGCGCCGTTCCGTGGACCGTAGAGGGTATGGGCGTCGCCGCACCCCGCCACGCCGAACAGCAAGAACAGCACATAAATTGGGGTTCCTGTCTCGTTTAGGCGCCGCCATTGCCGCTCGGCACACCGGGCAACGGCGTGCCGTAGATCGGATCGACCGCGCGGCCGGCGCCGTCGCGGGGGCTGTTGGGACCGTAGAGCGGATGCGCATCACCACAGCCGCCAAGCAGGGCGACGGCGACGCCAATCACCAAGGTCCGTCGCACGCGTTCGGGCATCCGGCGCATCGTCTCTCCGTCTTGGTCCATGTGGGCGGCGCACAGCGTCAAGGCAATCGATATCGATTGCATGGGGCGCATGCGTCGCTCGCCGAAGCAAGCGGTCCAAAAGGGGCATGCGCCAGGATTTGCCAGGCGCGCGAAAATCCGGGAGTCTCGCGGCTCCGCCGCTTGCGGAGGAAATGGCGACCCCCGGTGCCTTTCACGGTCCTCGTCCTGGGCGGTGCCGGCGTCTTCGGCAGCCGCATCTGCGGCCGCCTGGCGCGACATGCGGGCATGCGCATCATCGCCGCGGGCCGCCGCCGCCCGCCGCTCGACGCGCTGGCGCGCGCGGTCGGCGGCGTGGAACCGCTGGTGCTGGACGCGCCGCGCGGGCTTGCAGCCGCGCTACAGGACCTGCGGCCCGACCTCGTGATCCACACCGCCGGCCCGTTCCAGACGCAAGACTATGCCGTCGCCGAGCTCTGCATCGGCGCCGGCGTGCATTATGTCGACATCGCCGATGGGCGCGACTTCGTCGCCGACTTCATCCGGCTGGACGCGGCGGCGCGGGCCGCCAGCGTGCTCGCCGTGACCGGCGCAAGCTCCGTGCCAGGGCTTTCTGCGGCCGCCATCGATGCCCATCGCGGGGGCTTCGCCCGGCTCGAGCGCATCGAGATCGGCCTATCGCCCGGCAACCGCGCACCTCGCGGCCCTGCCGTCATTGCCGCTCTCCTGGGCTATTGCGGCCGACCGATCGCGCGCTGGGAGAAGTGCTCCTGGCGAAACGTCTTTGGCTGGCACGATCTGCGCCGCGGCGAGATCGACGGCGTCGGCCGGCGCTGGCTCTCGGCCTGCGACGTGCCGGATCTCGCGCTCTTCCCGACGCGCTATCCCGGCGTCGCGACCGTCACCTTCCATGCCGGGCTCGAACTTGCGCCGCTTCATCTC
>DATJAV010000176.1:0-7511 GCA_035515835.1 Allostellaceae bacterium
GCGCAAGGCGGCGACGAAGTCGTGGATGAGGCCGCTGAGACGGAGCGGCAAGAAGTCGCGCCGGAAATGGCCGGAGACGAATCCGACGACGAGATAGATCGCGAGATTGATCACCAAGAGCCACATAGCGCCGAAATGCCAGGCGAGCGCATTGGCGAGCCCGTCCTCGTTGTGGAGCGCCTCCGAGCGCGAGAAGTCGCCGCCCAGGGTATAGACCGGCGGAAAGCCGAAATTGATCGGCAGCGCCGGATAGGAATCGTAGATGCGCCAACCGCTGCCGATCATGATGAGAATCGCCAGCGCGTTGAGCCAATGCATGACGCGGCGGCTCAAGGGATGCAGCACCGCCGGGCGCGGTGTCGCCGCGCGCGGTGTCGCGGGACGAATGACGTCCGTAGTCATGGCAAGACCTCCAGGCTGTCGGCCCGCGCGATCTCTTGTGCGGCCGGCTGAAGCAAGAAGGCCGCGAACGCCGAGGTGTTCGGGCTCAGCACATTGTGCGCCTCGGCGACCCAATAGCGGATCGGCGGATAGTCGTCCTCCGGCAGCGGCGCCGCCACGCTGAGGCCCGGTGTCGTCGCCACGTCCGTGGCATAGACCACGGCTAGAGCCGCCTTGTGCTGGCGCAGCAGGAACACGGCGTCCGCCGTGTCGATCACGCCGGCGGCGTGGCTCTCGACCTCCGGCCAAAGACCAAGCGCCGTCAGCGCTTGCCGCCCGTCGGCACCGGCCAAGCCCACTGGCGGATCGACGATGGCAATGGGTCCGCTCCCGATCAATGTCTTGAGGTCGCCGGGCGCCCCCTCGCCCTCCTTGCGCGCGGCCACGACCAGCCGGTTGCGCCACAGGTCGTGGCGCGTCTCGGGCTTGATGATGGCGCGTCGCGCGGCGTCATCGGCATTGGCCTCGCCCTCGCCGATGATGAGGTCGGCTCGGGCATGGTGACCGATCTGCTCCAGCATCGCCGGCGTCGGCGAGGAGAAGAGATGCACCGGAGCGCCGCCCGTTCGACGCCAGTGCTCGGCGATGTCGGCGAGCGTCGGACGCAAAGTCGGCTCGCAATAGACGACGACATCGGGCGCCACGATGTAGTCGGCATAGGCCCGCGGCATCGCGGCCACGAGCAGCAGCAGCGCGGCGAAGGCTGGTACTCCCCATCCCCGGCGCATGCTGTCTCCTGCACTGTTGGTGACCGGCAGAGGCCCTGACTAGCTTATCCTTCGCCGTAGGCCGAGGGAAGTTACTCGCCGGCCTCAAGGCCGGCGCGCAACGCGTCGAGTCCGGCGGCAAGATCGCTGCGGCCGAAGCCGATACGGAAGCGATCGACCGGCGTCGCGGCGAGATCGGAGCGATAGACGCTGGCCGGCAGCAGCAACACGCCATGCCGCTCGATGAGGCGCGCGCAAAACGCCTCGACTCCGTCGGCACCGGTGTAGCGCGGATAACCCACGACGCCGCCATCGGGCACGTACCAGTGGAAGAGTTCCCGATGCGCATCGAAGAAATGGTTGAGCCGGCCGATATTCTCGGCGGCAATACGGCGGTTGCGCGCGAGGATGCGGTCGGCGGATTCGAGCGCGATGGCCGCGAGGAGCTCGCCGGGCGCCGCGTTGCAGATCGAGAGGTAGTGCTTCACCCGCCCCATGCGCTCGAGAAGGGCGCGGTCGCGGCAAGCGATCCAGCCTACGCGCAGGCCCGGCAAGCCGAAGGATTTCGAGAGCGAGCCGAGCGAGAGACCGCGCTCTGAGACATCGACCGCGGCCGGCAGCCGCATCGCCGGGTCGCGCTCGATCAGGCGATAGACCTCGTCGCTGAAGAGCCAGATGCCGCGCCGCTCGCAGAGCGCCACCAGCGCCTGAAAGCGCTCGCGCTCCAGGATTTTGCCGGTGGGATTGTTGGGGAAATTGATGGCGATGAGGCGCGTCTGCGGCCGCACCGCCGCCGCCACACTGTCGATGTCGAGCGACCAGCCCTGCCCCGGATCGAGCGCTACGCCGCTCACGGCGCAAAGCCCCTTGGGTATCGTCTCCATCGACTGATAGTTGGGCGTCACCACGATCGCATGGTCGTCGGGCGCCAATAGCGTATGCATGGCCGTGTGGATCGCTTCTTGTGCGCCGGCGAAGCAGAGCACGTCGCCGGCGCCGAGGTCGGAGTAACCAGCCGCGATCGCGCGCCGCAGCCGGTCGGTGCCGCGCGCATTGATGTATCCGAGTGAAAGGCTCTCCCAGGCGCGCCGGTCCGAGGCGTCGCCCAACCCCAGCAGCGCCGACAAGGTCAGCGTCTCCGAGTCGGACGCGGTCAGGTGATGGCGCGCGACCGGCAGCCAGCGCGAGAAATAGACTTCGAGATCGAAGTCGCGAAGGGGTCCGGACCATCGAGGCGACGGCCCGGCGCGGCGCTCGGACATAGGGCCTCGTTCGCCGCCCCGTCTCCGAAGGTTACAGGATCGTAAACTTCCGCCCGCACAAGCAATATTAAATGACCGTAGAGCGAAAAGGCCTGCCGTCGCAGGCGTCAACACAAGTAAACGATCCCCTAAAAAGCCACACGATTTCGCTAAAATCCAAGATGAAAGTCCTGTATCGCGGCGGTTGCGCCGCAGATAATGCGTGGCATTGAAAGCGATAGGATTTCAGTAACCTGACCATACTAGGGTCAAGGATGCGCGGTCCGCGCAAAGAGAGCGGCAATGGTAAACAGGGAACGAAGTGCCGGGCCTCTGTGGCTTGGCCTTCGCCAGAGATATGACCGGGTTCAATGTGGACGGCGCCGCGCACGATCGTCCCGTAACGCTAGCCATGCCTGAACGAAAATGCCGCCTCCCCCACGATCTCAGACCGACATAGCCCGCTCCGTCATTCGCGAGCTGCGCGGCCACGCCATCAGCGCCAAGCGCCGCAGCGCCTATCGCGACGACGAGGACGAGCAGAGCGTCGAGCGCCCGGAAGCGACGGAGCCAGAGAAGGCGCCGTCACTCGCGCCGGCTGCCGAGGAGCATCACGAGGACGCCAAGGTCGCGGCGGAAATTGAGCGCAAGCCCGAGCCGGTCGCCGAAAGCGAAAGCAAGGTCGAGGCGCGCGAGCCGATCGTCACCGAGGACGGCGAATTGGTCGAGGAGCCCGTGCACGGGACGGAGCTCGAGCACGAGGCAGAGCCGATTCATGATCTCGAGGCGGCCCCTCGGCATGAGCCAGCGCCCCGCGTCGACGTCGAGGCCGAGCCGGAGGCGGCGGCGCAAATCGAGCGCGAGGCGGAGCCCGAGCCGGAACCGGAGCCGGCACCACCGCCTCGGGCGAAAGCACCAGAACCCCCGCCGCCGCCGGTGAAGCCAGTCGCCTCCGCCAAAGCCCCGGAGCCGTCGAAGACCACCCCGGCGCCGCGGTCAGCAACCGCTCCACCGGCTGTGGCGAAGGTGACCCCGCCGGCCGGGGCGAAGGCGCCCGAGCTCGCCAAGCCACCGGTCGCGGCACCCAAGGCTGAGGCTGCCGCGACGCCAGCGCCGCGTCCGCAAACAGCGCCGCCCGCGGCGAAAGCGCCCCCGGCGAAGCCGGCCCCACCGCCCGCTGCTCAGGTGGCGAAACCGGCACCTGCTGCGGCGCAAGCAACGAAGCCCGCCCCCGCTTCATCACCAGCCAAGCCAGCGCCGGCGAGGCCCGTTCCGCCCGCAGCCGCGAAGCCAGAGCCCGCACCCGCTGCGGCAACGAAACCCGCGCCCGCCGCACCGTCAAAACCTGAGCCGGCACCAGCACCGAAAGCCGAGCCGGCGACTGCCGCGGCGACGACCGAGCGGGCGCCGGCCGCGAAATCCGACTCCACGCCGCGTGAGGGGGCGCCGCGCGACTCGTCCGTGCTCTATAGCAAGGGCGATGCCTCGGCTTCGGGGTTCCGTCCTTGGTACTGGTCCTACGAGCATGACGGGAGCCCGCCCCCGAGCGACACTGCGGGCTCGGTGCCACCGACCCAGGCCAGCGCGCCTGCACCGCCGGCGCGGCCCGCCCCGGCATCGGAGCCGAGCGCAGCGCCGGCGCAAACGCCAGCTCTCGCACAGTCGCGCCCACCGTCGGCTGAGGCTGCTGCCGCCGTCGCCACTCCGGCACCAGCGGCAGCGCCCGACCCGACCGCGTCGTCGGCGCCGCCGCGCTCGAGCGGCAGCACGATCGTGCTGGTCGGCGTCTGCTCCAGCATCGTCGCCGCGCTCGTCACGGGCGGGCTCGCGTTTTTCCTAATGCATCAGCCCGCCGGCGACGAGACCCGCCTGACGAGCTTGGCTCCGACCGCCGCCGCCCCGGTCGTCACGTCCCTGCCACCACGGCCGGAGCCGGTCGCGGTCGAGGGCACGACGACGCCCGGCATTGCTCCGACGACGCCACCCGCGACAACCGTGGCCACGGTGGCGCCGCCAGCGGCCGTTGCACCGCCCCCGCGGACTTCCGCGCCCGACACCGACACCGATCCGCCGCGAGCGCCCAGCCTCTCGCCCAAGGAGGTTGCCGATCTCATGGCGCGGGGCGACCAACTGCTCGCCACCGGCGACATCGCCGCGGCACGGCAATTCTATGAGCGCGCCGCCGAGGCGGGCAGCGCCGCCGCCGCGACATCGGTCGGCAAGACCTACGACCCGCTGTTCCTGGCCGAGTCCAAAGCGCAGGGCTTCCGCGGCGATCTCGTGCTCGCTGCGCAATGGTATCTCAAGGCAAGCGCCGCCGGCGATCCGCAGGCGGACGAGATGTTGAGGCGATTGAAGGCGAAATTCGCCGGCTAACCGATCGCGCTGAAAGAAGGGGTGACGAGCATGACATTTCACAGCATGATGCGGCGCCCTCTCGGCACCGCTTTTGCCGTTTTGGGACTCGCCTTCTGGGTAAGCCCGGCTTCCGCCGTCGATCCGGTGGTGGAGCGCGCCAATCGCGGCCTCGTCGAGATCGTGACCGGCAGCGTCAGCGGCACCTCGGTGCGCATGGCCGAGGATCTCGCCGATGCGCTCGACGACGGCGCGACCCGGCGCGTCCTGCCGGTGGTCGGCAAGGGCTCCTTCCAGAATCTTGCCGATCTCAAGGTGCTGCGCGGCGTCGATCTCGGCATCGTCCAGACCGACGTTCTCGACGCGGCGCGCGCGCAGCATCGCTACCCCAATATCGACACCGTCACCTATATCGCCAAGCTCAACAACGACGAGTTCCATCTGCTGGCGCGGGACGACATCAAGAGCATCGCCGATCTCGCTGGCAAGAAGGTCAATTTCGGCACCCCGAACGATGCCTCCGCCTTCACTGGCCCACGTGTGTTCCAAGCCCTCAAGGTCAAGGTCGAAGCGACGTCCTACGGCCAGTCGCTGGCGCTCGAGAAGCTCCGCTCGGGCGAGATCGCCGCCATGGGCGTGGTCGTCGGCAAGCCGGCGCCGCTCTTTCTCGAGTTGCGTGCCAACGACAAGGTGCACTTTCTCAACGTGCCGCTCCAGGGCGACATCACCAACACCTACGTGCCGGCGCGACTGACCGCCGACGACTATCCCGATCTCGTCCGCGAGAACGCGCCGGTCGACACGATCGGCGTGGGCACCGTGCTGGTCGTCGCCGGCCTCCCCCCGGGCTCCCAGCGCTATCGCAACGTGGCGAATTTCGTCGAGGTGTTCTTCACTCAGTTCCCCAAGCTGCTGGAGTCGCCGCATCATCCGAAGTGGCAGGAGGTCAACCTCGCCGCCGAGTTGCCGAATTGGCGCCGATTCGGTCCCGCCGAGAGCTGGATCAAGCGCAACGGCGCGACCCCGGCCGTCGCGTTGAACGACGATCAAATGCGTCAGATCTTTACACAGTTCCTCGATGAGCGTAGCAAAGCGAGCGGCGGGACGACGCTCACCGCTGAGCAGAAGACCCAGCTCTTCGACCAGTTCCGGCGCTGGCAGAGTGAGCATGCCCACTGACGCGAATGCTTCGTTGAGGAGATACCCTTTGTCACAGCGCATTCCCGCCTTTCGGCGGTCTTGGGCCGAGAGCATCCGGTCGACGCTGCGCGTCGCCGTCACCGCCTTGTCGCTTTCCGTCGTGGTCGTGGATGCGGTCTCTGCCGCCGAGACGCCAAAACGCGGTGGCGTGCTCGATTTCGCGGTCGACGCCGAGCCCGGCAACTACGACTGCCATGCCAACGTCTCCTTCGCCGCGCTTCACCCGCTGGCGCCGCACTACTCGACGTTGCTCAAATTCGACGCCGAGAACTACCCGCAGGTGATGGGCGATCTCGCCGAGAGCTGGACGATCTCGCCCGACAAGAAGACCTATACTTTCAAGCTCCGGCCGAACGTCTTCTTCCACGACGGCTCCAAGATGACGTCGGCAGACATCAGGGCGAGCTATGAGCGCATCGTCCACCCGCCCGAGGGGGTGGTCTCGGCGCGCCAAGTGACCTATGCCGCGATCGGCGGCATCGACACCCCCGATCCGTTGACCGTGGTCTTCCATATGCGCTGGCCAGAAGCGGCGATGCTGGCGAACTTTGCCTCGCCTTGGAACTGCATCTACAGCGCCGCCAAGCTCGCCCAGGATCCGTTGTACCCCAAGACCCACGTCATGGGTACGGGCCCCTTCGTCTTCGTCGAGCACGTCAAGGGCGACCATTGGACGGGCAAGCGCTTCGACAAGTACTTCCAGCCCGGCAAGCCCTATCTCGATGGCTTCGTCGCCCACTTCATGGCTGGTGCCAAGGTGATCGACGGTCTCGAGAAAGGCTCGATCATGGCCGAATTTCGCAGCGTGACGCCGCCGGAGCGCGACCAGCTGCAGACCGCCATGGGCGACAAGATCTATCTCGGCGAGACGCCCTGGCTCATCAATCTGACGATCGTCTTCAACGTCAAGAAGCCGCCCTTCGACGATGCGCGCGTGCGCCGGGCGCTCTCGCTCGCCATCAATCGCTGGCAGGCGGCGGAGCAGCTTTCCAACACCACCTTCCTCAAATTCGTCGGCGGCATCATGCGACCGGGCTTTTCGCTGGCGACGCCCGAGGCTGACCTCACGACCATCCCCGGCTTCTGGCACGACGCCGAGGCGTCGCGCGCCGAGGCCAAGCGCCTCCTCGCCGAATCGGGTCACGCCAATCTCAGCTTTACCCTCCTCAATCGCGACATCGTCATGCCCTACGGTCCGGCCGCCGACTACCTGATTAAGTCCTGGAAGGACGTCGGCGTCACCGTCACCCAGCAGAAATTCAACACCAAAGATTGGGAAGGCGCGCTGCAGCACCACGATTTCGAGGTGGCGATCGATTTCGACGGCGATTATTACGACGACCCGACGTTGCAGCTGGCGAAGTACGTCTCGACCGATCTGTCGCCCAGCAATTATTCGAGCTCGAGCGACCGGCTGCTCGACGGGCTCTTCGTCGGCCAGGCGGTCACCACCGATCCACGCAAGCGTGCCCAGATGGTCCGCGATTTCGAGAGACGGGCGCTCACCGAGGCCTATAGCGTGCCCTTCCTCTGGTGGAACCGGATCGTCGCCGCTTCGTCCCGCATG
>DATJAV010000177.1:0-3076 GCA_035515835.1 Allostellaceae bacterium
CAAGATGGCCGGCGTCAAAGCGTGAGTGGACGCGGCGGTGGGGGTCCTCTCTCCGCCCCTTTCTGCGCCACATGCGTTCTGTTGCTGGCGGCGACGAGCGGCGCTTGTGCCGCCGACTTCAAGATCAATCCGACCTCGGTCGAGCCCGGCGAGATCAGCCTCGAGGAGAACAGCGCCGCCGTCGCTGAGCGCGGCCGTTCGACGGATTCGTCGCAGGCGCATTTTTTGGAGCTGGGCTATGGCGTCACCCAGTATTGGTGGACCGAGGTCGAGGGCCATTTCGAGAGCGGCACCGACGGCCTCCGCTTCCGCACCGTCGATTTCGAGAATGCCATCCGCCTGACGCGCCAATCCGGATATTGGCCCGAAAGCGCGATCTTCCTCGAATACGACGCGCCGGTCATCGGCTCCAGTCCCGAAGGCGCGACCCTGGGCGGGCTCTTCCGCGAGGAGCTCGGCCGCTCATCGACCACGATCAATGTTCTCCTCGATCGCGAATTCGGCCGCAACGCCGCGCCGGGCACGCAGCTCACTTATACCGGTATGTCGGTGTGGACGGTCTTGCCCGAGATCTCGCCGGGCGTGCGCTTCTTCGGCGCGCCGGGGCGCGTCGCGAATTTCAACCGCCTCGGCGCTCAGGACCAGCGCATCGGTCCGGCACTTGCGGGCGATATCGAGATCGAGGGGGCGGGCCAATTTAGCTACAACATCGCCTATCTCGTCGGCCTGACGCCGGCCGCGCCGCACGGCACCGTCGTCTGGGGACTCGAGTACGACATTCGCTTCTGAAAAAGGCGGCTTGCACCGCAAGTTCCGCCGCATTAAGGAAGCCGCCAGAAGTGTGGCGCTAGCCCGCGCTACAAACTCTGCGAGCGAGAGGACGCGGTGCGCATGAATTTGCCCAATTTCGAGAGATCGCCTAAAGGCAGCGCAGGCGCTTGGCGTTTCGCGCTCGTTGTCGTGGCGGCGCTCCTCGCTTCCGGCGCCGTCGCCAAAGAAGCGAAGACGCCCGGCGTCAATATCGACACCGAGCAGACTTATTATGCGCAGCCCGGCCTGGTCGCGGCCAAGCTCGCGGCGCTGGCGTCGGCGCGGCCCGGCGTCACCGATCTCTATTTCGTCGGCTTTGCCGGTACCTCGACCCAAAATGTCTTTCTGAAAGAAGCGCGCTTCGCGCAGAAGCTCTTTGACGACCGGTTCGATACGCGCAACCGCTCGCTGCTGCTCGCCAACAATCCGAGCTCGGTCGGAGATCTGCCGGTCGCGAGCGCCTCCAATCTCCGCGCCACGCTCGACGGCGTCGCCAAGAAGATGAACGTCGACGAGGATATTCTTTTCCTGTTCCTGACCTCGCACGGCTCGAAGCATGTCTTCTCGATCTATTACCCCGAACTCGCGCTCGACGATCTCGGCGACCGCGAGCTGCGCCACATGCTCGACGAGTCGGGAATCAAATGGCGGGTGATCGTGATCTCGGCTTGCTATTCCGGCAGCTTCATCGACGCGCTCAAGAACGACCGCACCCTCATCCTGACGGCCGCCTCGGCCGATCGCACCTCGTTCGGCTGCAGCAACGAGAACGACTTCACCTATTTCGGCGACGCCTATCTCAACGAAGCGCTGCGCAAGGACCGCAACTTCATCACCGCCTTCGAGCACGCCCGCGCCCGCATCGCGCTGCGCGAGGCCAAGGAGCATCTGACGCCGTCCGAGCCGCAGATCTTCGTCGGCAAGGCGATCAAGGCGAAGCTCGACCAGCTCGAGGAACGCCTCGCGAAGTCGCACACCGCGGCCGCGCAGCAGTGAACGCGCGGAGCACCTAGGGGAGAAGCGTTAAGGGAGAACCGATGTCCTTGGCCGTAGATTTTGGCTGGTCGGTGCTCTCTGTCTTGGGCGCGATCGTGTTTCTCGCGCTCTTCTTGAGCCCCGAGTCGTTGTTGGTCGCCATATGGGAGTTTTTGTTGCTCGCCATACGGCTCTGCCACCGATGGCGGCAGCGAGACTTCGTGAGTAACGTGAAGCGAGCGCTCAAATCACGCGGAAATTCTTGAACTGCCAGGGATCGGTCTGGTCGAGATCCTCGGGGAAGAGGCGGCCGCGGTCCAGCAGCGGGGTCCAGTCGCTATAGGCGCCGACCACCTCGCCGAGATAGGGCCGCATGATCGCCATGCAGCGGGCATGGCCCATCTCGTCGGGCTCGACGATGCCGGCGCGCGGATGCTCGAGCGCCCAGACGACGCCCGCCAGCACCGCCGCGGTCACCTGCAGGCTGGTGGCATTGTTGAAGGGCGCGAGCCGTCGCGCCTCGGCGACGGAGAGTCGTGAGCCGTACCAATAAGCACCCTTGGCATGGCCCATCAGCAGCACGCCGAGCTCGTCGATGCCCTCGCTGATCTCGTCGACGATGAGCCGCTTCTTCTCCTGCACCTGCCAGTTCTTGCCGGCGAGCTCGTGCAGCGAGAGCACGGCGCCGTCGCAGGGATGATAAGCGTAGTGCACGGTCGGGCGGTGCAGCACTTCTTCGCCGTCGCGGAGCGTCAAGTAGTCGGAAATCGAGATCGCCTCGCCGTGGGTGATGAGATAGCCCAGGAACGGGCCCTCGAGCGGCGTCCAGCTCCGCACTCGCATCGAGGCGCCGGGGCGCAGCAGGTAGATCGCCGAGCCGGCGCCGAAATCGTGACGATGGCCGTCGGGAGGGAAATGCCGCTCGTGACTGCCCCAGCCGAGCTCGGAGGGTTGCGAGCCCTCGCCGACGAAGCCGTCGATCGACCACGTGTTGACGAACTCTCCCGGCCGTTTCGGCGTGGGCGAAACCTGCGTGTCGCGCTCGGCGATGTGGATCACCTTGACGCCGAGCCTCGCGCCGAGTGCCGCCCAGTCGCCGCGGCTCTGCGGCGAGGCGACGCCGACGCCGGTGTCCGCGGCAATGTCGAGGAGCGCCTCTTTGACGAGATGCGAGACGAGGCCGGGATTGGCGCCATGGGTAATGAGCGCGGTCGGACCCTTGGGATATTTCGCCCGCAGCGCCAGCGCCGATTCGCGCAAGGCGTGGTTCGAGCGCCGCGACGGCGTCAGT
>DATJAV010000178.1:0-8948 GCA_035515835.1 Allostellaceae bacterium
ATGTGCGAAAAAAAGCACCAGCGCCGCGGCAGTCCCGACCGCGAGGCGGAGCGCGGCGGAGCGGGGCACCAGCGCGAGCCAGAGCGCGAACAGGACAAGCCCGAGACCGAGGCCGAAGAGGTAATTGAGGAAGCCCCAGAGCAGGGTCCTGCTGTAGAGCAAGAGAAAGGCGAGACAGGACCAGGCCGACCAGCTGCCCCAAAGGACGCGCTGCAGACAGGCGGCGCCGCCCGCCAGCAGCAGTAATGTCGCCAGCACGAAGAGCTTGGCCGCCGCGGCGAGCGGCATCGCCGCGGCGAGCGGCGGCACGATTAGATCCATCGCCAGATTGGGCAGAGGCCGCCAGACCACGGCATAATAGCGCTCCAGCGCGGTCGAGGGATCGGCCAGGACGTGCATGCGGGCGAGGTGATTGGGGTAGTCGAAGAGCGGCAAGGTGTCGCAGAGCAGCACGGGCATCGCCGCGAGCGCGAAGAGCACGGCAAAGAGCGGGACAAATCGACGAAAGCTCATTCGTGCGGGATCGAGTGTCATGGGCCGAGAGTTTCCATGCGGCAGCGCTCGCGGCAAGCCTGGTTGCCACCAACTTGGCGCTAGGCTCGGCCGCGGGCCGGCACCTATAATCCCGCGTCATGAACGGGATCACCCGCTATATCCTCCGCCAGGCCTTGGCGATCATGATGTTCGTCGCCGTCGCCTTCACCTCGGCGGTATGGCTGCTGCAGTCGCTGCGCCTCATCGATCTCATCGTCAACCGCGGGCTTTCCCTCGGCCTTTTCCTCTATCTCGCCGTGCTCATCCTGCCGCGCCTCGTCGACGTGGTACTGCCGATCGCGGTGTTCATCGCCATTCTCTTTACCTATAACCGCCTGATGTCGGAGAGCGAGCTCATCGTCATGCGCGCCGCGGGCTTGAGCCAGATGGCGCTGGCGCGCCCGGCGATCATCGCCGGCACCTGCGGCTTCGTCGTGCTGTTGTCCTTCTCGCTTTATTTCCTGCCGCAGGCCAACCGCACCTTCAAGGATCTGCAGTTCGAGATCCGCAACCGCTTCGCGTCGGTGCTGATCCAGGAGGGCACCTTCAACACCCTCTCCGACACGCTCACGATCTATGTCCGCAGCCGGGACAGCAACGGCGAGCTGGTCGGCCTCTTGATTCACGAGACCAAGGATCCGGAAAAGCCCGTCACGCTCGTCGCCGAGCGCGGCATTTTCGTCGATACCGACCGCGGTCCCCGCGTTCTCCTGGTCAACGGCAGCCGCCAGGAGTTCGACCGCGAGACCGGCAAGCTCTCGGCCCAGGAATTCCAGAAATACACGCTCGATCTCGCCGCCTATCGCGACGCGCCCGAGCTGCGCGAGCGCCAGCCGGACGAGCTCTTCCTCCACGAGCTGCTCAGGCGCAGCGCGAAACCCGGCGAGATCGGCCTCATCATCGAAGCCAATCTGCGCATCATCAACCCGCTCACCGCGCTCGCCTTTTCCATGATCCCGATTGCCTGCCTGCTGACCGGCGAGTTCAATCGTCGAGGCCAGACGCAGCGCGTGCTGCTGGCGATCCTGCTCGCCTTCCTCTTCGAGACGCTCGACATCGCCTTCAAGAACCTCGCGGGCCGCAGCATCGCCGCGGTGCCGCTTCTCTATGCCAACGTACTGGCGCCGATCATCGCGACCGGGTGGCTGCTGTGGCGCGACGGCGTGGCGCCGACCCCGCGCCCGGTCCCGATGCCGCGACCGGCGGCGGAGTAGCCGGCGCATGTCGCCCTGGAAGACGCTCTACCGCTACATCGTGCTGCAGTTCGCGATTTGGTGCGCCGGCGTCTTCGTCGCCATGCTCCTCATCGTCTTTTTGCTCGACTACATCGAGCTCATTCGCCGCGGCAATTCGCATCCCGAGGCGACCCTCCTGGTGCTGCTGGAAATGGCGGCGTTGAAGCAGCCGCACATGGCGCAGCAGATCATGCCGTTTGCCATTCTCTTCGGCACGATGATGGCGTTCTGGCGCATGACGCGGAGCAACGAGCTGATCGTGGCGCGTGCCGCCGGCGTCTCGGTCTGGCAATTCCTGACGCCGCCGGTGTCCGTGGCCTTCTTCATCGGCGTCATCACCGTCACGGTCTTCAATCCCATCGCTTCGGTGATGCAGCAGAGCTACGAGGCGCTGGAGGCCCGCGTTCTACGCGGCACGGGCGACCAGCTCACGCTCTCGCGTACCGGCTTGTGGCTGCGCCAGAGCGATACCGACGGGCACAACTCCGTCCTCCATGCCGAGCGGCTCATACCGCAGAACACCAGTCTCGAGGACGTGATCGTGCTGTCCTTCAAGAACGATCGCCAGCTCCTCGACCGGATCGACGCGAAACGGGCGGTGCTCGAGGCCGGGAAGTGGCAGCTGAGCGACGGCCTTCGCTGGACCCCCGGCAAGCCGCCGAGCGCGTTCGACCGCGTGGAAGTACCGACCAATCTCACGCCCTCCAAGATCCAGGAGAGCTTCGCGTCGCCCGAGACCATGTCGTTCTGGGAGCTGCCGGGCTTCATCCAGCTGCTGGAGAGCTCGGGCTTCGACGCGCAGCAGCACCGCCTCTATTTCCATCGGCTTCTGGCGCTGCCGTTTCTTTTCTGCGCCATGGTGCTGGTGGCCGCGACCTTCAGCCTGCGCATGCAGCGCCGCGGCGGCACGACCCTCATGATCATCGGCGGCATCGCCAGCGGCTTCCTCCTCTATCTGCTCTCCAACGTGATCTTCGCTCTGGGGCTCGCCGCGACCATTCCCGTGGCGCTCGCGGCCTGGACGCCGACGGGCGTCAGCCTCCTCCTCGGCGCAAGCCTGCTGTTGCATCTCGAGGACGGCTGACTCGATGCGCCGGGGGGCTGCTTTTTGCGTTGGCGCGCTGCTGGCTGCTGCGTCCGCACCCGCGATGGCGCAACAGCAACAGCAACCTCCCACCAAAGCGCCGCAACCGCCCGCGGCCGCCCCCCAAGGAAAGTCGCAGCCCGCTCCCAAGGCCAAAGAGGGGCCACCCCTCGCCTTCAGCGCCGACGAGGTGCAATACGATGAAGATCTGGGCCTGATCGTCGCCCGGGGGCATGTCGAACTCAGCCAGAACGACCAGATTCTCCTGGCGGACACGGTGACGTACAACCAGCGCACCGATACCGCCACCGCCTCGGGCCATGTGAGCCTGCTGCAGCCGAGCGGCGACATCCTCTTCGCCGACTATGCCGAGCTCCACGACGACATGCGCGACGCCTTCCTGCAGAACCTGCGCATGCTATTGAGCGACCGCTCGCGGCTCGCCGGCAACACCGCACGCCGCGTCGGCGGCAATCGCATCGAGATCCGCCATGGGGTCTATACGGCGTGCGAGCCGTGCCGTCGCGATCCGACGCGAGCGCCGATCTGGCAAATCAAGGCCGAGCGGATGATCGACGACAAGGAGCTGCAGCTCGTCGAGTATTACAACGCCGAGCTGGATATCGCCGGCGTGCCGGTGCTCTGGACTCCCTATTTCTCCAACCCCGATCCTTCGGTGAAGCGGCGTAGCGGCTTCCTCGCGCCGAGCTTCGGCGATTCCGTCTCGAACGGCGACTTCTTGAGCATCCCCTATTACTGGGTGATCGACAAGGACAAGGACGCCACGGTTACACCGCTCTTGACGACCGCGGGCGGCACCTTCATCGGCACTCAGTACCGGCAGCGCCTGGGCAACGGCAAGCTCCTCCTCGAGGACAGCGTCACGGTCGGCAGCAAGGCTTTCACGAACATCGACACCGAGCCGGTCAACTCCGTGCGCTGGCACGTGAGCAGCAGCGACGAGATCGATCTCAACCAGGACTGGCGGCTCGGCGCTGATATTTTTCGCGCTTCCGATCCAACATACACGCTTCGCTACCACATCCCCTCTGCCGTCGATTTCCTCAGCAGCCATTTGTATGCCGAGGATTTCGGGCGGCGCAGCTATTTCAACGTGAGCAGCTGGGGCTTCCAGAGCCTCGAGACGGGCGTTCCCGACAAGACACAGCCCATCCTCGCTCCCGTGGTCGACTACCAGTGGGTCAGCGATCCCAGTTCTTCGGGCTCGCACCTCTCTCTCGAGGCGAACGCCATGGACCTGCTGCGGCAGGAGGGGACGAGCACGCGCCGGCTATCGACCGGCGGCGATTGGCGCCTGCCGATCGACGGCGCCATCGGCGACCGCTACGACTTGAGGCTGGCGCTGCGCACCGACGCCTATCAATCCGACGGCCTGCCGGCGGTCAATGCCCAGGGCGTCGCGACCACGGAGAGCGCGACAACCGGGCGGGTCTTTCCCCAGCTTGCCATGACGTGGCGCTATCCCTGGGTGCGGCGGAGCGAGACCTACAGCGAGACGTTCGAGCCGATCGCCATGGTGGCTGCCTCGCCCTATGGCGGCAACCCCAGCAAGATCCCCAACGAGGACAGCCAGGGTTTCGAGTTCGACGAGACCAGCCTCTTCCTGCCCAATCGCTTTCCCGGCTTCGATCGCGTGGACAGCGGCCAGCGCGTCGACTATGGGCTGCGCACCGGCATCTACGGCGATAGCGGCGGCAGCACGCGCTTGCTGGTCGGACAGAGCTACGCGCTCCAGAAGAACAACAGCTTCCTGCCGGGCTCGGGGCTGGAGCACCATGTTTCGGACGTGGTCGGACGCGTCACCTTCACGCCCGTGCCGCTCCTCGATCTGACCTATCGCTTTCGCCTCGACCACGCCGATCTGGCGCTGCGCCGCCAGGAAATAAGCGGTTCCGTCGGCCCCAGCAACCTCCGCGTCACCCTCAGCTACCTCCAGATCGCTGCGATCCCCGACGTGCCCGAGTTGCAGAAGCGCAAGCAGCTCTACTTTAACATCAACGCCGCGCTCACGCGCTACTGGTCGCTCCAGGTCCTGGGGACGCGCGATTTCTCATCCACCCCGGCAACCGCGGTCGGCCAGACCGTCGGCACGGCGGAAGCACTCAATACCGGCATATCGCTGACCTATCGCGACGAATGCGTGGCATTCGTCACCCAGTTCACCCAATCGGGCATTCGCAACGGCGACGTGGTTCCTGGCGACGCCGTGCTCTTTACCGTCGTATTCAAAAATCTCGGTGATTTCGGCGCCAAGGTGGCGTCACTGACCGGGTTCTAGCCCAAGCTGCAAAGAAGCGCCTCTTTCGAGGGGGACAGCGGCGGCCGCGCGGTGTATGGTTAGCCGTGGTTAACCTTACCAAGAGGCGGCCTTGGCATGAGACCGATCCGAGCCTTTTTCCTCCCCCTCCTCTTGCTTTCCGCCTCGGCCATGGCGCAGGAGGCCAAGGTCGCCGCCATCGTCAACGACGACGTCGTCTCGGCCGATGATGTCGCCAACCGCGTCACGCTGGTGGTGCGCTCTTCCCACATGCAGGACACACCGGAGAACCGCGATCGCATCACCCCTCAGGTGCTGCGCTCCCTAATCGACGAGCGACTGGAGCTGCAAGAGGCAAAGCGGCTCAACATCAGCGTATCCAAGCAAGAGATCGCCGAGGCATTCGGCCGTATCGAGCAGACGAACAATCTGCCGAAGGGCAGCCTCGACGAGTACCTCGCCAAGGCGGGCATCTCGCGCGCCTCGCTGGTCGACCAGATCACCGCTAATTACGCCTGGGCAAAGCTGGTGCGCAACCGACTATCGCAGGACGTCGTGATCTCGGACGAGCAAGTGACGGAAGCACTCAACCATCTGAAGGAGGCCGCCAACGTCCCGCAGGACCGCGTCTCCGAGATTTTTCTGGTGATCGACAATCCGCGGCAGGAGCCCGAGGTCAAGCAGCTGGCCGACAAGCTGATCGAGCAGATCCGCTCCGGGGTCAAGTTCGACGCCCTCGCCCGGCAGTTCTCGCAATCGCCGACTGCGGCGGTCGGCGGCGATCTCGGCTGGGTAACGCCGAGCGAGCTTTTGCCGCCGGTGGCCGACGCCATCCAGAAGATGAACCCTGGGGAGATGTCTTATCCGGTCCGCGCCGGCGGCGGCTACTATCTGCTCCTGCTGAAGCAGCGCCGGACGTTGGGTGCACCCGACCCCAACGACGCGGTGCTGTCGATGGTCCAGGTGGTGCTGCCACTCCAGCGCGGCGGTGCGACGCCGGTGGCCGACGAGCGCGGCGGCCCACGCACCCAGCGGACCACCGTGCCTGCCGCCGGCAATGCGTCGCCCGAGGAGGAGCAGCGCGTGCTGCAGCGGGCACAGCAGATCGGTGCCCGCGCCAAGAGCTGCGAGGATCTCGCGAAAATCGGCAAAGCCGACGCGCCGCAAACCTCGCGCGAGGTCGAGACGCGGGTGGGCGATCTGTCGCCGCAGCTGCGCCAGGTTCTGCTTAAGCTTGCGATCGGCGAAGCGAGCAAGCCGCTCCCGGTCCCCGGCGGCGCCGGCATCTTCATGGTCTGCGCCAAGAAAGACGCGCCCGGCGGACTGCCGACGCGAGACGAGGAGCAGGAGATGCTGTCGCGCGAGAAGCTGGACGCGCTGGCACAACGTTATCTCCGGGATTTGCGCCGCAACGCCTATGTAGACATCCGCGGATGATGGCGCCGACGCCCAGGACAGGACGCCGCGCGCGGGAAATCCTCCGGCGCCGATGAGCCTGCCGCTTGCGCTCACCATGGGTGAGCCGGCGGGGATCGGCGGCGAGATCACGCTGCTCGCCTGGATAAAGCGCCGCGAAGCAACCGTGCCGCCGTTTTTTGCCATCGACGATCCGTCGCGGTTGGCGCGCCTCGCTGCCGCGTTCGGTTGGCGCGTGCCGCTGCGAGCCATCGGCGCGCCGGAGGAAGCGGTGAGCGCTTTCGCCGATGCGCTGCCGGTGCTGCCACTGTCCTTGCCGGAGCGTGCCCATCCCGGCAAGCCCGATCCCGCCAATGCGCCCGCCGTGCTCGCCGCCATCACCACGGGCCTGGCGCTGGTGACCTCCGGGCGCGCCGCGGCGATCGTGACCAATCCCATCCAGAAGGAGACGCTTTACGCCGCCGGCTTCGGCCATCCCGGGCACACCGAGTTCCTCGCCGAGCTCGCCGGCGGCAGGACCCCGGTGATGATGCTCTGCTGTCCCGGGTTGCGCGTCGTCCCGGTCACCAGCCACTTACCGCTGCGCGACGCGCTCGCCGCGCTGAGCTTCGAGCGTATCGTCGCCACAGGACGCATCGCCGCCGCCGGCCTTGCCGTCGATTTCGCCATCGCCCGGCCGCGGCTCGCCGTCGCCGGCCTCAACCCGCATGCCGGGGAGAACGGAACCCTTGGTCGCGAGGAGATCGACATCATCGCGCCCGCCGTGGCAGCGCTGCGCGCCGCCGGCATCGACGCCAGGGGCCCCGCGCCCGCCGACACTCTCTTCCACGCCGCCGCGCGCACGAGCTACGACGCGGTGATCTGCATGTATCACGACCAGGCGCTCATCCCGCTCAAGACCATCGACTTCGCGCGCGGCGTCAACGTCACGCTGGGCTTGCCTTTCATCCGTACCTCGCCCGACCACGGCACCGCCCTCGATATCGCCGGCACCGGCAAGGCCGACCCGTCGAGCCTGCTCGCGGCCCTCGCGCTTGCCGGCGAGATGGCGGCGCTCCGCGCCAAGCCGCCGCCTCCCTCCGCCTGAGCGCCGCTCATGAGCGAGACGGCGCCGGAGCTGCCGCCGCTGCGCGACGTGATCCGTCGCCACGACCTCAGGGCGCGCCGCTCGCTCGGCCAGAACTTCCTCCTCGACCTCAACCTCACTGGCCGCATCGCGCGGGCCGCAGCGCCGCTGGAGCATGTCCATGTCATCGAGATCGGTCCCGGACCGGGCGGCCTCACGCGCGCTCTCCTCCGCGAAGGCGCGCACCACGTCGTCGCCGTCGAGCGCGACCCGCGTTGCCTCGCCGCGCTCGGCGAGATCGCCGCAGCATATCCCGGGCGTCTCTCCATCATCGTCGACGACGCGCTCGCGCTCGATCCGGCGAGCCTCGCGCCCGCGCCGCGCAAGATCGTCGCCAACCTGCCCTACAACATCGCGACGCCGCTCCTCCTCGCCTGGCTCCCCGCGCTTGCCGCTTACGAGAGCTTGACGCTCATGTTCCAGAAGGAAGTGGCCGCGCGCCTCGTCGCAGCGCCGCGCAGCAAAGCTTATGGCCGCCTCTCGGTGATGACCCAGTGGGTCGCCGAGGTCCGCGGGCTCTTCGACATCCCGCCTCGCGCCTTCGTGCCCCAGCCCAAGGTGACGTCGAGCGTGGTGCGGTTGGTGCCGCGCCCGTCGCCTCTCGCGCCCTGCCGGCGCGAGGACTTGGAGCGCGTCGTCGCCGCAGCGTTCGGCCAGCGCCGGAAGATGCTGCGCCAGAGCCTCAAGTCGCTCGACGTCGACGCCGACGCGCTCCTCGCCGCCGCCGCAATCGCGCCGACGGCACGGGCAGAGGAGCTTGCGGTCGAGGATTTCTCGGCGCTCGCCCGAGCGCTCGCGGCCCTCAGCTGCCGCGCAGCCGGTTGACGAACTCGGCGAGGCCGATCTGGCGCACACGGCGAACGCGCTCGGCGGCGAGCACCGCCTCGACGCGGGCAACGCTCTCCGCCAGGTCGGAATTGACCACCACATAGTCGTATTCCGGCCAATGGCTCATCTCGTCGATCGACTTCGCCATGCGTCCGCGCACCGTCTCGTCGCTGTCCTGCGCCCGCGTCTGGAGGCGCCGCTCGAGCGCCGCCATGGACGGCGGCAGGACGAAGACGGCGACGAGATCGTCGCGGATCGTCGCCCGGAGCTGCTGCGTTCCCTGCCAATCGATGTCGGTGATGATGTCCTCGCCGGCGGCGAGCGCCGCCTCAACTGGCGCGCGCGGCGTGCCATAGCTGTGGCCGAAGACCGTCGCATGCTCGAGGAGCTCGCCCCCCATCACCATCGCCTCGAAGCGCTTCTGCGAGACGAAGTGATAGTGCTGGC
>DATJAV010000179.1:0-3533 GCA_035515835.1 Allostellaceae bacterium
CGCTCGGTCTGCACGGCGGCGACCAGGCGGTAATCGTCATAGAGGACGGCGGCCGAGTCGTGCCAGGCGGGGTGGATGCCGAGGATCAACAAGGACCGGACTTCCGCAGCACTGCCGAGGGGCGGGGAGGGTGGCAAAGGCACCGGCACTTGTCAATCGCGGAGGCGGCGAAGACCTCGGCACTGGCGGCGGGCGGGGGCGATCGGCTATGCTCGCTGCAGCGGAATGGCACGTGAGCATGGCGCAGTGAAGGCGAAGCAATGAAGGTCAAAATCTTTCGCGTGTTCGGAACGAACGAAGCGAACAATCTCGAAGGCGATATCAATGCCTGGCTCGCCAAGCTGCCGACGACGTCGCGGGTGGCGTGGACCAACACGACCTCCTGCGCCGTGGGCCAGCAGAACCAGGCCTCCTTGGTGGTGACGATCTGGTACGAGCCGTAGGCGGGCAGGTAAGTTCCGCTGTCGTCACACCCGCGCAAGCGGGTGTCCAGTGGTTTCAGGCAAGGCGCGGTCGGGACGGCCCTGGATGCCCGCTTTCGCGGGCATGACGAGTGCAGCATAGAGCGCGGGTGGCATCCCTCAGTTCGACGGCTGGCCCGGCTGCGCGCGCCGTGCCGCGCGCTCCTCGATGACCGCAGCGGTCGCCGTTTCGCGCTCGTATTCCACGATCTTGGCGTCGAATATGCGCCGTGCTTCCGGCTTGAGGCCGCGCCCAAATGTCACCTGATACGCGGTGAATTGGGAGGCGCAGAGGGGCTCGATCTCGTCGGCAACGCTGCCGGCGTCGATCTTGCCGTTATCGACCATGCGTGCCGAATTCCTCAGGCACGAGAGGTAGGATTCCTCGACTTGCCTTTTTTCCTCGTCGCTCGCAGGCGGCGGCGTCGACGAAGGACATGCGGCGAGGAGGCATGACACAAAGCCAAAGACGACGCCGATAGGCGCCCTCAGTCTGAATTGCCGCGGTGCGCTCACGATAGCCGCGCCCATGCGCCCGTCATCCTCTGCTTGCGCATCTGGCGCCATCATACGCCATGGCCGGCGAACTGAGAACCGCCGCCCGACCTCGGCGCCTTTAGGGAGCCAAAATTCGCTACTTTCGCGTTGGCGCGCTTCGTTGATAGGCTCTAATAATGCCGTGAACGCGAGCGCACCCGAGCCTCGCGAGGAGGACCGATGGCCGCCAAAGCATTCGCATCCCAAGCCGATCTTGCCGAGAAGCGCGAGAGCTTCGTCAAGCTCGCCGAGAATGCCTATTGCCTGACCGCGGAGGGTGATCCCAACACCGGCGTCATCGTCGGCGACGATGGCGTCATGGTGATCGACACCCGCGCCACGCCGGTCATGGCCGAGGACGTGATCCGCCACGTCCGCACGGTGAGCGACAAGCGGGTCAAGTACGTGCTCCTGACCCACTACCATGCGGTCAGGGTCATGGGCGCTTCCGCCTACAAGGCGGACTACGTCATCGCGAGCCGCGGGACCTACGAGCTCATCAAGGAGCGCGGCCGCCAGGATTTCGAGAGCGAGGTGCAGCGCTTCCCGCGCCTCTTCCGCGCAGTCGAGTCGGTCCCCGGCCTCACTTGGCCGAACCTCGTCTTCGATACGGAGCTCACGCTGTGGCTGGGCAAGTCCGAGGTGCAGCTCAAGCACATCGGCAAGGGTCACTCCAAGGGCGACACCATCGCCTGGCTGCCCAAGGAGCGGGTGATGTTCTCGGGCGATCTGGTCGAGGAGGGGACCACGCCCTACTGCGGCGACGCCTATCTCAAGGAGTGGCCCGATACGCTCGAGCGGCTGCGCGCCTTCAAGGCCGAGAAGCTGGTGCCGGGGCGGGGGGACGCGATGATGACGGCTGCGGCGGCCGACAAGGCGATCGCGGCGACGGCCGATTTCCTGCGCGACATGCGCCGCCACGTCGAGGCCGGGGTCGCGGCAGGGAAATCCCTCAAGGCGGTGTTCGAGGCGACGAGAGACGCGCTTACGCCGAAATACGGCGGCTGGGTGATCTTCGAGCACTGCCTGCCGTTCAACATCTCGCGCTGCTTCGACGAGATGAGCGGCATCGTCGATCCGCGCATCTGGACCGCCGAGCGCGACATGGAGATGTGGCGCACGCTCGAGGCGTAGAGGGCCGGCGGCGGGCCGCGCCTCGGCGGGCACCCCACTTGTGCAATCCGGACCGGTGAGGGAGGATCGCGCCATGTCGACCGACCGGTCACGGCCAGGCTCGCCGCCCAAGCCGGCACTCGTGCTCCGCGTGGGTGTCACCGGACACCGCCCGAACCGGCTGGCCGAATCGGCCATCCCGCGGCTGCGGCGCCAGACCGCCGACGTCATGGTCCTCCTCCAAAGCATCGTCGACGAAGCGCTGACCGCGCACGCCGATGTCTACAGCGCCGAGCCGCCGCCGCGCCTGCGCGCGATCTCCGCCATTGCCGAGGGCGCCGACACGCTGGTGGCGGAGTTGGCACTCGAGCGCGGCATGGAGCTCGAGGCCCCGCTCCCCTTCACGGTCGCCGAATACGAGCGCGATTTCCCGCCAGGCGCACCGAGGGAGACCTTCCATCGCCTGCTCGGCGGGGCCACGGCCGTCTTCGAGCTCGACGGCAGCCGCGAGCACGAGGCCGAGGCCTACGAGGCGGTGGGCCGGCTGGTCGCCCGGCAATGCGACGTGTTGGTGGCGATTTGGGACGGCGAGCCCGCGGCCGGGCGAGGCGGAACGGCGCTGATCGCCGCTTATGCGCGGCGGCTCGGCCTGCCGGTCATCTGGATCCATGCCGCGAAGGAGCAGCCCCCTTGCCTGATCGCGGCGGAGAGCGGCCGCACTCTCAAGCAGGTGCCGATCGAAACCCTCCGTGGGCGCCTATCGGCGATCCTGAGCTCTCCGGGGGCGAAGCCGCCCGCCTCGACGCTCCGCCGGCTGCTCGGGCTTGCCGATGAATCTGCCGGCAACCTGCTCGGCGATTATTTCGCCGAGACCAACCCGTCCTTCACCTGGGGCCAAGCCTTCGTTTTCGTGCGCGATCTGCTGATCGGGCGGCTGCATCGGCCGAAGCTGCGGGTCGATGATTTCGCGGCGGCGACGGCGGCGGAATGGGCGGACGATTTCGCCAAGGCGGATGCCGCGCTCACCGCCCTCCATGCTGCACCGATGGTGCGACTGCGCGCGCACTACTGCTGGACGAGCGGTCTCGCCAACTACTACGGCGGGCTCTACCGCAGCGCATTCACGATGAACTACCTCCTCGCCGCCCTGGCCGTCCTCTTGGCGGCGATCGGCTTGGCGCTCGCGAGAGTCGAGGGGCTCTGGACGCTGCTCGAGCTGGCATGTCTCGTCGCGATCGTCCTCATCACGATGGTCGGGAAAACGCGGCGCTGGCACGAGCGCTGGCTGACCTACCGCAACCTCGCCGAGCGCCTGCGCACCTTCCGTTTCCTCATCCCGCTCGGCGAGGTGCCGCGGCTCGCACCGCCGCCGAAACATTCGAGCGTGGACCCCTCGCGCATAGCGTGGGTCGATTGGCTTTT
>DATJAV010000180.1:0-5537 GCA_035515835.1 Allostellaceae bacterium
TAACGACCGAGGAAGACGCGGCGGAGTTCCAGGCGCAGATGGCGAGCGAGCGCGCGGCGCTGGCCTATGACATCGATGGCGTGGTCTACAAGCTCGACGATCTCGCCTGGCAGCGGCGGCTCGGTTTCGTCGGGCGCGCGCCGCGCTGGGCGATCGCCCATAAATTCCCGGCGGAGCAGGCGCAGACCGTGCTGAACGAAATCATCATCCAGGTCGGACGGCAAGGAACGCTGACGCCGGTCGCGGTGCTGGAGCCGATCACCGTGGGGGGCGTCGTCGTGCAGCGCGCGACGCTCCACAACGAGGACGAGATCCAGCGGAAGGACATCCGCGAAGGCGACACCGTCATCATCCAGCGCGCGGGCGACGTCATCCCGCAAGTCGTGGCGGTGGTGACGGAGCGCCGGCCCAACGGCAGCAAGCCTTATCGCTTCCCGCACAAATGCCCGATCTGCGGCAGCATCGCCGCGCGCGAGCCGGGCGAGGCCGCATGGCGCTGCACCGGCGGGCTCATCTGCGCGGCGCAGGCGGTGGAACGGCTCCGCCATTTCGTCTCGCGCGACGCCTTCGACATCGAGGGCATGGGCGCGAAGCACATCGCCGAGTTCTGGGAAGACAAGCTGATTAAGACGCCGGCCGACATCTTCCGTCTCGACTTCGCGAAGATCGCCGCGCGCGAGGGCTGGGGCGAGCAGAGCGCGCGGAAGCTCGAGGCCGCGATCGAGGCGCGGCGCAAGATCGCCCTCGACCGCTTCATCTATGCGCTGGGCATTCCCCAGGTGGGGCAGCAGACGGCGAAGCTCCTGGCGCGGCACTACCGGAGCTTCGAGCGCTGGCGGCGCGCCATGGCAGCGGCGCAAGACCAGGACGGCGACGCCTGGCGCGAGCTCAACGACATCCACGGCATCGGCGAGGACATGGCTGCCGACATCGCCGGATTCTTCGCCGAGAAGCACAATCTGGCGCTGCTCGACGATCTCCTCGGCGAGATCGAGGTCGGGGACTACGAAGGCGGCCGCGTCGAGGCCTCGCCCATCACCGGGAAATCGGTGGTGTTCACCGGCACGCTGACGGCGATGTCGCGCTCGGAGGCGAAGGCGCGCGCCGAGGCCTTGGGCGCCCATGTCAGCGGCAGCGTCTCCTCCAAGACCGATCTCCTGGTGGTGGGCGCCGATGCCGGCTCCAAGGCGGAGAAAGCCCGCGCGCTCGGCGTCAAGACATTGACCGAGGCAGAATGGCTGGCGCTGATCGGCGGCGGCTGACGGCGCCATACCAGAGCGTCACCAGCACCGCCACGGAGAGCAGCGGCATCGCCGCGTAGTTGACCGCGTTCCAGCCGAATCCCGCCAGCACGCCGCCCGAGGAGAAGGACGCCAGCGCCACCGAGCCGAAGGTCAGGAACTCGTTGGCGGCCTGCGTCTTGGCGCGCTCCTCGGGACGATAGCAGGTGGTGAGCAGCGTCGTGCCGCCGACATACATGAAGTTCCAGCCGACGCCGAGCAGCGCCAGCGCGATCCAGAAGTGATAGAGCGCCGTGCCCGAGAGCGAGACCAGCACGCTCGTCAGCAGCAGCGCGCCGCCCAAGAGGCAGATGCGGATGACGCCGAAGCGCTCGATGAGCGCGCCCGAGAAGAAGGACGGCAGGAACATGCCGACGAGATGCCAGCGGATGATGCCGATGGCGTCGTCGCTGCCATGGCCGCAGGCAACCGCGGCGAGCGGCGTCGCGGTCATGACGAAGGACATGACGGCATAGCCGAGGACGCCGTTGGCGACCGCCGCGGCGAAAGCCGGCTGCCGCGCGATGACGCCAAGCGGCCGTCCGCCGCCCCGTTCCGCCCAGTTGCCGGGTCCGGGGATCGCGAGGAATGTCAGGAGCAGCGCCGAGGTCGCCGCCAGCACGACGATGGCGAGATAGGCCCCGGCGAAGAGCACGGGCGCGAAGAGGTCCTTGCTGAAGCGGGCGACGGTGGGCCCGAGGACCGCCGCGGCGACGCCGCCCGCCAGCACCCAGGAGACGGCGCGGCTCTTGAAGGCGAGCTCGGAGGCATCGGCGGCGGCGAAGCGATAATACTGCGCCGAAGCCTGGAAGCAGCCCATCAGCGCGTTGCCGATGCAGAAGAGAACGAAGTTGCGGTGAAAGATGGCGGTGGTCGAGAGCGCGCCGCCGCACCCGCCGATGAGTGCGCCCAGCACGAAGCCGGCGCGGCGGCCGAAGCGCGCCATCAGGAACGAGGCGGGAATGGTCGTGCTCGCTGTCGTCAGCGTGATGAGCGAATAGGGCAAGGTCGCGAGCAGCGGGGTCGGCGCCAGCGTCGCGCCGACGAGGCCCGAGAGCGCCGCCTGGGTCGAGCTCGCGGACAGATAAAAGCCCTGGCAAAGCGCCAGGATCAGCACGTTCCGCCGCGCCCGCCCCGGCATCAGCGGAGCGCGCCGCGGCGGGGTCGCCGCGTCCTCACGCCGCTTTCAGCAGCGGCCGCATTCCCTTGACGCCGGCAAGCCTCGTCAGCAGCTGGTCGCGCTGCTGGGCCGAGAGCGGATGGTTGGGCGGCACGACGTTGAGCCATTGCCGGTCGCCGGTGACGCGCGCCACCAGCTCCTTCAAGCCGGCCTGGAAGGGCACGGTCTGCAGCACCAGGCGCGCCGCGGTGAGGTTCTCCTGGAGCGCATCGGCATCGGGCGTCTGCCAGCCCTTCATGACGAGCGCCGCCATCGCCGCGGTGACGTTGGTGCTGGCGGAAATGCAGCCGGCGCCGCCGGCGCGGAGATTGGCCAGCAGGAACTGCTCGCTGCCGGAGAAGGCGCCGAAGCCGGGATGCTCCTTCAAGAGGTGCGCCGTGTAGCTCCAATCGCCGGAGCTGTCCTTGACGCCGGCCATCACCGCGCCGTAGCGCGCCTTCAAGCGGGCGATGAGCGCCGGCGTCACCGGCACCGTCGAGAGCTGCGGGAAGTGATAGAGGAAGACGCGGAGCCGCGTATCGCCGACGCGCTCGATGACCTCGGAGAAGAAGCGGAAGAGCCCGTCCTCGCTGGGGTTCTTGTAATAGAAGGGCGGCAGCAGCAGCGCGCCGCCGCTCCCCGCGGCGACCGCGGCCTTGGTGAGCGTCACGGCGTCGCTGAGCGCGCAAGAGCCGGTGCCGATGATGAAGCGCGCCATCGGCAGCCCCGATTGCGCACTCGCCTCGATGAGGCCCAGCCGCTGCGCCACCGAAAGCGAGTTCGCCTCGCCGGTGGTGCCGAGCGGCGCCAAGCCATCGCAGCCATTGGCGAGGAGCCAGCGGCAATGCGCGACATAGGCCTTGTGGTTGGGCTCGAGCTTGTCGTCGACGGGCGTCAGCACCGCCGCATAGACGCCGCGCACGAAACCGGATTGCAGCTCACTCACCATCATCCTCCATCGCATTCGGGGCCGGGTACCCGCGGGGCGGACTTTGTCCGTGGCCCGGTGGGTTGGGGCGGCGTCGGGCCCAGCGGGGCGCGGCGGGGAGATTGTGGGCGAGAGAGGGGAAAAGGACAAGGCTCGCGACGCCTGCGACCAAACGCGTGGTAGACTATGTGGGATCTATTCGTGGGCTGCGCTCGTCGAACGAGAGAGGCGACATGGCTAGCGTCGAAACCCTGAGGCGTTCCGTCGCCGTCTGCATGTTCGACCAATATGGCACCGTCGTCGACATGCAGTCGGGCCTGACGGAGGTGGCGGCGCCGTTCCTCAAGCGCAAGGGCTGGGCGGGCGATCCCAATGCATTCGTCACCTGGTGGCGACGGACGCACTTCGAGAATTCGATGATCGATGCGCTGCTCCATAAGGAGCACACGCCCTATCGCGAGATCGGGCAGCGGACGGTCGCCTATGTCCTCGAGCGCGCCGGCATTTCGCATACGATGGACGAGGTCCGCGCTCTCGTCGGCGCGATCGAGAAGCTCCGCCCCTTCCCCGAAGTGCCGGCGGCGCTCGAGCGCTTGCGCACGCGCTACAAGCTCGTCGTGCTGTCGAATGGCGATCCCGACATGCTGGAAGCCGCCAAGCGCTATCACAAGATCGCCTTCGACCGGGTGATCTCGGTGGCGGAGGCCAACTCCTTCAAGCCGCATGTCGCGACCTACACGAAAGCAGCCGAGCTCATGGGCGTGCGCATGGACCAAGTGCTGTTCGTGGCGAACCATGCCTTCGACTGCATCGGCGCCAAAGCCGCGGGCATGCATACCGCCTTCATCGACCGGCGACAGCGGCCCTTCGGCATGACGCCGCACCAGCCTGATATTCTGGTGCGCAGCATGACGGAGCTGGCGGATGCCATGTTGTGAGGGCGTGAGAGTCTTCGTCCACCTCGTCCACCTCGGCGCGACTTGAGGACGAGCAAAAAACGCAATATGGGCGACGAACTTAAATTTGTTTAACTGGGCGCGCGATCTTGGCACCCCATTTTATCAGTTCGTGATCAGCTCCCGTGGAGGATAGTCATGTTGAAGTTGCTGGGCGCAACCGCGCTTTCAGTGCTGGTGATCGGACCTGCATGGGCTACCGCGCCACACTGCCATGCTCAACTCTCGTCCATCAAAGGCTATATGTCGGAGAATCCAGGTGATGCGAGCCGGCTTGCCACCACCTACGGCCGTGCCGAGCGGCTGTGCAAGGACGGCCGGGAAGAGCAGGCGCAGGCGTTGGCTCAAGACATCAGGAATGACATTGCTCAGTCCATGTCGGGGGTGGCCTCCAACGGGCTTGCGTCCGTCGGCGGTTAGCAGCGAGGCCACTGATGCCGCCGTAGCGACGCTCCCGGACCTCCGGTCGCTTCCATAGCCCGATCGGCACCGACCCGGTTCATCCCCTCATCCTCCCATGCGGCTTGCGCCGCATGGCCCTCCCTCTCCGCTAGGGGAGAGGGGAAAGGCGGCGCGGATTTTGGTATGGTGCGAGTGAGGACTTTGCCGGGGGATAGGATGGCCGAGGCGGCGGCGTGCGATGTGCTGGTGGTGGGGGGTGGGCCGGGGGGCAGCACGATTGCGGCGGTGCTGGCGGAACGCGGGCGCGATGTCGTCGTCGTCGAGAAGGCAGAGCATCCGCGCTTCCATATAGGCGAGTCGCTGCTGCCGGCGAATATTCCCCTCTTCGAGAAGCTCGGCATCGCCGAGGAGGTGCGGAAGATCGGGCAGTGGAAGCCGGGCGCGGAGTTCGTCTCCGATGCCTATGACAAGGCGAACGTCTTCTTCTTCGCCACCGCGTCGCATCTCGTGGCGAAGCACAGCTATCAGGTCCGGCGCGCCACGTTCGATCACCTGCTGTTCGAGCACGCCCAGCGCCGCGGCGCGAAGACGGTCGAGAACACGCGGGTCAGCGGGATCGATTTCGCGGCGGGCGAGCGGCCGGTGGTGAGCGCCGTCGGGCCCGGCGGCGAGACCATGACCTGGCGGCCGCGCTTCGTCGTCGACGCCTCGGGGCGCGACACCCTCATCGCCAGCCAGCTCGGCCTCAAGACCGCCAACAAGCGCAACAACTCGGCGGCGATCTTCGGCCATTTCGAGGGCGTGCCGCGGCG
>DATJAV010000181.1:0-5500 GCA_035515835.1 Allostellaceae bacterium
CGGAGAGATAAGAGCCGAAAAGAGATTGAGGAGCGCCACGGATCAGCGCCGGTCCGACCAGATTGAGCCGATGACGGGTGCGCCGAAAGAGAATCACGCCGGCGACGCAAGCGGCGACCAAGAAGAGCAAGGGGTGTTCCGTCACCAGGAACAGGAGATGTGCGGGGATGTCGATGAGGCGCATGCGCGGGGCCGGGGTGGCCCGGGGATATCACGGCGCTGGATGCGGCGTCCAGCGAGGCGCGCTTGCGGTCGTCTCTCGAAAGTGAGACACGACGCGCTTGCCGTAAAGCAACGGAGCCGTTTGCATCTGGCGTTGCGCTATGTCCTATGGCCGCACTCCTACGCCGTCCCCGCGAAAGCGGGACCCAGGGCAAGCGACGGGCTTGTGGCTCTAGATTCCCGCTTTCGCCGGAATGGCGATGTTGAAGAGCCGGCGATTCGGTTCGATCCGAGGTGCGCGCGGCGGCGGGGAAGCGTTCCGCCTGCTTGTCGCAAGACGGACCCTTTATTCCTTCGCTGGGCGCTTGGTCCGAGGTTTGCGGGACCAGCCTTTGGCGAGCGTCGCAACGGCTTCGGAGAGGCGCTCCGGGTCGACGGCATTGGGATCGAAGTCCTCGGCGATCCACTCTGTCAGCTCGGCATGGCGTTCGTGCTTGGGGTCGGCGATCGCTTCGAGGAGCTCGGCATAGCCCCAAGGGCCGCCGCTGTCTTCGGGCGGACAACGCCCCACCGCCTCGAGCAAGCGCGGATAGGCGATGCCGGCTGAGGCATCGGTGATGCGCTCGATCTTGATCGTGTGCTCCCAGCCGTCGCCGAAGTCGTAGAGGTAGCGGAGCGTCTTCGTGCCGATATCCTCGAGCACGTCGATGAGGCGAGCCTTGCTTGCGTCGAGGGGCCCGTCTCTGCCCCATTCGGGATCGGGATCGCTCCACCCGACATCGCCGGCGCGGAGCTCGTAGAGGTGGCTGTTGGTCCAGCCCATCGCCGCCTGAAGCGCGAGATGAAGGCGATCAAGACGGATGGTGAGCGGCACTTCGATGCGGCGGAGGACGACGGGCTTCACATCGTCGAGGGTGATCTTGAGACGGGCGATGGCGGCGGCGGTCATGGCGGGAGAGTAGGACGCGACCTGTCGGCGGGCCAGCGGCGGAGTGGCGCGTGCGGGGGCATGACTGGTCACTGCGGGGCGCCGCTACCTCCCACCCGGCCGCGCCGGCGCGCGGCCGACCTGCCCCTCATGGGGGGAGGGGATTTCTTGCGATTTCGCGGGTTGTCGGATCAATCGAAAGTGAGGACGGTGCGGGCGACTTCGCCGGCTTTCATGGCGCGGAAGGCGTCGTTGACGTCGGCGAGGCGGCCGCGGCGCGTGACGAGGTCGTCGAGCATGAGGCGGCCCTGGCGGTAGAAATCGAGATAGAGCGGGATGTCGGTGCGGAAGCGGTTGGAGCCCATGCGCGAGGTCTGGACGCGGCATTCTGGGCGGATCGCCATCCAGGGAAACTCGATCATCGCCTCGGGGGGCAGCACGCCGACGATGGTGCAAGTGCCGCGGATGGCGAGGCTCTCGATCGCCTGGCGCACGAGCTTGGCGATCCCCACCGCCTCGAAGGCGTGGTCGACGCCGGCCCCCTTCGTCAGCGCGCGCACGGCTTTGACCGGGTCGTCCTCGGCGCCGTTCACGACTTGGGTCGCGCCGACGCGCTTTGCCAGCTCGAGCTTCGAGGGAAAGACGTCGACGCCGATGATCTGCCGCGCGCCGCCGATGCGGGCGCCTTGAATGATCGAAAGCCCGACGCCGCCGCAGCCGAAGACGGCCACCGTCTGGCCGGGCTCGAGGCCGCTGCTGCGGAGCGCTGCGCCGACCCCCGTCAAGACGCCGCAGCCCACCAGCGCCGCGCGATCGAGCGGCAGGTCGGGGTCGATCCGCACCAGCGAGTTCTCGTGCAGCAGCATGCGCTCGGCGTAGGAGGAGATGCCGAGGAATTGCCGGAAGGGCGCGCCTTTCTGCGAAAGGCGCGGCGCGGCGTCCTCGGCGCGCGCGACGATGCCGCCGGTGCAGAGATTGGGGTGGCCCGAGAGGCATTGCGCGCAGGCGCCGCAAAAGCCCGAGAGACAGGCGACGACGTGGTCGCCGGGGCGGAGCGTCGTCACGTCGGGACCCGTCTTCTCGACGATCCCCGCGCCTTCATGGCCCAACACGAAGGGACGGTCGAGCGGGAAGCGGCCGAGGCCGTCGACGACGTGGAGGTCGCTGTGGCAGACGCCGGTCGCAACCGTGCGCACCAGCACCTCGCGGCTGCGCGGCGCGTCGATCTCGACAGTCTCGATGGTCAAGGGCTCGTGCACCTTGCGGAAGACGGCGGCGGTCATGTCCATGAGGCGATCCTCCCCGGGTTTTGCCGCGGAGTATAGCGCGGGCGAGGAGCGAGGCGGTAAGGTGGCCCCCTCACCCTCCCTCTCCCGCAAGCCCGCAAGGGGAGAGGGGAAATCATAACCAGGAGGATAAGTCATGACGCAGGCGCCGGCTTTGACGGCACGGGATCGGGTGCGAACGATCGCGCCCAAGCTGATCGAGTTGACGGAGAAGGTGCTGTTCGGGGATGTGTGGGAGCGGCCGGGGCTCAAGAAGCGCGACCGCAGCCTCATCACCGTCGCGGTGCTGGTGGCGCTCAATCGCACCGAGCAGCTGCGCGGGCATCTGGAGCGCGCGCTCGGCAACGGCGTCACCGAGGACGAGATCGTCGAGCTCATCACGCACTTGGCGTTCTATTCCGGATGGCCGACGGCGATGTCGGCGGCGCTGCTCGCGAAGGAAGTGTTCGAGCAACGGAAGTAACAAAAGATGCACCACAGAGATGACGTGGAATCAGCGTCCCTTGATCGCCAAGTCCGCCCCTACCCCCTTGAGTGGGAGGGTTGGGAGGGGGGCGCGCGGCAGCGCGCGAAAAGAAATCTCTCTTGAAGCACCTTGCTTGCGTCCAGCCCCCTCCCGTCAGCGCGCTTGCGCGCGCTGCCGACCTCCCCCTCACGGGGGGAGGGGCGAAATGCGACCACCGCAGCGGTTCCCTCTACCGGTCGCGGTCGAGGAAGATCACCGTCTCGTTGGGGCCGATGAGGTCGAGCTCGCGGCGGGCGCGCTCGTCGAGCATGTCGGGGTCGAGATGCTGCGGGCGCAGCAGGTCGACCCGGTGCTCGAGGGTGGCGCGCTGGGCTTCGAGGCCGGCGAGCGTCGTATTGGCCTCGGCGACTTGCTGCTCGAGGCGGACCCAGGCCATGAGGCCGCGATCGCCCTGCACCAGGTGATAGGCGAAATAAGCGACGAGGCTGATGCCGAGCACGGGGCCGATGACCCGGCGGGCACGCTTGCGTATTTCGCGGAGAATCGACATGGGCATAGGGAATCACGGCCGAGTCGCGGCGTCAATCGCCGCGAGTCGCGGGGTCGCCCCCCGAGTCAATTTGCCGCAGTCAGCGTCGGATGTGCAGGCGGCGCTGGCGGCGGGGCGGGACGAGCACCCAGAGCAGAATGACGTAGAGGCAGATCGCCACATAGGCCACGGCGAAGACAGAGATCGGCAGCGGCCAGTAGATCAGGCGGTTGATGAAGCCGGCGATGAAGGGCGCATCCGACGACGCTTCGCCGGCGGCGCGCTCCAACGCGCCCTGCCAGGCGGTGAGGAAGCAGACCTGGTCAAGCACGGCCTGGATCGCGACCACTCCCAGGATGGCGAGATGAAGCGCCCGCCACCAGAAGACGCGGACGAAGCGCCAGCCGCGCCAGGCGCCGAGCGGGATGACGATGAGGCCGAAGACGTTGAAGAGGATGATGGCGAGGTGGAAGAGAAGGACGGCGATGGCGAGGAGGGAATAAAATGCCGGGGATTGCATGGCCGTGGTGCGTCCTTCGACATGGCCAACCCCGATCGCTTACGTTCGCTTCACCGCGCTCTTGCCGGCGTAGCGGGCGGCGCCGCCGAGCTTCTCCTCGATGCGTATGAGCTGGTTGTATTTGGCGAGGCGGTCGGAGCGGGAGAGGGAGCCGGTCTTGATCTGGCCGCAATTGGTGGCGACGGCGAGGTCGGCGATGGTGGCGTCCTCGGTCTCGCCCGAGCGATGCGACATGACGGCGGTGTAGGCGGCGCGATGCGCCATCTCGACCGTGTCGAGGGTCTCGCTGAGCGTGCCGATCTGGTTCACCTTGACGAGGATCGAATTGGCGACGCCCTTGGCGATGCCGTCGGCCAGTCGTTTCACGTTGGTCACAAAGATGTCGTCGCCGACGAGCTGGACCCGGCCGCCCAGCGCCCGCGTCAAGGCCGCCCAGCCTTCCCAGTCGTCCTCGGCCATGCCGTCCTCGACCGAGACGATGGGATAGCGCTTCACCAGATCCTCGAGATAGCGGACCATGCCGGCGGCATCGAGCGTCTTCCCCTCGCCTTCCAACACGTATTTGCCGTTCTTGAAGAACTCGGTCGCGGCGCAGTCGAGGGCCAGCGCCACGTCGTCGCCGGGCTTGTAGCCTGCGGCTTCGATCGCCTTCATGACGAAGCCCAAGGCGGCGTCGGCCGAAGGAATGTTGGGGGCGAAGCCGCCCTCGTCGCCGACATTGGTGCCGTGGCCCGCGTCTTTCAGCTGCTTCCGGAGCGCGTGGAAGACCTCGGAGCCCATGCGGACGGCATCCGCCACGGTCGGCGCCGCCACCGGCAGGATCATGAATTCCTGGATGTCGATGGGATTGTCGGCATGGACGCCGCCATTGACGATGTTCATCTGCGGCACCGGCAGCACCCGCGCATGGACGCCGCCGACATAGCGGAAGAGCGGCTCCTCCTGCTCGAGGGCGCTCGCCTTGGCGGCGGCAAGGCTCACGCCCAGGATGGCGTTGGCGCCGAGCCGGCTCTTGTTGGGCGTGCCGTCGAGCTCGACGAGGAGACGGTCGAGCGTGAGCTGGTCGGAGGATTCGAGGCCCGAGAGCGCATCGAAGATCTCGCCATTGACGGCGTCGATGGCGCGTCGCACGCCCTTCCCGCCATAGCGGCTCTTGTCGCCGTCGCGGAGTTCCATCGCCTCATGAGCCCCGGTCGACGCGCCCGACGGCACGGCGGCGCGGCCGACGGCGCCGCTCTCGAGCGTCATCTCCACCTCGACGGTGGGATTGCCGCGGCTGTCGAGGATCTCACGGCCGATGATGTCGGCAATGGCGCTCATTGTGGGAGCGCCTTCGCCAAGCGGTCGATCGAGATAAGCGTCTGAAGCAGCCCGGGCATGTCTTGCAGGGGTACCATGTTGGGTCCATCCGAGGGCGCGTGGTCGGGGTCTTGGTGCGTCTCCATAAACACGGCGGCGACGCCGATGGCACACGCGGCGCGCGCCAACGGCGGAACGAAGCGTCGCTCGCCGCCGGTCGAGGTCCCCTGCCCGCCCGGCTGCTGCACCGAGTGCGTCGCGTCGAAGACGACGGGATATCCTGTCTCGGCCATGATGGGCAGCGCCCGCA
>DATJAV010000182.1:0-6819 GCA_035515835.1 Allostellaceae bacterium
TGCGTATGGCGATGCGCCGGCGCCACCTCGCCCGGCATGATGAGCTGCATCCCGGCGAAGAGCGAATGCGTCACCGAGGCTTTGCCCTTGAGCGCGGGATTCTCGAGAATGAGGACCCGCCGCTCGGCCTCCTTCGCCGTGATGAGCGAGCCCGCGCGCATCAGATAAGGGCGGACGGTCTCATAGTGCCAGATGGCGGGAACGCAGGGCGTCTGCGGCTCGCGCGTGACGAGCCCGCGCAAGACGTCCCAGAGCGGCGCCAAATGATTGGGCGCGAGCTCGTCGTAGAACGCCTGTCGCTCGGGCGTGTGGGCGGGGTTGGCATCCATGGGTGGCCTCCTGCTTTCACTATAGCAGGAGACGCGGCGGCTCGCAGGAGGCGGCATGGAGATCGTGCGTCCTTCGGCAGGCGCGCAGCGCGCCTGTCGAAGGACGCATTTTGCCAATGCAGCTAGACCCTCACTCGGCCGGCTCCGCCCGCATGTCGTGGCCGTGCGGCATCTCGGCCGCCTTCGGCGCGGCGACCGCGAATTTGGCGCAGCCCAAGAGAATGGCCGCGACGCCGAGATAGCTGAGGGCGACCTCGGGCGAGCTGCCGATGCCGATCGCTTCGCCATGGATCAGGCCGAAGAAGGTCAGGATGGCGCCGGCCAGCGCAAAGCCGGTGGCCTTCAGGAACTCGCGCTCGATGATGAAGACGGCGATGGCGGCGAGCACGATGCCGGCGAGCGTCGGGCCGCCGCCGAGCACGTCGAGGCCATGATACAAGACGCCGGATTGCGCCAGGTGAGCCATGCCGACTTTGGCGGCATCCGTGCCCGCGGCGGCGAGCGCGCCGTCGATCTGGATCTTGCCCCACGCGGCGATGGTCGGAACGAGCGCCAGGACAACGGCCGGCGCGTGGCTCCGCGGCGTCTCCTGGAAGGCTTGCGAGCCGATCAGCATGCCGATGTAGAGAAGGATCGGCAGGATCGCCACCACCGGGATCAGCGCCATCATCACGCTGATGATGCCGAGCCAGGAGAGCAGAATGACGAGGATGCCGGTGCCGGCGGAATAACCGATGCGCCCGCCCATCGCCTTCCAGCCGGGATGGCCGATATAGACGGCATTGATGAAGGGGTTGCCCATGAGGCAGCCGATCAGGCTGATGACGCCGTCGGCCGTCAGCACCCGCGTCGTCGGGAAGGAATCGCCCGCGGCAGCGGCGCTCTCGACATTATCCATCGCCTCGACGAGGTCATAGACGCCGAAGGGGATGGCGGTCACGAGAATGACGCCCAGGAATTTGAAGCCGCCGAAGACGTGATCGACCGCCGGCAGCGGATAGGAAAAGCCGAAGCCCGCCACCGCCTTGCCCAGCGCACCCAAGCTGAGGTCGCCATAGTTGAGGCCGAAGAGATTGGAGCCCCAGGCGATGACGGTGCCGAGAGCGATGGCGACAAGCCCGCCCGGCACGCCCCGGAAGTAGCGCACGCCGCCGAACCAGTTGCAGAGGATAACGGCGAAGCAGACGAAGCCGATCACCGGCGTCGTGAACATCTGCGCCGCCGGCCGCATGGCGATGAAGGTGATGGAGATGCCGGCGAGCGAGCCCAGCAGCGCGGCGCGGGGCGTGATGCGTCGGATCACCGGGCCGATGAAGCCGCCGGCCATCAGCACGAAGCTCTGCACAAAGACCCAGGTGAGGCCCGCCTCCCAGGCCTGCACGGGGTCCTTGGTGCTGCTGAGGATCGGCAGCATGACGACGAAGGTGACGACAAACATGTGCGGCACACTGGTGCCCGAGGGCAGCGCGCAGACATCGGTGCGCCCGGTCTGTTTCGCCAGGCGATAGGCGAGGTAGGCGTAGTAGAGGGTGCTGAGGCAGAGCATGAGGCCCGTCGCCGGCAGGATGCGGCCGAAGACGAGCGAGTCCGGCATCTTCAGCACGAAGCGCAGCAATGCCGTCAAGGTCAGCATGTTGACGAGGATGTTGGTGCCGAAGCCGAAGAAGGCGTTCCAGTCGCCGATCACCCACAATTTCGGCTTGCTGCCGGCAACCATCGTCGTTGAGCTCATGGTTCACGCCTCCCTCTCGCTGCCGCCCCCGCGAGCGGCAATCGACGATCAGCGCATGCCGATCGCCCGGATCACATCTTTCGATTGCCCGACCCAGCCGAAGATGCCGCCTTGCGCGGCGATCATCTTCAAGCCATAGGCCTGGAATTCCGGAAAGTAGGAGCCGACGCAGTCCTCGAGGACGAGGCAGTCGTAGCCGCGGTCATTGGCCTCGCGCACCGTGGTGTTGACGCAGACTTCGGTGGTGACGCCGGTGACGACGAGCTGCGCGATGCCGCGGGCCTGCAGGATGGCGTGAAGATCGGTGGCGAAGAAGGCGCCTTTGCCGGGCTTGTCGATGACGGGTTCGCCGGCGGCGGGATAGAGCTCGGGAATGATGTCTTGGCCGGGCTCGCCGCGCACCAGAATGCGGCCCATGGGGCCCAAATCGCCGATCGTCTTGGCGCCGCGCCCGCGCAGCTTCTTGGCCTGCGGCAGATCGGCGAGATCGGGGCGATGGCCTTCGCGGGTGTGGATGGCGAGAAGCCCGGCCTCGCGCCACGCCGAAAGCAGCCGCCGGTTCGGCTCGACGGTGCGGCGGAGCTGCGCCACGTCGTTGCCGAGCATCGCTCCGAACCCGCCCGGCTCAAGGAAATCGCGCTGCATGTCGATGATGAGCAACGCGACCCGCGCGGGGTCGAGATCGAAAGCGTAGGGCTGGGCCTCAACGGACGGCATGCGTGCCTCCTGGACCGACCTCGCTTCGGGGCCAAGCAAGGACGATGCCATGCGGAAGCGCGGCGGCGTTGCGCGGGCCGGAAGCGGCAGGGGGTGCTTTCAGCACAATCTTTTCGCAGGACTGCGCGCGAACTGCGCATGTGCATACAATGTGGCCCTCGCGCCCGCGTGCGGCCGGCGACGCGAAGGTCAGCGTGGAACCCGGCGCGGTCTGAAGTTCATGGGGCGACGCGTCATCGGAAACACGTCTATCGTGGGCCAATGATAACGCTTTATTCCTATCCGGGGCTGTTCGGGGTTAGGGACAACAATCCTTATGGGCTCAAGGTGTTGGCGTTCCTGAAGCTCAGCGGGCTCGACTTCCGGCATGAGCATGTGCTGGATGCGTCGGCGGCGCCGCGGCGGCAGCTGCCCTATCTCGTCGATGACGGCGAGACGATCGGCGACAGCGATCGGATCATCGCCCATCTCATCGCCAAGTATCGGCTCGCGATCGATGAGGGGCTGAGCGCGGCCGAGCGGAAGACGAATCACCTCATCCGGCGCATGCTCGACGATCTCTATTGGGTGATGTCCTACTCGCGCTGGCGCGACGAGCGGTTCTGGCCGCTCTTTCGCGATGCGTTCCTCAAGGCGCAGCCTGAGGTCGAGGCGCGTGCCTTGACGGCGGCGCGGGAGTACAACTTCGCGCGGTATGAGCACCAAGGAATCGGGCGGTACGCGCCGAACGAGGTCTATGAGCGAGGGCTTGCGGATCTGAGAGTGTTGGCAGAGCTGGTGCCGGAGAGCGGATTCCTGTTCGGCGACAAGCCGACGAGCGGTGATGCCGGGGTCTATGGCTTCCTCGCCAATATCTACTTCTATGCCATCGAGACGCCGCTGAAACAGTTCGTGGTTTCACGCACCAATCTCGTGCGGCATTGCACGGCGATACACGACGCGGTCTCGCGCTGAGGCCAAACGCAAAGGCGCCCGGTCAGGGGGGTTGACCGGGCGCCAGAAGCGCCGTTGCGGGAGTCCGACCTCGCTGGGGGCTGGATCGGACAGTCGGAGGGAGGGTCCACCGACCGCTTCAGATTAGGAGGTGGGGCGTTAACCAGGGCTCGAAAATTGCGTAAAACGCATAGCGATATTGCGCAAGAAGCATGACTTCAGTCGCTTCGCCGGACCTCGTCCAGGACCAGCACGCGGCAGCGCTCCGGCTCCTCGAAAATCATCAAATGACCAGCTCCGGCAAGGGCTTGGAGGCGCGCGCCGGGAACCGCCGCGGTCATATCGGGAAGCACGGTGGCGATCCAGCCGGCATCGGCGAGCGACGGATCGCCGCTGACCAGCAGGATGGGGCCGCGGGCGGCACCGAGACGCTGCCAGGTGTCGGCATCGCGGTGGCTTTCGAAGATGACCGATTCGACCGCCGGCGGACAGGCCAGCGCATAGTCGCCTTTGTTTGTCGGCCGCAATGTGGCGCGACAGTGGACTTCGAGCATCTCCGGACGAAAGCGCGCGAATGGCCCGCGGCCGTTGAGCGCCGCGGCCAGCGCCGGAGGACCGGCCCAGCGGCTGCGCCGGACGGCGCTCCGCGCGATGAGCGACTGCTGCTCGGCAAGGGCTCCCGCGAAATGCGGCGAGGTGCGTGGCGGAAATATGGGCGGCTCGCAGAGTATGGCCCGAACCCAAGGCGGTGCGCCGCCCCGGCTCAAGAGGCGGAGGGCGGCGGCGGCACCCAGCGAATGGCCGCAATAATGGAGCGGGACGCCGGGAAGCCGGGCGGCGCAGGCGGCCGCGACCTCGGCCAGATCGTCGGCGAAGCGGTCGACGTGAAAAACCTCCTCGAGCGGGCCCTCGGGCCATTGAGCGCCGCCATGGCCGCGCGCATCGTAGGCGAAGACCCGGAAATCGCCTGCAAGCGCGCGCAGCCATGGCTCATAGGATCCGACGGCAAAGCCGTTGGCATGGGCGAAGAGCAGCGCCGGCGTGTCCGGCGGACCGCCCACCGCATAGACCGGAAGCACGGCACCGTCGCGGGCGTTGACGGTGAAGATTTCGGCCGCGGGCAGCGGGCGGAAGGAGGGGTCGGTCATTCGATCTTGCCGCGGGCCGCCCGGGTCCTCCATGCTCTGGGGCTCTTTCTGAAGGACAGGCAGCGGCGATGGAGAAGCCGGCGGAGAAGGCGAACGGCATCGAGCTCGGCATGCTCAAAAGCCTGCTCGGATATCATTTGCGCCGCGCCCAGATCGCGGTGTTCCAGCACTTCGTCGAAACCATGGGGGCCTCCGACATCACCCCGGGGCAGTTCGGCGTGCTGACGGTGATCGACGGCAATCCCAGCTTGAGCCAGACGCAGCTCGGCAATGCGCTCGGCATCGACCGCTCCACCGTCGTCGTCGTCATCGATCGGCTCGAGGCACGCGGCCTCGTCATTCGCGCGCCGCAGCCCAACGACCGACGCTCGCATGCCCTCCGCCTCTCCGAGACCGGAGCGCAGCTGCTGCGCCAGCTCGAGGGCAGGGTGCGGGCGCATGAGCGCCATATCGGCCGCGCGCTTTCGGCCGAGGAGCAGCGTGTGCTGATCGATCTCTTGGACCGCGTCGCCCGGGTCTAGCGGCGGCTTTGGGCTGTCCTCGACCGACAATTCGATCGCTGTCTCTTGACGGGCGGCGGCGCATCGCGGGCGCTTCAGCCGCGGCGGGCGGCGAAAGAGCGGCAGGCCGCACCGAAGGCGGCGAAGAGTATGCGGCCGAAGGGGTTCTCCATGACGCGGTATTCGGGATGCCACTGGATGCCGATGACGAAGGGGGCGTCCTTGAGGCGCACCCCCTCGATCTGACCGTCGGGCGCCTCGGCTTCGACGGCAAGCCCGGATGCGAGGCGATCGATGCCCTGCGCATGGAGCGAGTTGACGACGAGTTCGCCGGCGCCGGCTAATCGCTCCAACACGCCGCCCGGGGTGAAACGCACGGGATGCGCCCTGTGTGCATAGCGCTCGGCCGCCGTTCCTTGCGGCGCGCGATGATCGATGCGCCCTTCGACCTCCTGAACGCGCTGATGGAGCGTGCCGCCCAGCGCAACGTTGAGCTCCTGGATGCCGCGGCAGATGGCGAGCACGGGGAGCTCGGCGGCGACGGCGGCTCGGATCAGCGGCAATGTCAGCGCGTCTCGCGCGGGGTCATGCGCGGTGCCCTCGGCGCTGGGATCACCGCCATAATGATGGGGCTCGACGTTGGAGCGACTGCCGGTGAGCAGAAGGCCGTCGAGCCGGGCGACCACGGCCTCGGGCGCGAGATGGGGTGCGAGCGCCGGCACGAGAAGCGGCAGCGCGTCGGCCGCCTCGCTCACCGCCGTGATGTATTTCTCGCCCACCCAATGCGTCGGATGCTCGCCGATGAGGCGGGTGCAGCACGGCAGACCCACCAGCGGCATCGAATCGGCGGCCATTGGCATGAGGGCACCTTGGCCCGATAGTGCGGGCGATGCAAGCCGGTATCGACGCGCTTCTGGCGTGGAAGAGCCTTGCCATTTTGGCATGGTTCGCGGCCCTCTTCGCCGCCGAGCGCTGGCATCCGGCGGCACGGCCGGCTCTCGGCGAGCCGCCCTGGCGGCGTTGGCTCAGGAACGCGATCTTCTGGGCGGGGAACGCCGCGCTGTCGCCCTTGGCGGTGGTGCCGATCTCGGCCTTTGCTGCGGCCCATGCACTTACCTGGCGG
The DNA here is from genome assembly GCA_035515835.1 of Allostellaceae bacterium. Lineage (GTDB taxonomy): Bacteria > Pseudomonadota > Alphaproteobacteria > ATCC43930 > CGMCC-115725 > DAHUYF01. Next base: position 6,483 of record DATJAV010000182.1, read on the forward strand.
CCCTCCTGGTGGAGAGGCGCGGGCGGGCTCGCCGCGGATCTCGTGCTCCTCGATTTCTTCATCTATTGGTGGCACCGCGCCAATCACCGGCTGCCGTTGCTGTGGCGCTTCCATGCCGTCCACCACCTCGACCGCTTTCTCGACACGACCTCGGCGGTGCGTTTTCACATGGGCGAGGTACTGCTCTCGGCGCTGGCACGCGGCGTAGTCATCGTGCTGCTGGCGCTGCCGCTCGCCTCGGTGGTGACCTTCGAGACGCTGGTGCTGATGGCGACGCTCTTCCATCACTCGAATCTGAGGCTGCCGCCGGCGCTCGAGCGCGCGCTCGCCGCGGTCA
>DATJAV010000183.1:0-9705 GCA_035515835.1 Allostellaceae bacterium
CGGCACGCCATCGCCGTACCGAAGCAGTCCCGCTCGGTCACGGTCGAGGGTTGCCCGATCCATTATTTCTTGTGGCCGGCCGAGCCCGCGGCGACGCGGCAGCGCGGCTTGCTCTTCGTCCATGGCGGCGGCGCGCACGCCAATTGGTGGAGCTTCATCGCCCCCTATTTCGCGCGCTATCTCCGGGTCGCCGCCCTCGATCTCTCCGGCATGGGGGACAGCGGGCGGCGCCAGAGCTACAGCGCCGAGCTGCGCGCGGCTGAGATGCGCGCCGTCATTGCCGATGCCGGCTTGGGCGAACGCGCTTTCGTCGTCGGCCATAGCTTCGGCGGATTCATGACGATGAAGTTCGGCGCGCAGTTCGGCGAGGAGCTCGGCGGCGCCGTCATCGTCGACTCGCCGATCCTCTCGCCGGCGGAGGAGGTCCAGCATCCATTGGTGCCGCCGAAATGGGGAAACAAGCACGTTTACGAGAGCTTCGATGCGGCGCTGGCGCGCTTCCGACTGATGCCGCCGCAGAGCTGCGACAACGGCTTCATCGTCGAGTACATCGCCCGCCATTCGCTGATGCCGGTCGACGGCGGCTGGACCTGGAAGTTCGACGGCGCCGCTATGGGGACCCGCCGCTTCGGCGAGCCCTTCCGCGAATATCTCCAGGCGGTGCGCTGCCGCGCGGCGCTCGTTTTCGGCGAGAAAAGCGCCCTCGTCTCGCGCGAGACCGCCTCCTACATGTCCTCGCTGATGGGGCCCGCGGCGCCCATCGTCGAGGTGCCGGAGGCGCAGCATCACGTCATGCTCGACCAGCCGCTCGCTTTCGTCGCCGCCTTGCGCATGCTGCTCCAGAGCTGGATCCGCGCCGAACTCGCCTGAGTCGTTGACGCGTGCGGGATCACCGTTTCGTTGTAAGTGGCTTCTCCGCGCTTCACACGCCCTTGCAGGCGCCCATGCGGGCGTGACTTTGCTGCCGATCCCTGCTCTCATCCTCGCACCGTTCCGGTGCCAGGAGGGTCGCGGCGGGGATGCGTCAAAGCCAATCGGGGCGCGGAGGCTCGATGTCGCCGACGGCGCCGTCCCCGGCGCGTCGCGTCCATCTGAGCCTCAGGGCGCGGCTCGTGTTGCTGGCGCTGGCGAGCCTGGTGCCGCTTCTCGCGTTCGTGCTCGCCCGTCAGTATCTCGACTACCGGGCGGCACGCAGCGCCACCGGCGAGCGCGCTGCCGAATTCGCCCGCGGCTTGTCGGTGGTGGTGGAGCACGAGTTGCGCGAGCGCATCATCATTCTCGAGGTGCTGGCGCTCTCGCCGACGCTTCGCAACGGCGATCTCGCGGGCTTCCGTCACGAAGCGGAGGCGGTGGTGGCGCGGCAGCTCCCCGGCGCGAACATTCTGCTACTGACCGCCGACGGGCAGCAGGTCATGAACATGCTCGCGCCGGCGGGAGCGCCGCTGCCGAAGCGGCGCACGCTCGGCGGCCTCAACGCCATGTTCGCGACCGGCGCTCCCGTCGTTTCCGGCGTTTTCGTCAGCAGCCAGCGCCACCGGCCGGCCGTCACCATCGACGTCCCGGTGAAGGGCGAGGACGGCCGGATTCTCTACGACCTTTCGATCAACCCGTCGCTGGAGGCTTTCGGCGATATCATCGGTCAACAGCGCCCGCCCGAGGGTTGGGTCGTCTCGATCTTCGATGGTGACGGCGTGATCCTGGCCCGGACCCCGAATGGCGTTCGCTTGGTCGGCGAGAAGGCCGAGCAGGACCTGACCGGCCCCCTGCTCCGCGAGCGCGACGGCGTGATCGAGACCGGGCTCGATGGCGTGAAGCGGCTGACGGCCTTCCGCCATGTCGATCGCTTCCCCTGGAGCGTTGCGGTCGGCATCCCGCTCGCTGACGTGACGGCGCCGGCCTTCGCGGAGGCGATGCGCACGCTTGCCGTGGGCGGCGTCCTGCTGCTGCTCAGCTTGGCGCTGGCGCTTGCCGTCGGGCGACAGATTACCCGGCCCATCGCTGCGTTGCGCCGCTTTGCCTCGGCGAGCAGTGGGAGCGGGCCGCTCGCGCTGGCGCCGACCGGGCTCGACGAGGCCGACGACGTGGCCCAGGCGCTCGCGTCCGCCGAATCCGAACGGCGGCAGAGCGCGGCGGCGCTCGAGCGCAACGCCCATTTCCTCGAACGGGCGCAGGAGGTGGCGCAGCTCGGCAGCTGGGTCACGGATCGCACGCGGGGCGGCCACATCGAGTGGTCGCGCGAGGTCTACCGCATCTTCGGCATCGAGGAGGGTGGCTTCGACGGGCGCTTCGAGACGTTTCTCACCATAGTCCACCCCGACGACCGCGCCGCCGTCGCCGAAGCCAGCCGCCGCTTCAACGAGGGGGGCGCGCCCTATCGCATCGATCACCGCATCCTTCGGCCCGACGGCACGGTCCGCTGGGTGCATGAGCGAGCGAGCATGGTGCGCGACGCCGCGGGAAAGCCGGCGCAGCTCCTCGGCATCGTCCAGGACATCACTGAAAAGCGCCTGGTCGAGCAGCAGCTGGCGCAATCGCAGAAGATGGAGGCGATCGGCAATCTGACGGGCGGCCTTGCGCACGACTTCAACAATCTCCTCGGCATCATCATCGGCAATCTCGATTTGGCGCGGCCGGCGCTGGCCGGTCTTGGCGACAGCGATGCGCTGGTGGGCGACGCCCTCGACGCCGCCTTCCGCGGCGCCGAGCTTACGCGCCACTTGCTTGCCTTCGCCCGCCGCCAACCGCTCGAGCCCGTGCCCGTTGACTTGAACGCGCTTGCCGCCGGCATGGGCAAGCTCTTGAGCCGCACGCTCGGCGAGAACATCGCCATCGTCTTCGAGCTCGCGCCCGATCTCTGGTCCGTCGTCGTCGATCCGGCGCAGCTCGAGGCGAGCCTCGTCAATCTCGCCACCAATGCGCGCGACGCCATGCCGCAAGGCGGGCGGCTCCGCATCGTCACAGCCAACAGCTCTCTCGACGAGGACTATGCGCTGGCCCACGGCTATGTGCCGCCGGGCGATTACGCCATGATCGAGGTGAGCGACACCGGCAAGGGCATGACGCGGGACGTGCTGAGCCACATCTTCGAGCCCTTCTTCACGACGAAGGACCGCGACAAAGGCAGCGGCCTCGGCCTCAGCATGGTTTATGGCTTCATGAAGCAGTCGGGCGGCCACATCAACGTCTACAGCGAGCCCAGCCTCGGCACCACCTTCCGCCTCTATTTGCCGCGCGACCTCGCCGGCGCGCCGGTGGTTGCGCGCCCCACGGCGGAGGCCGAGCCGCGGGGCGGCAGCGAGACCGTGCTTGCGGTCGAGGACAATGCCGCGCTCCGCCGCGTCGTCGTGCGCCAGCTGAGCGATCTCGGCTATCGCGTGCTCGAGGCCGAGAACGCCGCGGCGGCGCTCCGCGTTCTGGAGGAGACGCCGGTCGACCTCCTCTTCACCGACGTCATCCTGCCTGACGGCGTCGACGGCTTCGCGCTGGCGCACAAAGTCTTGGCGCGTTGGCCCCGCCTCAAGGTGGTGCTGACGTCGGGCTTCCCCGACGTCAAGCTCGACGGCGAATTCGGCCCCGTCCCCAAGGTGCGATTGCTGAGCAAGCCCTACCGGAAGCAGGATCTCGCACAGACTCTGCGCGAAGTCCTCGACGGGTGAGGAAAGGGAGATGCTGGGAGATGAGCGGGACACAAGGGGAGATGCGGGGAGACGCGGGGATGCGTGGGGAGTCTCTACGGCGCCGTCGTGCGCCCGCCCCGGCGCTTCGGGGCCAGCACCGCACGGCAGGCCAGCAAGAGCTTGCGCGCCTCGTGCGTCCAGCGCGAATTGGCGTCGGCGTCGAGGCGGATGTAGCGCTCGAGGAGAGGCACCGCGTCGGCAAAGCGCTCGGCGCCGATATAGAGCGCGGCAAGGTTGTAGAGCGGGTCGGTGTAGTCGGGATCGGCCAGCACCGCACGCTCGAATTGCGCCATCGCCTCGGCGCGATGGTCCGCCGCCATGGCGAGATGGCCGAGATTGAAATGCGCCTCCGCGAAGGAGGGCTCCGCGTCGAGGGCGGCCAAGTAATGCGCCTTCGCCTCGGCCGCGCGGCCGAGATCGCGCACCACGTTGCCGAGGTTGAAGCGGATGACGGGATCGCGCGGACTGGCGCCGAGGCAGGCGTAATAGAGCCGCTCCGCCGCGGCGAGGTCGCCGGCGCTCGCCCGCTGCTCGGCCGCCTCGAAGAGCGCGTCGGGATCGAGCGGCGGCTCGGACCAGGCAAAGCGCATCTGCCCGTCGAGCTCCGCCAGCACGTCGCCGATGCGCATCATGAGATCGCCCGAGGGGCTGACATCGAGCCGGGTGATGTCCTGCGCGCCGCCGTTGCCGCGCCGCCGTCGCCGGAGCTGCGTCGCGGCCGTCAGGATCTGCGCGATCGACGCGTTGCGCCGGCGGAGATTGGCGACGTGCTGCGCGATCTTGAGATCGCCAAAGCCGAAGCGCCCGTCGACCGGCGTCAGCACGTCGAAGAGCGCCAAGAGGCGCGTCTCCTCGGGGCCGAGACCGGACAGCGTCTGGAAGCGCGGGCCCTCGATGTCCTTCCCCGAGAGCGGCGGCAAGAGGCCGAGCTCGCGCAGGAAAGTCTCTTCGCTGGCCGTCTGCGCCGGCGGCCTTGCGAGCACACCCGCGATCGCCGGCGTGTCGAAGCGGCCTGCAGCTTCGTGCGTGACGATGACGAAATCGGTCTTGCGCAGGAGCCGGCGATGGAGCTTGGCGCCCTTGCCCTTCAACTCGCGCTCGATGCGGCTCTTGGGCAGGCGCTCGAAGCGCCCGGCGATGAAAAAGAAGCTGCCCTCGAAACGGAGCCGCGCCACGTCAGCCGGCCGCCCGCCGCCCCTTTGCCTTGCCCGCGCTCTTGGCCTTGGCGGGCGCCTCCTCGGTGGCCTCGCGCTCGCGCGACGGCTTGCTCGAGGCGGGCGGCTTCATCGTCTCGAGCGATTTCTTGAGCGCCGCCATCAGGTCGACCACCGGCGCCGGCTCCGCCACCTCGGGGGTGATCACCTTCTCGCCCTTGATCTTCGCTTTGATCAGCTCGGCCAGCGCTTCCTGGTAGCGGTCGGTGAACATCTGCGGATCGAAAGTGACGGTGTTCGCTGCGACGATCTGCTGCGCCAGCTTGATCGCGCCCTCGTCGAGCTTTCCTTCGTCGATATCCTCGAAATAGGCGGTCTCGCGCCGCACTTCCTCGGGCGCGCGCAAGGTCCGGATCATCATGCCCTTGCCGCGCGGCGTCAGCAGCACCGGGCGCTCGCGCGACGACAGCACGAGCCGGCCGATCCCCGCTTTCCCCTCGCGCTTCAGCGCCTCGGCGACGACGCGGAAGGTCTCCGTCGCCATCTTGCCGTCGGGCGCCAGCCAATAGGGGCTGTCGAAATAGAGCGGGTCGATCTCGTCGTCGGCGACGAAGTGCGTCACGTCGATGACCTTGTTGCTCTCGACCTGGAGCTGGTCGAGCTCCTCCTCGGAGAGGATGACGTAGCGCCCCTTCTCGAATTCGTAGCCCTTGAGCAACTCCTCGCGCGGCACCGCCTTGCCGGTAGTCGGATCCGTCGGCACCATCGAGATGCGCGACATCGAGCCCGGCGCCAGGTTGTGGAACGAGATCTTCTCCGCGGTGGTGGTCGCGGTGTAGAGCCGAACCGGGCAGGAGACGAGGCTGATCCTCAGATAGCCCTTCCAGCTCGATCGCAACGCAGCCATGGCAGGTCTCCTTATGCGGGCGCAAGAGTAATCGCAATACCAACGCTCCGCCACGCCGCATTGCGCACAGGGATCGTTAACGATTCCTTAACATGCCCTGGAAGCCTCTGAAAATCCACCCCGAACCGCCTTCGACGGGGGCGCTCTTGCGCTTCGGGCGGCGCCCTGGACAATGGCCGGCGGCGACTGACAACAGAGAACGAGCGACCGGGAGGACCGCCATGCGGAGTTATGACGTCATCGATTTCGGCGCGCCGCTCGAGGCGCGGGAGAAGCCCACGCCCAAGCCCGCCGGCAGCGAGGTGCTGCTGCGCATGCTGGCGGCCGGCGTCTGCCACAGCGATCTTCACATCTGGGAGGGCTGGTACGACCTGGGCGGCGGCAAGAGGCTCACGGTCAAGGATCGCGGCATGGTGCCGCCGCTCACCATGGGACACGAGATCGTCGGCGAGGTCGTGGCCTTCGGTCCCGAGGCGACGGGGGTCAAGGTCGGCGACCGGCGACTCGCCCATCCCTGGATCGGCTGCGGCAGCTGCGCCGTCTGTCGCCGCGGCGAGGAGCAGCTCTGCGCCGCGCCGCGCTTTCTCGGCGTCCACAAGCCCGGCGGCTATGCCGACCACGTGATGGTGCCGCATGCCCGCTATCTCCTCGATCTGGGCCGTCTAACCCCGGCGCAGGCGGCGCCCTATGCCTGCTCCGGCATCACCGCTTTCGGCGCCTTGAAGCGGGTGGGCGAGGCCATCTTCCGCGAGCAGCCGATCATGGTGATCGGCGCCGGCGGCCTGGGGCTCATGTGCCTCACCTTGCTGAGAGCGATGGGCGGGCGGGGTGCCATCGTCGCCGATATCGACGCGAAGAAGCGCGAGGCGGCGATGTCGGTGGGCGCGCTCGCCGCGATCGACGCCGGTGCGCCCGACGCGGTGAAGCTGGCGCAGGCCGCCGCCAAGGATGGCATCGGCGCCGCCATCGACTTCGTCGGCGCGCAGGCCACCGCGAAACTCGGCATCGACGCCATCGCTCGGGGCGGCAAATACATCATCGTCGGTCTTTTCGGCGGCGACATCACCTTGAGCCTGCCGCTGTTGCCGATGCGCGCCATCACGGTCCAGGGCTCCTATGTCGGCAGCCTCGCCGAGATGAAGGAGCTGCTGGCGCTGGTGGCCACGGGCAAGGTGCCGCCGGTGCCGATCAGCGAGCGGCGACTCGAGGACGCCTGGCGCGTGCTCGAGGACTTGAAGGCGGGGCGCATCGTCGGCCGCGCGGTGCTCACGCCTTAACCACGACCAACCAAATACGGGAACCCGAAGCGCCCGCCGGAACCGATGGCGTTCTTGACGCGTTCGTTGGGCGCTCTTATGGCGAGGAGTAGCAGATGCGATCCTTACACGCGCTTCTATCGATATTGGCGATTGCGCTGCCGCTGGCCGCGTGCTCGTCGCAAGGCTCGAGCCTGCCGCCGCTTCAGCCGACGGCGACCGACGAATCCGCTTACCGCCTTGGCCCTGGCGACAAGGTGCATGTGGTGGTGGCCGGCGCCGACGATCTCACGGGCGACTACAGCGTCGGCGACAACGGCACGATCAGCATGCCGCTCATCGGCGACGTGAAGGCCGGCGGATTGACCCGCGCTCAGGTCGAGCACGAGATGGAGACGAAGCTCGGCCAGGGCTATTTGAAGCATCCCAAGGTCAGCATCGGCACGCTCACATATCGCCCGTTCTACGTCTTCGGTGAGGTGGCGAAGCCCGGCCAATATCCCTATGCCGCCGGTATGCGGGTCGAGAGTGCAATCGCCACCGCGGGCGGCTACACCTATCGCGCCAACCAGCAATACGTGGTGGTGACGCGCAACGGGCAGGAGCGCAAAGCCGACCCCACCGCCCCCATCCAGCCGGACGACGTGATCAAAGTGCCGGAGCGGTATTTCTAGGCTGTTGCCGATTCGGACGAGGTGAGATCATCCGACACCGCCGTACCCGCGAAGGCGGGCACCCCAGGGCGAGCGACGGAACGCTGCAACACTGGGTTCCCGCTTTCGCGGGAACGGCGGTGGTAAGATACTGCCGATTCCATTGTCTTGCGCCGCGCCTGGCGTTATCGCTCGTTGACGAGAGCCGCAGTTTCGTCGTGCGTCACGCCGACGATGCTGTGCGCCACTTGTCGCGCCAAGCAATCGTAGCTCGTATCCGACATGTGCAGCCGGTCCCTGGCCAGCATCATGTCCGGCGTCATCTGGCCGTTCTCGGCCCAGTGGCGCATCATGGCGAAGCGGCGGATGAGCGGCACGTCCTGGTCGCGCGCGATTTCCGCCAGCACCAGCTCCATGTCGCGATATTCGGGATGGATCAGCACCGCTGGCGCGTATTGCATGTCCATCAGCAGGATGTCGGCATGGGCGGCCTTTAGCCGCTCGATGCCGGTCTCTGCCACGGGGATCTCGTCGCCGGGATCGCGGTCGCGCAGCACCGAATTGGTGCCGAGCTGCCAGATTACGAGATCGGGCTTCTCGGCCATCACGTCGCGACCGAGCCGCGCCAGCATCTGCGGCGCGATCTCGCCGCCAACGCCGCGATTGACGACACGGATGGCGATCCCCGGAAACTGCGCCTGCAGCAGCGCGGCGAGGCGGCTCGGATAGCTGCGCGCGGGCGAGGTGGCGCCCACGCCCTGGGTCGAGGAGGAGCCGAGCGCGACGATGGTCAGTGGCTCGCTCGCCCTGAGGCGAGCGGCGGTGCGCGGCAAGGCGCCATCAAGCGTGCCGAGCTCGGGCGGAATGGCGCAGCGGTCGATGGCGGCGCCGGCACCAGGCCCGCCCGCGACCAGCAGGATCGGCGCAGCCGCGGCAAGCCCCAGCAGCATGAGCGCCGCGAGCGTTCGGCGGCGACTTCCGCTCATCGCGCGGCGTGATCGATAGCGTCGGCGAGGCGCTCGCCGAGGCAGTTATAGACCTGGGCCACCAAGGCCGCGCGCCGCGCCGGCGGGACCTCGGCGAGCTGGAAGACGCCGGTCTCGCTCCAGTAGCGCATCATTTCGAAGCGCCGGAAGAGATAGACGTCGTCGACATCGGCCTCATGTTGCAGTGCGTCAAGATAGGGCTCGAAATTGATCACCGACGCAGTATCTCGACTATATTGCATATTGATTAGCATGACGTCGAATTTATGGTCGCGCAGGTCGGCAAGGCCGGCGGAGAGCGCCGAAGCGAAGATATCGACATCGACGCTGCGGACGGCATCGAAAGTGCCGGTCTCCCAGATTACCAAAGTGGGGTCGGCAGGGTAGACGTCGCGGGCGAAACGGTCGGCCATCTCCTCCGTCGTCTGGCGCGCGACGCCGCGATTGATGACGGTGATGGGGACATCCGGGTGGCGCCGCCGGAGCGCCGCCTCGAGCCGCCGCGGATAGGATTCCAGGTCGGGCTTCGCCGCGGCCGTGCCGGCGGTGCTGGCGCCGCCGATGACGACGATGGTGATGGGATGCTTTTGCCGCAAATGCTCGGCGACGATGGTGAGCTGCGGATCGTCGTCGACGAGCTCCTCGGGCGCGCTGCAATCGGGCGGGGCGGGGCTCTCGGCGGGCGCGGCGGCGAGGAGCAGCGCAAGGAGCGGCAGGTGCATCATCGCTTTACTCCGAGGGCGTGGCGGGGACCGAGGAGCCCGAAACCGTATGGCTTGCCGTCCGGTACCAGGAGATGAGGGCGGCGGTTCCGATCATCAGCGCGAAACCGACGACGTCGACAACGATCTGCATGGGAAGGTCCCCGTAGAACTCGTTCAGCAGGAAGTGCCCGAGCACCGCCAGGATGATGCCCAAGCAGAAGACGTAGAGCGATTGCTGGCCGCAGAGGATGACGGGCCAGGCGATGCGCCAGCGCAGGAAAGGGGCGTCCGGCCCCACGAAATAAACAGTGGCGAGGGCCAGCGCCAGGAAGTTGACGAGGCGGAGCGGCGCGAGATTGGTCTTGTCG
>DATJAV010000184.1:0-6729 GCA_035515835.1 Allostellaceae bacterium
CGGCGCCCTATTACGGCTACGGTTACGGCTACGCGCCTTACTACTATGGGCCGCCGATCGATGTCGGTGTAGGCTTTGGTTTCGGTGGGCATCGTCACTGGAGGTAGGTCATGATGCGTCTGAGGCGCTTCGTCTTTGCGCTCGCCCTTGCGGCAGGCGCGGCCGCGCCGGCCTTCGCGGACGAGCACGGCGAGCACTTTCATGGCGGGCCCCGAGGCGATGAGCATGGCGGTCCGCGAGGCTGGCAGGACCGCGACATCCACCACTTCCACGATCACGATTTCGCTCGCTGGCGCGGTGGTCACTGGTTCCACGGCCGGCATGACGGCCGTATCGGCTGGTGGTGGACCGTTGGCCCCGACTGGTACTATTACCCCCGCGCCGTCTACCCCTACCCCGATCCCTACGTGCCGCCTTACGCCGCGCCGGGTGCCAGCGCCTGGTACTTCTGTCCCCCGCTCAACAACTACTATCCCTACGTCGCGAGTTGCCCGGTCCCCTGGCAGATCGTGCCGCAGGGTTGATGTGGCGAAGCCCGAGCGGGCTTACGACCGCCGTCGCGGCTGGGGAGTGTAGCGGGCCGCGCCCAAGATCATGTCGGCGCGCTCGCCGTCACGCGACAGCGGCAGGTTGATCGTCTCGAAGGTGAAGAAGTGCTTGTGCACGGAGCGCAGCGATCCGCGTGCCAGCACGGGACGTTTGCTGTCGATGCGGCCCAATAGACGATGATGCGCTGCAGCCCGGTCGTCTCGGCCGGCGGCGGATCGACGATGAAGCTCCGGTCCTCTGACTAGCCGAGAGACCGGTCTTGGGCTCGGCCAGGCTCGGCCGTTGGGCACGGTGCGACATCGCTGGATGACGCTATCGGAACGCGCACAATATCCTCCAGCAAGTTCTGAAGGGGGCCGCCGATCGTCTTGATTGGGCACGCAGCCAGGGATCGGCGGCGCTTGGCGCCGGCGGCGGTTTCGCGTATGCTGTTGCCGCTTTGTGCCGGCGCCAAGGAGCCGCTCTTGCCGACCAATGCCCGCCTGGGCCGGCTACCCGAGAACCCATTCTCCCGTCTTACCGCGCTCCTCGCCGAGCTGCCGCCGCGCGGCAACGTCGCGCCCATCGTCATGTCCCTGGGCGATCCCCAGCACGAGACGCCGGCGCTCGCCCTCCGCGTCATCAGCGAGAACGCCCATCTCTGGAACCGCTATCCGCCCGTCCAAGGAACGCCCGAATACCGCGCCGCATGCGCGGCCTGGCTCGCCCGGCGCTATCGCCTGCCGCCGGGGATGATCTCGGGCGAGCGCCACGTCCTGGCCTTGAGCGGCACCAAAGAGGGCTTGTTCCAGGCGGGACTCCTCGCTGTCCCCGAGGCGTCGGGCGCGACCCCGCCCCTCGTCCTTGTGCCCAATCCCTACTACCTCGTTTATAACGGCGGTGGAGCAGTGGCCGGCGCCGAGCTCTTGCATCTCGACGCCACGCCCGATAACCGCTTCCTCCCCGATCTCGAGGCGCTGACGGCCGAGCAGCTCGAGCGCTGCGCCCTCCTCTATCTTTGCACCCCCGGCAATCCGCATGGCGCCATCGCCGATCTCGCCTATCTGAAGCGCGCCGTGAAGCTCGCGCGCGATTGGGATTTCGTGCTCGCCGTCGACGAATGCTATTGCGAGATCTACGACAAGGCGCCGCCGCCGGGCGCGCTCGAGGCTTGCCTCGCGCTGGGCGGCGATCTGCGCAACGTGCTGGTCTTTCACTCGCTCTCCAAGCGCTCGAGCGCTGCGGGGATGCGCTGCGGCTTCGTCGCAGGCGACCCGGAGCTCATCCGGCGTTTCCAGCATCTGCGTAGCTATGGCGGCGCCCAGATGCCGCTGCCGCTGCAGCTGGCGGCCGGCGCGCTCTGGCAGGACGAGGCGCATGTCGAGCCCAATCGCGCGCTCTATCGCCGGAATCTCGACATCGCCGAGGCGACGCTGGGGCAGCGCTTCGGCTTCTACCGTCCGCCCGGCGGCTTCTTTCTCTGGCTCGATGTCGAGGACGGTGAGCGCGCGGCGGCGCGTCTCTGGCGCGAGGCGGCGTTGCGCACGCTGCCGGGCGCCTATATCGCGTCCGCCCATGACGGCGGCGACAATCCCGGGCGCCGCTACATCCGGGTGGCGCTGGTGCATGAGGATGCCGTTATCGCCGACGGCATGGAGCGGCTCGTCCGCGTCCTCGGATGAAGGACGCCGCATGAGGGAGCGTTCGCCATGTCCATGAGCGAGGCGGTCGACCGCAAGGAGCATACGCTGCGCCGTCTCGCCAGCGAGGTGGCAGGGCTCATCCTCCTCGTCGCCGCGGTGCTGCTGGCGTTGCTGCTGCTGAGCTTCAACCACGGCGATCCCTCCTGGAATCACGCCGTCGATGCCGCGCCGACCAATATCCTGGGTCATCCTGGCGCCATTCTCGCCGACCTCCTCTTCCAGGGCTTCGGCGCCGTCGCGGCGCTGCTCCCGCTGGTGCTGCTGCATTGGTCCGTGCAGCTGCTGCTGGGCCACGGCCTGCGCCGGTTCTGGGCGCGCCTGCTGCTCCTGCTGCCGGCGCTGCTGCTGGCGGCGCTGGCGCTCGCGGCGCTGCCGGCGCCCAATGGCTGGCCGGTGGCCCCTGGCCTCGGTGGCGTCGCCGGAAGCCTCTCGAGCCGCGGCTTGGTGCTCGCCGGGGCTGGTCGGGTATGGGCGGCGCTCGCCGCCGCGCCGCTGGCCGCCCTGCTCTTCTTCTTTGTCGCCGGCGTGGAGATGGCGCCCTGGGTTGCGCGGCTGCGCCGCGCCAAAGCGGCATCCAAAGAGCCCGAGGAAGACGCGCTTCGGCGCCTCAAACGCCGGATCGCCGCCCCCTTCCTGCGGCTCAGGGCGCTCTTCTCCCGGCGCAAGCATGAGCAACGCCGGGAGCCGAGCTTCGCGCCGGCGTCGGAGCCCGTGGTGTCGCCCCCGGCGCGGCGGCGCGGCGCCGCCGTCGATGTGCCGACGCGTCCGGCCCGGCGCGATGCGGCGCGGCAGAAGACGCTCGACCTCGGTCCGCCCGATCGGCACCTGCTGCCGCCGCTCGAGCTGCTGACCGCGCCACCTCCGGTCAAGACGGCGCAGGTCAACGAGGAGGCGCTGCAGCAGAATGCACGGATGCTGGAATCGGTGCTCGAGGATTTCGGCGTGCGCGGGCAGATCGTCAAAGTGCGCCCAGGCCCGGTGGTGACGCTCTACGAGCTTGAGCCCGCGCCCGGCATCAAGGCGTCCCGCATCATCGGCCTCGCCGACGACATCGCCCGCTCGATGAGCGCCATCTCCGCCCGCGTCGCCGTCGTTCCCGGGCGCAACGTCATCGGCATCGAGCTGCCCAACGCCAAGGCCGAGACCGTTTATCTGCGCGAGCTCTTGGCGTCCGAAGCCTATGAGCGGACGCAGGGGCGTCTCAGCCTCGTGCTCGGCAAGGACATCGCCGGCGCGCCCGTCGTTGCCGATCTCGCGCGGATGCCGCATCTTCTCATCGCCGGCACCACCGGCTCCGGCAAATCGGTCGGCATCAACACCATCATCCTCTCGATACTCTACCGCCTGCCGCCCGAGCAGTGCCGCTTCATCATGATCGATCCCAAGATGCTGGAGCTTTCGCTTTACGACGGCATCCCGCATCTCCTCTGCCCGGTGGTGACCGATCCCAAGAAGGCGGTGGTCGCGCTCAAGTGGACGGTGCGCGAGATGGAAAACCGCTACCGCTCCATGTCGAAGCTCGGCGTGCGCAACATCGAGGGCTACAATCAGCGCTTGGCCGAAGCGGCGTCGCGCGGCGAGCAGCTCATGCGCAAGGTGCAGACCGGCTTTGATCCCGAAAGCGGCCAGCCGGTCTTCGAGGACCAGCCTTTGGATACGACGCCGCTGCCTCTGGTTGTGGTCGTCGTCGACGAGATGGCCGATTTGATGCTGGTCGCGGGCAAGGACATCGAGGCGGCGATCCAGCGCCTGGCGCAGATGGCGCGCGCCGCCGGCATCCACATCGTGATGGCGACGCAGCGTCCCTCGGTCGACGTCATCACCGGTACGATCAAGGCCAACTTCCCGACCCGGATCAGCTTCCAGGTCACCTCCAAGATCGACAGCCGCACCATCCTCGGCGAATCCGGCGCGGAGCAGCTTTTGGGCCGCGGCGACATGCTGCACATGGCCGGCGGCGGCCGCATCACCCGCGTCCACGGTCCTTTCGTCTCCGAGCAGGAGGTGGAGCAGGTCGTGCGCTTCCTGAAGGATAACGGGCGCCCGCCGGTCTATGTCGATGACATCACCGCCGAGGAGGACGAGCCCGACGCCGAGTTCCTCGGTCTTGAGAGCGAGGGCGGCGCTAGCGACCAGCTCTACGATCAGGCGGTGGCGCTGGTCTGCCGCGAGCGCAAGGCGTCGACCAGCTTCGTGCAGCGCCATCTCCAGATCGGCTACAACCGCGCTGCTCGCATCATCGAGCGCATGGAATCGGAAGGCGTGGTGAGCGCCGCCAACCATGTCGGCAAGCGCGAGGTACTGGCCCGCAACATCGATTGATGCCATCGGCCATCGTCTACATCGTCGGCTGTTCCGATGGCAGCTACGATGTCGGCATCACCCGCGGCCCGCTCGACGACCGCGTGGCGCAGCACAACGGCCGGCAACTACGTCGCTACACCGCGCGCCGCCGTCCCGTGATCCTCGTCCTCGCCGAGGAATTCGCGCGTCACCGGTCACAATTTTGCTGATCCAGCCTCTTACCGGCAACGTTGTCGCCCCCTATATCGTAGAATTGTCATGACCCACTTTGGCCTCTTCCGCCGCCGCTTTCTTGCCGCAATCGCCGCCGGTGCAACGCTTGCCGCCGCGCGCGCGCGGGCGGCGGCGCCGCCGCGGCCGGCGCCGCTGTCGCCGCAGGACAAGCTCGATCTCACGCGGGTCGAGACGTATCTGAACGGCATCCACACGCTGCAGTCGCGCTTCCAGCAATATGCCCCCGATGGCGGCGTCGCCGCCGGCACGATCTATCTGCAGCGCCCGGGGAAGATGCGCATCGTCTACGACGACCCGACGCCCATCCTCATCGTCGCCGACGGGCGCTCCGTCCGCTTATGGGACCGGAAGCTGAAGCAGCTGTCGCAGATCGCCGTCGAGGACACGCCCGCCTGGTTCCTGCTGCGGCCGGACATCCGTCTCACCGGCGACGTCACCGTCACCAATTTCGAGCGCACGCCGGGCGTGCTGCGTCTTGCCATGTGCGAGACCAAGGACCCCGACCAGGGCAACCTCACCGTGGTGATGAGCGAGCGGCCGCTGGAGCTCCGGCAATGGACGGTGCTCGACCAGCAGCACAAGCAAGTGACGGTGACGCTCGAGGATCCCCACTACAACATTCAACTCGACCCGCTGCTCTTCTTCTGGACGTCCCAAGAGGGCGGCCCAGTGCGTTGATCAGGGTCCGCGCCGGCGCCAATCGAAGAGCGGGATGAAGAGGCGCTTCTCGACGGCACCGCTCCATTCGACCGCGAGGCCTTGCCGGGTCAGCTCGGCGACGATGCGCCGGCCGATCGCGACGCCCTTCGCCGCGTCGCCCTCGATGTCGCCGAAAGCGAGGTCAAGACCTTGTCCCGCTACCGCGCGCTCGACGTCCTGGCCGTGGTAGAAGCAATAGCCCGAGATTCCCGACGATTTCCCGCCGCGCTCGTGATAGGCCTCACTCACGTCGCTCGTGCCGTCGGACAGCGTGTAGCCGGCATTGTGAAGCGCGATGATGCCGGCGCTCTCGAGCGCGGCGAAGGCTTGGTCGAGCCGATCGCAATCCGTCACCGCGGGCCAGGTCTTCTCGGCCGCGCGCCGCTCCTCGACCGCGCGGGCGATGGCCGACTCCGCCCACGCCGCGTCCTCGGCGCCGAGCTCGTCCTCATATTCGGTGACGATCTCGAAAATCTCGTCGGCCTCATAGAAGCCGCTCCACACCAGCGTGCGCAGCTGTTGGGCGGCATGGGTGCGATCGAGCGCCATGACAGGACTCTCGCCGCGGCCCCCCGCCGCTGTCAAACGCCGACCACATGATAAGGAATGTATCGGCTGAAGGCTGGCGCCGGGTCCCCGGGGGGACTATGCTTTTTCTGTGGAATGCTCGAAGGAGAATGTCATGCGCCCTTCGTTGGCCCTGACGTTGATGATCGCGCTGGCGCTGCTGTTGCCGGCGGCGGCGGAGGCTGGGATGCGGTCCGGGGGCCGAATTAACGTCTTTCGCGCCCCTCACGTGCGGCACGCACAAATACGCCATTTTCGCTCGCCTCGGCGCGCCACCAACCTGGCGCCGTTCCTCGGCTCCGACTTCATCGATGACGGCATCGATGGGCAGGTCGCCGATGCGGGGACGCCCGACGCACCTTTCCCGGCATCGCTCGGCCGTCTGCCGCGTCGACTGGGAAATGAGCGTGCCACGGTCGATGTCGAGCACGGCGTCACCGTGATCCGCGGCCCGGGCTCGCGCCACATCTTGCCGTAAGCCGCGCACCGCTCACCGGAACGGCGCCACCAGCAGCTGCAGCACCGGCTCCTCCTCCTGCGCCTCGACGCCGATCGCCATGTCGGGCGTGCGCCGATGCGGCGAGCGGCTGCGGAAGAGCGGATCCCAGAGGCTTAAGATGGTGCAGTAGTTTGAATCGGTGTCGGCGCGCAGCCGATGATGATGCACCCAATGGATCGAGGGCGTGACGATGAC
>DATJAV010000185.1:0-9505 GCA_035515835.1 Allostellaceae bacterium
CCCGCTGGGGCATCCAAGTCGGCGCCTTTGCCCAACAGGGCCTCGCGATCAAGGCGCTGGCCCATGCGCTGGTCGCGTTGGCGCACCCCCATGGCAAGATCGTACAATTGCTGGCGCCTTATCGTCGCGACCGTTATTACCGCGCGCGCATCGTGAACTTCACCGAGTACGATGCCGAGAAGGCCTGCACACGGCTGCATCGCGAGCACCTGCAATGCGCCGTGGTGAACCCCGGCGCGGTCCAGCACATCGCCCAGATCGCGTTCCATCCCGGCTGACGCTTCAACTGAGGCTCTCTATCGCCCGCAGACGAATGGTGCCGACCGACGGCGCGATCACGGTCGAGATGGGACCTATTCGAACATCGCGAGGTGAAGCCGCATTCATCAATCCCTGCTGCTTCGGGGAAGATCTTGCGGTTTGGCCGACGAAGGAGCGCTCGCCCGGCTGCGCAAGCATGCAGGCGATCCGCTCGAATGCGGCCATCAAGACAATCAGGACAATTGAGGCTTAGGCAGTCCTGTCAGAACGCCGGCGGCTCGATGCCGCTGGCGCGCAGCTGCTCGCCCAGCAAGTCCTTGAGCCGCTTGAGGCCGGCCTCGTCCTTGGCCTCGGCGCGCGCCACCAGTACGTCCTGAGTATTGGAGGCGCGCAACAGCCACCACCCATCCGGGGTCTTGACGCGGACGCCGTCGATCGCCGCCATCTCGGCGCCGGCGCGCTCCAGGCGCTCGCGCACCTCGGCGATCACGGCGAATTTCCGTGTATCGGCGCAGGGAAAGCGCAGCTCCGGCGTGTTTACCACCGCCGGCAGACGATCGCGCAAAGCGGCGAGGCTCTCCGCCCCTCGAGCGAGGACGCCCAAGAGGCGCACCGCCGCGTAGAGCGCATCGTCATAGCCATAATAGCGGTCGGCAAAGAAGATGTGGCCGCTCATCTCGCCAGCGAGCGGCGCGCCGACCTCCGCCATCTTGGCCTTGATGAGCGAATGGCCGGTGCGCCACATCAGCGGCGTCCCGCCCATGCGCGCGATCTCGTCGAAGAGCAGCTGGCTCGCTTTCACATCAGCGATGATGGTGGCGCGGGGCCGGGTGCGGATCACGTCCTCGGCCAAGATCACCATGAATTGATCGCCCCAGAGGATGCGTCCCTTGCCGTCGACGACGCCGATGCGGTCACCGTCGCCATCGAACGCGATGCCGAGATCGCAGCCCTCACGAGCCACGCTCTGCTGCAGCTGTACCAGGGTATGAGGATCAGTCGGATCGGGATGGTGCGCGGGGAAGCGGCCGTCGATGGTCTCGTTGAGCAGAATGTGGCGTCCCGGGAGCGCCTTGGTGAGACGTTGCATCACCTCGCCGGTCGCACCGTTGCCGGCGTCCCAAGCGACGGTGAGCGGACGCGTCCCGTCATAGTCTTGCAGGAGACGCGCGGTATAGGCTTCGAGCACACGGCGCTCTTCGCTCCGGCCGACGCGCCGCGACGGCGGCGGCGCCGCCGCGATGCGTCCCAGCCGCGCGATCTCCTCGCCGAAGAACGACTTCTTGCCGAGCATCAGCTTGAAGCCGTTGTGATCGGGAGGATTGTGCGAGCCCGTCACCATGATGCCGCCGTCGACCCCGGCGGTGTTGACGGCGAAATAGAGCATCGGCGTGGGACCGAGGCCGATCTGGAGCACGTCGACGCCGCCTTCGGTCAGCCCTTGCACCAGCGCCGCCTCGAGGGCGGGCGAGCTCAGCCTGCCGTCGCGCCCTACGGCGACGCGCTGCCCACCCGCTTCGACGACGACCGCCGCAAACGCACGGCCGATGGCGCGCGCATCGGCGGTCTCGAGCGTCTGGCCGACGACGCCGCGAATATCATATTCGCGCAAGATGGTCGGGTGTAGGACATGGCCCGCCTGGGCACCGCCGTCGCGCATGCTCAGCAATAGCCGTCGAGAATCTTGCGCACGGCCGCCGCCATGTCGGCGCGCGCCATGGCGAAGGCGATGTTGGCTTCGAGGAAGCCGA
Organism: Allostellaceae bacterium; assembly: GCA_035515835.1. Classification (GTDB taxonomy): domain Bacteria; phylum Pseudomonadota; class Alphaproteobacteria; order ATCC43930; family CGMCC-115725; genus DAHUYF01. The sequence goes on from DATJAV010000185.1 coordinate 2,013, forward strand.
CCTTGTCGCCGCAATCGAAACGCCGGCCCTTGAAGCGGAGCCCATGGAAGGGCTTGTTGCCAAGGATCATCTCCGCCAGCGCGTCGGTCAGCTGGATCTCGCCGCCGGCGCCGCGATCGATGCGCGCCAGATGCCCGAACACCTCGGGCTCGAGAATGTAACGGCCGATGATGCTGAGATTGGAGGGCGCCACCTTGGGATCGGGCTTCTCGACCACGCCCTTCACCGCGACGAGCCGCCCGTCATCGCTGGCGATGTCGAGCACCCCGTAGCGGTTGGTATGCTCGCGGGGAACTTCCATGACCGCGACCACAGAGCCACGGGTCTCGTCATAGACGTCGACCATCTGCTTCAGGCAGGGCGTCTCGGCCAGGATGAGATCGTCGGCGAGCAGCACCGCGAAAGGCTCCTCGCCCACCAGGTTGCGCGCGCACCAGACGGCGTGGCCCAAGCCCAGCGGCAATTGCTGGCGCGTATAGGCGACTTGGCCCGGGCCCGGCATCCAGGCGCTGATCGCTTGGACTTGTACTGCTTTGCCGCGCTCGGAGAGCGTCGTCTCGAGCTCGTAGGAATGATCGAAATGGTCCTCGATCGCCGACTTCGAGCGCCCTGTGACAAAAATGAATTCCTCGATGCCGGCCGCCTGAGCTTCTTCCACGGCATATTGAATGAGCGGCTTATCGACCACCGGCAGCATTTCTTTCGGCATCGCCTTGGTGGCCGGGAGGAAACGCGTTCCCAGTCCGCCGACTGGAAAGACGGCTTTACGAATGCGCTGGGCCATTATGGTTACTTTCTCCGCACGCGGACGGCAACTTTAGGGGATAACGACGACCCTACCTTGCTTGTTCCCTCGCCCGGCGATCGGCTCCGATGGTCGGAGCTCCTTGCTTTGAAAGGGATTTATAGCCGGGAGCGACGTCCGGCGCCAGCCTCGCCGTCGTCATGCAAACGTCACCCGCCCAGCAGCACGTCGCGCGCCTCGTTGAGCTTGGCGGCGAGATATGTGGAGCCGCCGTGGTCGGGGTGCACCGCCTTCATCAACCGGTGATGCGCCTCGCGCACCTCAGCTGCGCTGGCATCGCTGCCGAGTCCGAGCACGGCGCAAGCCTCGGCGCGCGTCATGGGGGCGCCACGGGCGCCGGGCGGCGCTCCGCCCGTGCTCTCGGCAGTCTCGCGCCAGCCCGGCGCGAGTCGATCGAGATAAGCCTCCATCAGCGCCGCCGCTTCGGCGTCGTCGACGCGGCAGACGCGCCAGAGCTCGAGCAGCTGGTCTCGGCTGAGCTCCGAGAGGTGGCGGCCTTGAAAGGGCCCCTTCCGCACCGTGCCGGACATGATGCCGCTGTCATGCTCGAGCCGCATGCTGAGGTAGTCGGTCTCGACCGCCGACATGTGCGAGCCGCTCATCGTCCGGCTCTGTCGCTGCTGCTTTAGCACGTGCCAGAGCGCGGTGAAGCCGGCGATGCCGAGCAGAAGGAAGATCGGGCTGCGCTCGGCGATGCCGATGACGAACAGCAGCAGCGACAGGCTGCCGCCAAGCGCGACCGCGGCGGTGGCGCCCATCTGCACCAGGCGCGCCGGATCCATGGCCAGGAACCAGCGCAGCAGCAGCCAGCCCAGCGCCAAGACTGCGAGACCGATGGCGATGTAGGGCATTGCGCCCCCCGGCTATTTCTTCTGGTCGGCGACCGCGCCGGCCAGCAGGAGCGCGGCGCCGCCGGCGCGTTTGCCGTAATCGGCGAGCGCCCTTTGCCCGCCGGCGGCGAAGGCGGCCACTGCGCCCAGCAGCTGGCGCAGTTGCTGCGCGCTTGCGGCGTCGAACGGGAAATAGGCGCCGCCTGAGAGCTTCGCAATCTGGCGGAAGGCGCGCGCGGCGATTTCCTCGCCGCCTTCCTTGAAGACGAAGACCGGCACGCCCAAGAGCCCGAGCTCGCCCGCCTGCTGCGCCAGCTCGTCGACCTTCTCCTCCATCGCATCGCCGACGAAGACGAGCGCGTTCACCTTGTGCGCACGCGCCTCCTTTTGCGCATGCGCGAGGACGCGGCCGATCTGCGTCTCGCCGCCGACGCATGAGACCTGGCGCATCGCGCCATGCAGCTCCTCGGCGCTGCCGAGCCACCGGCTCGCCTTGCACTCGTTGAAGCCGCGATAGAAGACGAGCTGCACGTCGAGCCCGCCCAGTCCCGCCGCCGCCTCGAACATCTCGCCTTGCAGCCGACAGGCGCGGTCCCAGGTCGCCTCGCGGCTCGCCGTCGCATCCAAGGCAAAGATGAGCCGGCCACGACCGCCAGCGCGCACTGCGGGCATCGCCCGCACTTGGCGCAGGAACACCTCGACCTCGGCCGCCTTGGGCGCAGCCGGAAGTTGCTCCTTCGGTTCGTCGTCGTCGGACATGGCTATAATATGGGGAGGGGACGGCCTCCGGGTCCAGCGGGAAACCAGGCTACCTCCCAACCAACGAGGCGAGGATGCTTATTGCGACGACGGAACGAGTGGCCGGCCACGAAGTATCGGAGACGCTCGGCGAGGTCTTCGGCATCGCGGTCAGAAGTCGTGGCCTGGTCGGCAATATCCTTGCCAGCCTCAAGACTTTGATCGGCGGCGAGATCCATCAATACACGGCGATGCTGCAGACGGCGCGCCAACACGCCATCGACCGCATGGTCGGCGAAGCCCAACAGCGCGGCGCCGATGCCGTCATCATGATGCGCTTCGATTCCGGCGAGATCGCCAGCGGGATTACCGAGATCGTCGCCTACGGCACGGCGGTGAAGCTGAAACGGGCGTGAGCGCGGGCGCGGGCGGTGGCAAGACAGAGAGACCAAGAGACGAGGACGATGGCCCGCGATGCACGCCAGACCGACGTCTCTCTGTGCCTCCGTGCCTCTGTGGTCAATCTTCCTTCCCCCCGCGCTAAGCCGCGCGCAGCCACACCGCCGTATCGTGGAACACTGCGCCGCCATTGGGCAGGCCCGGATCGGCGCTCACCAGCGCGTTGATGCCGACGCCTTCCTCGAAGGCGCGGTTGGGCCAGATGCCCTCGACCACGATGACACCGCGCTGCAGGCCGTCGAAGGCGCGCGCCTCGACCACCACGCTGCCCTGCCGGTTGCCGAGCCGGATGCGGGCACCGTCGGCGAGGCCCAATGCCGCCAGATCCTCGGGATGAATGCGTGCCCGGGGCTTGCCCTCGCGGCCGAGGCTCGAGGGCAGGTTGTTGAAGGTGGTGTTGAGGAAGGAGCGCGACGGCGGCGCCACCAGGCGGAAGGGATGCTCGGCATCGGCCGCATCAATTACCGCCGCATGGTCGGGCAGCGGCGAGAGCCTCTGATGATTGGGCCCGATCGCCGCCCAGTCGGCCGCGAAATGGAAGCGCTTGTCGGCATGGCCGAAGCCGTCGAGGAAGTGCGCCGTGGCGAAGGGGAGCGCCGCATCATGGCCGCCTTTCGCCAGAATCTCGTCGGCAGTCGGGAGACCGGATGCAGCCAGGGAGCGATCGATGATTTCCCATTCCGTCATGTGAAAGCCGGGATGCCGGGCGCCCAGGCGCCGCGCCATCTCGGTGATGACGAAGTGATTGCTGCGCGCCTCGGCGAAAGGCTCGATCACGCGCCGCGACACCTGCAGGAAGGTGTGGGCGCTCGCGGTATAGATGTCGTCGTGTTCGAGCATCGTCGTCGCCGGCAGCACGATGTCCGCCATCGCCGCCGTCTCGGTCATGAACTGCTCGTGGACGCAAACGAAGAGATCGTCGCGCTGGAAGCCGCGGCGCACCCGGTTCGAATCCGGCGACACGACCATGGGATTGGTGTTTTGGATCAGCAACGCCGTTACCGGAGGCCCATCGCCGAGATCGCGCGTGTCGCCGGTGAGGATGGGGCCGATGCGCGATTGATCGAGAATGCGGGTCTTCGGATCGACGACGTCGAGGCCTTCGATGAGCGTGCGGTCGACATTGTAGAGAGCGGCCCCTTGGCCATAGAGCGCGCCGCCACCCGGGTATTGCCAGGCGCCCGTCACCGCCGGCAGGCAGCTCGCGGCGAAGAGCTGCATGGCGCCGTTGCGCGAGCGCGAGAAGCCGTAGCCGATGCGGATGTAGCTGCGCTTGGTGCGGCCATAGAGCCGTGCGAAATCGACGATCGCTTCCGGCGCGAGCCCGGTGATGGCGGCGGCCCAGCCGGGATCACGCGCCGCCAGATGCGCCTCGAGCGCGGCCGCGCCAGCGGTGTACCTCGCCATGTAGTCGCGATCGGCGTAGCCCTCCTTGAACAGCACGTGCATCACCGAGCAGGCGAGCGCCCCATCGGTGCCGGGCCGCGGCGCCAGATGGATGTCGGCGGCCTCGGCGGTCGGCGTGCGATAGGGATCGATGACGACGAAGGGCGCGCCGCGCTCTTTCCGCGCGCGCGTGATGTGCGTCATCACGTTGACTTGCGTCGAGACCGGATTGCCGCCCCAGACCACGACGAGATCGGCCTCCGGGATCTCCCGCGCATCCGTGCCGCGCTTGACGCCGGCGCCCGCGGTCCAGCCGCTATCGGAAAGCACGACGCAGATCGTCGAGTGCTGACGCGAATATCCCAATGCATGGCGCAACCGGTTAATGCCGTCGCGCTGCACCAGCCCCATCGTCCCGGCGTAATAATGCGGCCACACCGTTTCAGGCCCGTAGCGCTCCACCGCACGGACGAAGCCCGCGGCAACGCGGTCGAGCGCCTCCTCCCACGAGATCGGCACAAAGGCGGAGAATCCCTCGCCCTTGGCGCCCCGGCGCAGCAGCGGCGTGCGCAACCGTTCGGGATGATGTTGCCGCTCGGCGTAATGGCCGACTTTGGCGCAGACGACGCCGGCGGTATAGGGATGGTCCTTCCGACCGCGCACGCGCCCGATGGTACGTGCGTCGAGCCGCTCCACCTCGAGCGCGCAGACGCTGGGACAATCGTGCGGGCAAACAGAGTGAACGAGGTCGTGCGGCATCGTCTTCAATATATGTCTTGCGGCGACATGGGGGAAGCCTTGCCCGCAGCTCCCGGCAGAGTCATGGTTTCTCGGTGTCTCGTCTCCCCCGGAGGAAAAGCCATGATCAAAGTCAGCGTACTCTATCCGCAGAAAAGCGGCGCCGCGTTCGACATGAACTACTACCTGACGAAGCACATTCCGATGGTGAAGCAGAAGCTGGGGGCCGCCTGCAAAGGCGTCCTGGTCGAGCAGGGCATCGCCGGCGGCGGGCCCGGGACACCGCCCGCTTTCGTCGCCATGGCGCATCTCTCCTTCGATTCCACCGACGCGTTCGAGAAGGCGTTCGCGCCGCACGCAAAAGAGATCATGAGCGACATCCCCAACTACACCAAGATCGAGCCGGTGCTGCAGATCAGCGACGTGAAGATGTAAGCGAGCTTGACCCCGGTCTCTAGGGTGAATACCCTAGAGACCGGGCAACGAGGTGACGCGATGAGCGCGATCGACGAGGCACCCCCGCGGCTGGCGATGCCGCCTCGGCCGCAGCGCCGCATGGGCCTTCGGCAGTTCCTGCGGGTGATGCGCGACAACGCGCTTTCGACCTTCGGTCCCGAGGCCTACACCGAGGACATTCTCGAGCGGCGCTTCCTCTGGCGGCGCAACGTGCTCATCAACGAGCCCGGCGCCATCAAGCACGTGCTGCTCGACAACGCCGCCAACTACACCAAGACCGAGATCGCCCGCCGCCTGCTCGAGCCGGGCCTGGGCCGCGGCCTCTTGACCAGCGAGGGCGAGACCTGGCGCCGGCATCGCCGCATCATGGCGCCCGCCTTCGACCATCGCAGCATCATGAGCTATGCCCCGACCATGGCGGCGATCGCCGAGGAGCTGCTGGCGAAATGGGACGGGATGCCGGAGGGCAGCGAGATCGACGTCGCGGCGGCGATGATGCATGCAACCTTGCACATCATCTCCCGCACCATGTTCTCCTCCGATTCCGCCGAGATCGTCGAGGTGGTCGAGCGCGGCGTCGGACGCTATCAGACCGAAATGCGGCCTGGCATCGCCGACCTGCTGGGCCTGCCGCGCTGGATCTCGCAGCTCACCGGCGGCAGCGGCGGCACGCACATCTTCACCGAGTTCGACCGCGCCATCGACCGCCTTCTGGCGCTGCGCGGACGCGCCGGCGAGAACCAACCCAAGGACCTGCTTTGGCGGCTCCTCGCCGCGCGCGACGAGGAGACCGGCGGCGGCATGAGCGCCAGGGAAGTGCGCGACCAGGTGGTGACGATCTTCATGGCGGGCCACGAGACCACCGCCGTGGCGCTCACCTGGACCTGGTATCTGCTGGCGCAGCATCCCGCTGTCGAGAACCGGCTTCATGCCGAGCTCGACGCCACGCTCGGCGGTCGCTCGCCGCGCCATGAGGATCTGGCAAAGCTGCCCTATGCGCGCAGCGTGATCGAGGAGTCGATGCGACTCTATCCGCCGGCGCATACGCTCTCGCGCACCGCCATCGCCGATGACAGTGTGCTTGGCCGCGCCATCCCGAAAGGCTCCCAGGTGGTGATCTCGCCGTGGCTGGTGCATCGGAACGCCAAGCTTTGGGAGAGCCCCGAGCGTTTCGATCCCGAGCGCTTTTCCGCCGAGCGTGCCTCGCAGCGGCACCGCTTCGCCTACATTCCCTTCGGCGCCGGCCCCCGCATCTGCATCGGCGCCGCTTTCGCCATCGCCGAAGCGATGCTCATTCTCGCCACCATCGCCCAGCGCTATCGCTTCCGCCTCGTGCCGGGCTTTCCGGTCGAGCCGCAAGGCCTCATCACCTTGCGCCCGCGCCACGGCATGCGCATGACGCTGGAGCGGCGCGCGACCACATCAGCCTAGCCGCGGCGAGCGCGCCGCGCGAAGAAGACGGCGCCAAGACGGCTCTGAGATGGAAGCGGAACACGACCGCAACCAACACACCTGCCCCGCGTCACGGCGGCGCGGGGGGCGCTACCCTCCGGCCAGCATCGCGTCGGCGATCTTCTCCGCCGTCATCAAGGTCGGGAAGTTCGTGTTGGCGCAGGGGACGACGGGGAAGAGCGAGGCGTCGACCACGCGCAAGCCGTCGACACCCCGCACCCGGCCGGCGGTGTCGGTCACCGCCATCGGATCGTCCTCGGCGCCCATGCGGCAGGTACAAGACGCGTGCCAAGCGCCGATTGCCGCTTTGCGCGTGAAGGCCTCGAGCTTCTCATCGTCGGCCATCAACTCGTCGAAGCCGAAGCCTTCGACGATGAAGGTGTCGATGAGATAGCGGCGGAGCGCCGCCGGTCCATCCATCAGTCGCGCCAGGATATTCGTCAGCAGCCGATTTCGCGCATTGACCTCGCCGACTTTCTTGACCCGCTCGCTGTAGCTTGCGGGAAAGGGATCGGCGCTGACGCTGCGGAGCGCGGGGCCCTGCTGCATGCGGCCGAAGCGGCGGAAGGCGTCCATCAGCCGCTCGAGATCGCGGCGATCGGAGAGTAGGTTGAACTCGACGATCGGCT
>DATJAV010000186.1:0-10456 GCA_035515835.1 Allostellaceae bacterium
CGCTATGGGCATCCTCACGCCGCCGCGCGGCGATCGCCTCGGCGTTCGCGGGATCGACGGTGAACTCGATGCGGAAGCCATCGGGGCTCGTGGCATAGAGCGAGCGGCAATAGCCGTGATCGACCTGCCGCCGCGGGATCGACGCGGATGCCAGCCGCCGATCGATCTCGTCGAAGGTGGCGCGATCGACCTTGAGTGCGATGTGATGGAAAGCAGGGCTCGGCGGGAAGATCGGCTTCGCGCGCGCGTAGAGCTCCTCATCGGCGAATTGGAAGAAGGCAAGCGCGCCGCCATCGGCAAGACCGAAGAAGGTGTGGCAATAGTCGACCTCGCGCTGGACATCGTGATTGAAGACGCGCTCGCACCAGGTCGCGACCAGCGGCATGCCGAGGATGTCCTCGAAGAAATGCCGATTGACCTCGTGGTCGCGCACGACGAAGGCATGATGGTGGAGCCGCTGCGGCAATTGCGACAGCAAGTTTGGTCTGCTCCGGGTTTGGCCGTCCATCGGTGCCTCCGCTCGACGTTGAGGTACCGTTCTTTATAACAGAATTAACGGGAAGCGCCGAAGCGGTTCAACGTGCGTCTTGCGGCCAGTTCGTGGGTTGCAAAACCGACCTTGTTTCACGATGCCCGATAGGTACCGAGAGCTGCGAGAGACCAAACCCGCGGCTCACTTGCAGCGTTTTCGGGATGCAGCGTTTTCGGGATATTGCAGGTTCGTCGACGTGGATTTCGCCGAATGACGCTGCGGTACAGTCTTTGCCGTGGAACCAGGCGGGGCGCGAAATCGCCTCACATTGGGTCTTTCGGCCATTCTCTTGGCCGCAAACCGAGCCTTCCCTCGCACCAGCGAAATGCACTCCCGACGACGTTGCCGATCTTGTCGAGTACGCCGGCGAAGGAGCCATGGTCGCTGGGCTGTCCGTAATCCTCCACGCCAGCCGCTCCGTCCGTCGCCAAAGCGACGCCGATCAGAAATATGGTCCTTAGGCATCTCGAAGTGCGCCCGGCAGCAAATAGCTGTGCGCGCGAGGCTAGCGATAACCCACGCCCAGAACCCTCATAGCACTGTTCGAAATCCGTTGCCGGCATCAGGTTCCGTCAGCGAAGCGTCGCCTCTCAACATGTGGTGCGTCGGTTCAGACGCTTCTAGTGTGTTGAGCACGCTTGGTTCTTCTTGGTTAACGCTACCGCGTACGCGAACCGCTTCGGCAAGATCACCACGTCGCTTTGCCCGCGAAAGCGGGCATCCACGGCAAGCGACGGAGCGTTGGGCTCTGGGTTCCCGCTTTCGCGGGAACGACCGGTATCTGGATTGCTAATCGCATTTCGCGCGCAGCGACGCAATCGCGGCTCTCACTCCACCGTCACCGGCTTGATCTCGCGCAGCCGCGGCAGGACTTCTTTCGTGAAGAGCCGGATGCCCTTCTCTGATTCCGCATGCGTCATGAAGCCGCTGCGGCCCACCAGCGAGAGGTGGCCGAAGCCGCCGACCTTGTCGTAGAATTCCATCACCTGGCGATAGACGCTGTCGGGATTGCCGGCGAAGAGAATGCCTTGCGCCATCGCCTGCTCGGGGTTGATCGAGATGAGGCGCGCGGCGTTGACGCTGGCGGGCGCCACGCCCTTTTCCGCGCCGGCCAGCGGCGGAGGCTCGGCCCGGAGCGTCGTGCGATAGACTTGCGGCGCGAGCTGCGGCGGCACGGCGCCGGGCAGGAATTTCGCATATTGCGGCGCGGATTTGAGGCTGGTGTTGAGGAACCACAGCAATTTGCTGCCGACGCGGAGGCCCTCCTCGTCGGTGTCGCCGACATAGACGAGCGCCGCATAAGCGAAATTGTCGGTGGTGACTTTGGGGAGCCCCGCCTCGGCGCGCGCTTTGCGATGGGCGGCATAGGCGCGCTTCGTCCCTTCGGGGCCGCGCAGCACCAGCACTTGCACCATGCCGCGCCGTCCGACCTCGGCCGCGGTCTCGGGATCTCCCGTCGCCGACCACATGCGGGGATGCGGCTGCTGCCAGGGGCGGGGCCAGATGTTCACATGGCGATGGGTGAAGTGCTTCCCCTCCCAGCTGAAGGGGCCGTCATGGGAAGAGAGCGCCTTCCTGACGAGATCGATCGCCTCCCAATAGCGCTCGACATTGCCGACGGGGTTGGCGTTGGCGGACGCCATCTCGCTGCCGCCGGACTTGACGAAGCCGATCTCGAGCCGCCCGCGGGATATGACGTCGGCGGTGGCGTATTCCTCGGCGATGCGCACGGGATCGCGGCGCAGCGAGATCAGCGTGCCGAGGCTCAGAAGCCGCACCTTTCGCGTTTGGCGCGCGAGAATGCCGACCAGCATCGGGTTGGCGCCGATCAGCGAGTTGATGCCGGCGTGATGCTCGATCGCGATCACGTTCATGCCGAGCTCGTCGCAAAGCAGGAACTCGTCGATCACCTCGGCGAAGAGATCGGCGGCGATCTTGGGGTCGCAATAGCGATTGGGAAGGCTGGCGCGGACGGAATCGGCGGCGTCGAGCACCTCTTGCGGCACGAAGGGGTAGGGAATTTCGCATTGCCACCAGGCGTCCATCGGCGTGCCTCAGGCGATCAGGTTTCGAGAAAGGCGAGCACGTGGTCGACGAAAGCGTCGGGCTGCTCGATCTCGGGGTGATGGCCGGCGTTCTCGATTGCGGTGAAGCGTGCGCCGGGAATGAGGGCGCTATAGGCGCGCCCGTAGCTCGGGCTCACGATCCCATCCTCTGCGCCCCAGAGGACGAGGGTCGGCACCTTGATGCGCGCGAGCCACCGCTTGAGCGCGGGGTTGTGCATATAGGGATGCCAGCCATAGACCGAGAGCGCCTCCCGGCCGCGCGCGTAGCGGACGATCGCGTCGTCCGACATCGCGTTGAAGTCGGGTGCCCAGCGCTCAGGCGCGCGCCAGCGCCGCGGCGCCACGTCGCGCGGATGGGTGTTGAAGATGTCGAGGATATCCGCCGTCTCTCGGTCGCTGACCTTGATGCCGAGCGGGTCGACGAGGACGAGCTTCCTGATGCGATGGCAGCAGGCGACCGCCATCTCGGCCGCAAGCCAGCCGCCGAAGGAGAAGCCGACGACGCTGACCCTATCGTCGGGCAATCCCTCCAGCAGCTCGAGGTAAAGTCGCACGAGATCATAAACCTCGCTCACGTCCTCGGGCCGGGCGGTGTTGCCGAAGCCCGGGCTCGAAGGCGCGAGGATGGCAAAGCGGCGCGCCAGCCGCTCGAGAAAGCGCGCCTCTGGCGAAATCGTCTCGAAGCCGTGGAGCAAGAGCAAGGTCGCTCCTTGGCCGCGCCGCAGCGTCTCGAGCTCGATGCCGGCGACGGTTAGGCGATCCACCTCGGCGCTGCTCACGTGATTCTCATCGCGGCAACTCGTCGTCCCGCGTCTCCCGCCCCAGCATCATGGCGATGATGCTGAGCACCGCGCAGCAGGTCATGGCCGCCGTCGCCTTGTTGAAACTGCCGCCGAATGGCACGACCAGCAGGCCGGCCACCAGCGGACCGGTGCTGGTGATGACGCGGCCGGTGCCGTTGCAGACGGCTACCGCCGTGGAGCGCACGTGCGTCGGGAAAAGTTCCGGCAGATAGACGGCGTGACCCGAGAAGACGCCGAAGACGAAATAGCCGAAGACCGGCAGCAGATAGGGATAGTAGGTGTAGGTGTCGAGGCCGAGATAGAGCACGAGGCCGCTGATGATGGTCCCGAGGTTGTAGAAGACGATGGTGGGACGGCGGCCGAAGACGTCAGCGAGGAAGCCGAAGGTGGCATAGCCGACGATGCCGCCGAGGCCGAAGACGATGATGCCGTTGCCGACATAGGGAACGGCGGCGGCGCCGGTGATCCCTTCCTTCTCCAGCATCAGGGTCTGGATGGTGGGAAGCCAGATAATGGTTGTCCAGATGGCGAGCAGCGTGCCGACGGCGAAGAGTATGCCGACGAAAGTGTTGAAGCGGAGCGCGGAGGTGAGGAGCTGGGCCGGCACGAAGCGCATGAAATCGTGGTCCTGCGCCGCGATCCCGCCGCCCGCGGCCTTCACGGCGGCGCGGCGCTGGCGGACGTTCTCGAAATGCGGCGGCTCGACCATGTTGCGCCGCATCGCCAGCAGCAGCAGTGCCGGCAGGATGCCGACGAAGAACACGTAGCGCCAGCCATAGGGGCCGACCAGCTTGAAGACCTCGCCGCCGATCAGCGTCCCGAAGCCGGCGCCGGTCATCATCATGCCGAGGACCTTGGCGCGATGGCTCTCGGCGAATGCTTCGGCGACCAGAGCGATGCCGATCACGATCTCGGCGCCGGTGCCCAGCCCGCCGATGAAGCGGAAGATGCCGAGCTGGAGCGTCGTCTGGGCCAAGCCCTGGGCCGCCGTAAAGACGCTGTAGATGAGGATGCTGAGCGCCAGCGCCCGCACCCGTCCGATATAGTCGGCGATGATGCCGAAGAGGAACCCGCCGATGGCCCAGCCCAGCAACCCGGCCATGCTGAGATAGCCGCCGACCCGGCCGAGATCGGCGAGCGTCAGATGACCGCCGGAGAGGTCGGTGAGCGCCGGCTTCATCACCAGCGTGAGCAGGTTGAAGTCGGCTGCGTCGAGCGCCCAACCGATCCAGCAGACGAGAAACACCGTCCACCGATAGCGGTCAAAGTCGGCAAGCCAGCCGAGACGTCCGACCCTGACTTGTGAGGCCGCCATAGCTTCCCTCCCGTAGGCGCGCGTTTTTCTCTATCGAAGGCGCTTGGGTGCCGGGCTTCGTGCCGGCTGAGCCAAGCTCGGGGATGAGTTAAGCACGCATCGTGCATTCCGGGCAATGGCAGCCCAGGAGCCCGCTCCAACAGCTGCATCAGCAACGTGCGTCTTCGACATGCGCGCTAACGCCCGCAAGCATAGGCAGCCGGAGGAATGAGCGGCTTCCCCGAGCGGGCGCTCTCTCCTAAGCTCCCGCTATGACCAGCGAGCGCAAGACGCTGCTTCTGACCGGTGCCAGCCGCGGCATCGGCCATGCGACGGTGCGGCGCTTCAGCGACGCCGGCTGGCGCGTCATCACCAGCTCTCGCGAAGGCGTGCCGCCGGAGTGCAAGCGCGACGCCAACTGGACGCATCACGTCACCGCCGACCTCGCCGACCCCGCTGCGGTCGAGCATTTCATCGGCGAGGTGAACGGGATCCTCGGCCAGAGCGGCCTCCACGCCCTCGTCAACAATGCCGGTGTCTCGCCTAAGACGCCTTTCAAGGAGCGACTGGGTTGCCTCAATGGCGACCTCGCCGGCTGGCACGACGTCTTCCAGCTCAACTTCTTCACGCCGCTCTCGCTGGCGCGCGGCTTTGCCGCGGGGCTGGCGCGCGGCAAAGGCGCCATCGTCAACATCACCTCGATCGCCGGCCACGCCGTCCATCCCTTCGCGGGCTCGGCTTATTCCACCTCGAAGGCGGCGCTCTCGGCGCTGACGCGGGAGATGGCGGTGGAATTCGCACAGCTGGGCGTCCGCGTCAATGCGGTAGCGCCCGGCGAGATCGAGACGGCGATGCTCTCGCCCGAGACCGAGGTGCTGATCCCGCGCATTCCGCTCCACCGGCTAGGAACGCCCGAGGATGTGGCCTCGACGATCTTCTATCTCTGCGCCGCCGAGAGCGGCTATGTCACGGGCACCGAGATCTTCGTGACGGGAGGACAGCACCTCTACTGAGGCGGGGAGGCGCGCATGGCTTCGGTGGCTTTGGTCTCGATCCTTTGTCGCGATCGCGTCGGTCTCGTCTCGGCGGTCGCCGATTGCCTCTTCGCCGCCGGCGTCAATTTGCGCGATACCAGTTTCGCCGTGCTGGGCCAAGGCGCCGAGTTCACTTCGGTCTGCGAGCTACCGCCGGGCGTCGGCGTGGCCTCGCTCGAGGCGGATCTCGCGCGGCTGCCGGAATTGCGCGAGGCGCAGATCCGCGTCGTTGCCTACGCCTTCGATCCGCAGCCCGGGCCCATGGGCAAGATCACCCACCGCGTCGAAGTAAGCGGCGGCGACCAGCTCGGCCTCATCGCGCGGCTTGCCGACATCTTCGCCGAGAACGGCGCCAATATCGTGCGCCTCGACGCGCAGAAGTTGCCGGACAGCGAGGGCGGCCGCTACGTCACGCGTTTCTCGGTGTGGCTGCCGCCCGAGCGCGCCGAGCTCTGTCTCGCCGCGGTTGACGGCACGGCGGGAAGCCTCGGCCTTGCGAGCCGCGCCGAGCGGGCCGAATAGCGCGCCGGCCGGAGAATTGGCTGGTCTTCCCGGATAGAGCGCCGCGCCGACGCTCCCTATCTTGCCGGCATGAGCAAGTCAGGAACATCGCTCGCCGCCATCGACTGGCCGACGCTCGCGGCATCGTTGGATGAGCGCGGCTATGTCGTGACGCCGCCACTGCTGACGGCGGATCAATGCGGCGCGCTGGTGTCGCGCTATGCCGATGAGGAGGCGTTCCGCAGCCGCGTCGTCATGGCACGCCACGGCTTCGGTCGGGGCGAGTACAAATATCTCCGCTACCCCTTGCCGACGACGGTGGACGCGCTGCGCCGCGCCGTCTATCCCGCGCTCGCGCCCATCGCCAATCGCTGGGCGAAGGCGCTCGGCAAGGCGCAACGCTACCCCGCGACGCTCGAGGCCTATCTCGACGCCTGCCACGCAGCGGGGCAGGTGCGGCCGACGCCGCTTATTCTCAAATACGGTCCCGGCGACTACAACTGCCTCCACCAGGACCTCTACGGCGAGATGGTCTTTCCCTTGCAGATGACCGTGCTGCTCTCCGATCCCGGCGATTTTACCGGCGGCGAGTTCGTGCTGGTCGAGCAGCGCCCGCGCCGGCAATCGAAGGCGGAAGTGGTGGCGCTCGGCCAGGGCGAGGCGGTGATCTTCGCCGTCCATCATCGCCCGGTCCAGGGCACGCGCGGCTTCTATCGCGTCACCCAGCGCCATGGCGTGAGCCGGCTGCGCTCGGGCGAGCGCTGCACGCTGGGCGTCATCTTCCACGACGCGCGGTGAGGTCGTGTCGGCCGCCACGCGCGCGGCCACGAGGTATGGGTCAAGGCACGCCGAGTTCAGTCGTGGATTGCCTGACAATCGTGCGTTCTTCGACAGGCGCGCTGACGCGCAAGCTCAGAATGAGGTGGAAGGGAGTGTGGCATCAGAAAAATGCCAACGCAGCACACAAAGCTGCCTCATCCTGAGCGCTACGCGCTCGCGCAGCGCCATGTCGAAGGACGCATTGCGGCGATGCAGGGCTAAGGGCGCTCGGCCGTCCCCGACAACCCGGCAAGTCGTGCTTCCAGCCCGGCGATGTCCTGATCCAGCCAATCGAGGAAGGCCTGTGGCGCTTCCGCGTGGTGGCGGCGGAGATCGGAGAGGCGGGCGAGCTCGCTCTCGCAGGATTCGCGGATGAATTCCGTCTGCGCCTGCTGCTCCTCGGGCGAGAGAAGATGGAGGAAGCGGAGCTTCAGCAGCAAGGCCAGGCGATTGAGGTCGACCGCGGACGCGCGGAGCCGCGCCTGGAGCAGGCCGGTGAGCGCGGCTCGGCCGGCCGCGGTGAGGCGGAGCGTCGCGTTGTCCGCCATGCCCTGTCCATCGATCGCCTCGATCAGGCCCTCCAAGCGCAGCGCCTCGAGCGAGGTACCCATGAGATCGAGCGAAGGGCCGACGACGCGGCTGGTGAAATGGCGGATCTCGCTCGCGACGTCGCCGTAGCGTCGCGGCGCCTCCGCCAGGAACCCCAACGCGGCAAGCCGGATGGCCTCGGTCGGCACGAGCGAATGATCCCGGAACATCGCCTTACGCCACCCGCCGGATCGGCAGCCGCTGCCAGACGTCGTGCAATGCCGCGACGAGGCGCTCGATGTCCTCGTCGCTGTGCTGCGGCGAGGGCGTGAGGCGGAGGCGCTCGGTGCCGCGCGGCACGGTCGGGTAGTTGATCGGCTGTACATAGATGCGGTGCCGGTCGAGGAGGTCGTCGGAGGCTTCTTTGCACAGCATCGCGTCGCCCACCATCACCGGGACGACATGGCTTGGCGACGGCATCACCGGCAAGCCCGCTTCGCGCAGCTGGTGCTTCAGGCGCCGGGCGCGCTCTTGGTGCCGCTCGCGCAAGCCGTTGTCGCCGCGGACATGGCGGATGGAGGCAATGGCGCCGGCGGCGATCGCCGGCGGCAGCGCGGTGGTGAAGATGAACCCCGGCGCGAAGCTGCGGATGAAATCGACCATCGCCGACGAGCCCGCGACATAGCCGCCGATGAGGCCGAAGGCCTTGGCGAGCGTCCCTTGGATCACGGTGAGGCGATGGGCGACGCCATCGCGCTCCGAGATGCCGCCGCCGGTCTTGCCGTAGAGGCCCACGGCATGCACCTCGTCGAGATAGGTCATGGCGCCGGCGCGCCCGGCCACGTCGCAGATCTCCGCAATCGGCGCGATGTCGCCGTCCATCGAATAGACGCTCTCGAAAGCGACCAGCTTCGGCCGCGCCGGATCGGCATCGGCGAGACGTCGCGCGAGATCGGCGGGATCATTATGCGCGAAGATGTGCTTCTCGGCGCCGCTATGGCGTATCCCCTGGATCATCGAAGCATGGTTGAAGGCGTCGGAATAGATGATGCAGCCCGGGATCTCCCGGGCGAGGGTGGCGAGCCCGGTCTCGTTGGCGACATAGCCCGAGGTGAAGACGAGCGCCGCTTCCTTGCCGTGAAGCTGGGCCAGCTCCCGCTCGAGCTCGACGTGATAATGCGTCGTGCCGGAGATGTTGCGCGTTCCCCCTGCACCGGCGCCGGTCTTGTCGATCGCCTGATGCATCGCGTTCAGCACCAACGGGTGCTGGCCCATGCCGAGATAGTCGTTGGAGCACCACACCGTCACCTCGCGGCCGAGGCGATGGTGGAAGGCGCGCGGGAAGGATCCGGCGCGACGCTCGAGATCGGCGAAGACGCGATAGCGTCCCTCCGCGCGCAACCCGTCGAGGCGGGTCTTGAAGAGGTGCTCGTAATTCATGCTGGCCTTCCTCGTCTTTCCTCTAGGCTACCGAAGCAAGGCCGGTCTCGGCCAGCGCTTTTGCCGTGTCATCGAGCGCCCTGCCGAAGCGGCGCAGCATCTCCTCGATCTCGTCGGCGGAGATAATGAGCGGGGGACACAAGGCAATGGTGTCGACCATGGCGCGAAGGATTAGTCCATGCTCTTGGGCGCGCACCTGCAGCAGGGCGCCCACCCCCTCTTTCGGGTCAAAAGGCGTCTTGGTCGCCTTGTCCTTGACGAGTTCCACCCCCGCCAAAAGCCCAATGCCGCGCACCTCGCCGACCAGGGGATGCGCGGCGAAGCGGCGCAGGCCGTTCTGGAGGGCCGGTGAGACGCGCTGCACATGCCCCAGAATGTCGCGCTCTTCGTAGATCTTCAGGGTCTCGAGGGCGACCGCGCAGCAAGCGGGGTGGGCGGAGTAGGTAAAGCCATGGGCGAAGACGCCGATCTTCTCGCTTTGCTGGACGAAGGCGCGGTAGAGGGGCTCGCTGATGACGGTGGCCGAGATCGGCAGATAGGCCGAAGAGAGTGCCTTCGCCATCGTCATGATGTCGGGCGTCATGGCGAAGGTCTCGCTGCCGAACATCTTGCCGGTTCGCCCGAAGCCGCAGATGACCTCGTCGGCGATCAGCAGCACATCGTATTTTCGCAAGACCTTTTGAATTTTCTCGAAGTAGGTCTTGGGCGGCACGATGACACCGCCCGCGCCCATCACTGGCTCGGCGATGAAGGCGGCGACCGTCTCGGGATCCTCGCGCTGGATCTGCGCCTCGAGGCTCTCGGCGAGCCGCGTCGCGAAGACCTCCTCGCTCTCGCCGGGCTTGGCGTAGCGATAGTGATGCGGGCAATCGGCGTGGCGCATCTGAGGGAGCGGCAGATCGAACTCGCGATGGTTGTTGGGGAGGCCTGTAAGGCTCGCCGCGGCGACGGTGACGCCGTGATATCCCTTGAGCCGCCCGATGATCTTCTTCTTGCGGTGACGCCCCAGCGCGTTGTTGTAGTACCAGACCATCTTGACCGCGCTGTCATTGGCCTCGGAGCCGGAATTGTTGAAGAAGACCTTCGACATCGGCACCGGCATCAGGGCGATGAGCCGCTCGGCCAGCGCGCCGGCAAGCTCGTGCGCCTTCTGATTGAAGCCGTGATAGAACGGCAGCCGCCGCATCTGGCGAGTCGCCGCCTCGACCAGCCGCTCCTCGCCGAAGCCGAGCGAGGCGCACCACAGACCCGACATCCCCTCGATATACTCCTTGCCGTTCTCGTCATAGACGTAGATGCCCTTGCCCTCGGTGATGACGAGCGGGCCCTCGCTCTCATGCTTCTTGAGGTGCGTGTAGGGATGCAGGTGAAAGGCGATGTCGCGGCTCGCCGCCGAATTGCCACGCGGCATGGGGAATCCTTCGCTAACCCGGAGTGCG
>DATJAV010000187.1:0-5496 GCA_035515835.1 Allostellaceae bacterium
TGAATCACGAAGCGACGCCACGGGGAATCGCCTACGCACGTACCGAGTCAATTTGTCGCACCTCGCGGCTCGACGCCGATCGAGAAAACACTATGCACGGGCAAGCGTTGGCCCGAAACGCGAATGTCCACAGCACCTAGAATCTTGTTTGTTGCAGGAGTATTTTCGATGAGCCAGTACGAGACGATCGACAGCGCCGGCGCGCCGATCAAGGCGTGGATCAAGGACGTGCCGATCGAGGATGCGGCGCGCGAGCAGTTGCGCAACATCGTCAGCCTGCCCTTCATCTACCGCCATGTCGCGGTGATGCCGGACGTGCATCTCGGCAAGGGCGCCAGCGTGGGCGAGGTGATCGCGACGCAAGGCGCCATTGTACCGGCAGCTGTCGGCGTCGATATCGGCTGCGGCATGTGTGCCGCCCGCACCAACCTCCGCGCCGAGCATCTCCCCGACAACCTGGCGGCGGTTCGCGCCGCGATCGAGGCCGTCGTGCCGGTGGGCAACGCCTCGCACAAGGCGGCGCCGCGCGCCGTCGAGGCGCGCTGGTACGCCGCCTTCCTCCCTCGGGGATTGGTCGAGCAAATTCCGCAGCAGCCTATCGTCGCGACAGATTGAAACGGCAAGCTCACTCCGCTTCGGCGCGCCGCTGCCGCAAGCGCTTGGTGCGGCCGCGCGCCAGCTTCTGCGTCAAGCGGCGCTCGCGCGACGCCTTGGTCGGGCGCGTGGCGCGCCGCGTCTTGGGGACGACCGCGGCGCGGCGCAGCAGATCGAGGAGACGTTCCAGCGCGTCGGCCCGGTTGCGCTCGCGCGTGCGATGGCGCTCGGCCGTGATGACCAGCACGCCCTCCTTGGTCATGCGCCGTCCGGCCAGCGTCGCCAGCCGGCGCCGCAGCCCGAAATCGAGGGCCGGCGAGCGCGCCGCGTCGAAGCGGAGCTGAACGGCGGTCGAGACCTTGTTGACGTTTTGCCCGCCCGGCCCGCCGGCGCGGATGAACTGCTCCTCGATCTCGCGCTCGTCGATGGCGAGATCGGGCGTAACCTGGATCATGGTGCGGGCATCCGACGGCACTCCGATAGGCATCTGTTTTCTCAGGTTTTTCCCAAATTGACCAGATTATTAAGGTTTTCTCCGCATGATGCGCCTGGCCAAGCACAAGCAAGTCTCGAGCAATGGGCATCCTCGCGCGGCTTTTTCTGTTGCTGGTGATCGCGCTGGCGCCAGTGGCGGCGGTGCAGGTCTATGACGAGATCGAGCGGCGCGGCAGCCGCGAGGCCGAGGTTCATGCCGAAGCGAAGCGCCTCGCCATGCTGGTCGCCATCGAACAGGACCGCGTGCTCGAGGGAGCGCACCAGCTGCTGAGCGCGCTCTCGCAGCTGCGCGGGGTGCAGCTCCACGATCGCGCGCGATGCGCCGACCTTTTTGGTCGCTTGGGACCGCATTTCCCGGCCTATGCCTATATCGCCACCACCGACCCTGAGGGCGACATTCTCTGCTCCACCGCGCCGGCGCTCACCCGCGCCGAGTTGCAGGCGAGCCAGCCGTCGTCCCGGCTACCGCTGATCCGCAAGGATTTCTTCGTCGACGGCTATGCCGTACTGGCCGATGGAACCCCGGTGTTGCAGCTCGAGTTTCCCATTCCAGACAATGACGGCGCCGCTGCCGGCGTCGCCGTCGCCGGCCTCAGGCTCGACCGGCTCGCCTCGAACCTGCCGCGGGACATCCTGCCCCGTCAGACCACACTCACCATCGCCGACCGCAACGGCACGATCATCGCACATCTGCCGCAGGACGACGACACGCCCGAGGCCGTCGGCAGCGTGCTGCCGGCGGAGCGCCTCGCCCTCGTCCACGCGCCGCGGCTCGGCACACTCGAGAGCCGAAGCGGCTACGGCGAGCGGCGCATCTTCGGCTACAGCCCCGCGGATCTGCGGCCGGACGAGGGACTCTATATCGAGGTCGGGATCGACCGCAGGGCGGCCTTTGCCGCCATCGCCCGCGCTTCGCTGCTGCGCGAGGGCGCGCTGCTGGCCGCGCTGGCGATCGGCGCCGTGCTCTCCTGGCTCGGATTTCGCCATTTCGTCCGCCGCCCGACCCGGGCGCTGCTACGAGCGGCGCGGCGGTGGCAGCAGGGCGACTGGGCGGCACGCGTTGGGACGGGCAATGCCGGCTCGGAGTTCAACCAGTTGGGCCAAGCCTTCGACCAGATGGCGGACGCTCTCGGCGAACGCGAGGGCCAGCTCATCAGAGCCAAGGAAGAGGCGGAGACCGCCAACCGAGCGAAATCGAGCTTTCTCGCCAATATGAGCCATGAGCTGCGCACGCCGCTCAACGCCATCATCGGCTTCTCCGACGTGATGAACCGCAAGGCCGGCGCCGACGCGGCCGAGCGCTACCGCGAATATGCGAAATACATCAACGCCTCGGGCCAGCACCTTCTGCGCCTCGTCAACGACATCCTCGACCTCTCGAAGCTCGCGGCGGGACAGCTGGAACTCGCCGAGACCCTGGTCGACATCGAAGCGCTGGTGCGAAACGCGATCGACGCGGTGGCGGCGATCGCCAAGGAGCGCGCCGTCGCGATTGCCGCCGAGATCCCGCCCGATCTGCCGGCGGTGCTGGCGGGCGAGCTCCGCCTGAAGCAGGCGCTGGTCAATCTCATTGGCAATGCCATCAAGTTCTCGCACAAGGACGGTGCCGTCACGGTCGCGGCGCATCTCCTGGCGAGCGGCGATCTCGCCATCGCCATCGCCGATCGCGGCGTCGGCATGGGCGCCGAGGACGTCGCGGTGGCGCTCGAGCCCTTCCGCCAGCTCGACCATGCGCTCTCGCGCTCCTACGAGGGCACGGGCCTCGGCCTGCCGCTGGCCAAAAAGCTGATCGAGCGGCATGGCGGCACGCTCGACATCGAGAGCGTGCCGGGAGCGGGCACCACCGTTACCGCCACCTTGCCGCAGGCGCGGCTCCGCTTCGCACCGGCGCTCGCGGCAGCGCAATAGGCGGTTGCCTTCCGCCGCTCGGGCCCGCACCATCCCCCCGCAACAAGAGCGGAGGGACGCATGGCAAGGCTCTCGGGAAAGCGCGCGATCGTGACCGGCGCGGGGAGCGGCATCGGCCGCGCCAGCGCCACGCTTTTCGCCGCCGAGGGCGCGGCGGTGCTCTGCGTCGACAAGGTGCCGGCGGCGGTCGAGGAGACGGCGAGCGCCATTGCCGCGGCCGGCGGCAAGGCCATTGCCGTCGCCGCGGACGCCGGCGCCGAGGCCGATGTCCAGGGCTTCATTCAGAAGGCGGTGACGGAGCTGGGCGGCCTCGACGTCGTCTTCGCCAATGCCGGCATCAGCGGCGGCATGGTGCCGCTCTTCGAGCAGTCCGTCGAGTTCTGGCGCGAGATCCTCCGCGTCAATCTCATCGGGCCGTTCCTCGCCATCCGCCACGCCGCGCCGATCATGATGAAGCAAGGCAAGGGGTCGATCATCTGCACCGCCTCGGTGGCGGCGCTTCGCGCCAATGCCGGCGGCCATCCCTATAGCGCCAGCAAGGCCGGCGTCATCAGCCTGGTGCAGACTTCCGCCAACTCGCTCGCCGGCAGCGGCGTCCGCGTCAACGCCATCTGCCCCGGCCTCATCGAGACCGGCATGACCCGCCCCATCTTCGAGCGCGCCCGCGCCCATGGCAGCGAGGACAAGATCGGCCAGCTTAATCCGCTGCTCCGCCACGGCGAGCCGCGCGAGATCGCCGCCATGGCCCTGTTCCTGGCCAGCGACGACGCCTCTTACGTCAACGGCCAGGCGATCGCCGTCGATGGCGGGTTGTCGAGCACGCATCCCTTCACGCGGCAGCGGCGGTAAGGGGCGACCAGTTTTTCTCTGGGTATCCGCGCTTTAGCGGGGATGAGTGGGGATGAGCGGGGAAGAGCCGGGATCAGCGGGGATGTTAAAAACCACCAATCCCCACTCACCTCGTCATCTTCTCTTGTCTTGTCGGTCAGTCTCCCGGCTCGGCAAGCGGTCGAGCGAGTCAATCCAAGGCGCGGCGGAACGGCGCCAGATCTGCCGCTTCGGCGCCCGCTCGCGGCGCTGACGAGCACTGCCCCAGCGGATGCCTTCATCGCACCCTCCGATCGTGATCCGAATTCCGCAATAGACCCGTGATCCGTTCCGTTCAAGCGAGCGAGACACGCGTGCGGCAATTCGTCGCCTAGCTCAGCGCCGAGGCAGGCGCGACGCTGGCCCGCTTCAGCGTGTCGCGCCCCGTCCTTCGCGTGCGGCTCCGGCGACCGGCCAGCGAGGCGCCTCGATCAGCATCATCGCCGACGTATTCGATGAGCCCTCGGCATGTTCCTTGCCGATGCGAGGGTGACGGTCGCCACACTTGTCCTGGTGGCGATCGGAGCGGGCCTCAGGGCACTCGGCATGGAGCCGATCGTCTGCGGCGGCGTTCTTCTCTTCGGTTGTCTCGCGACCCTCGTCGAGGCAGTCCATCGTTATGCGCGAGGCTCCGACCACCCATGGACAACAGGCCGCAACACGACGCTCTGAGCAAGGTCCCCGAGGTCACGATCGTCTTCTGGATCATCAAGATCGCCGCAACGACGCTGGGCGAGACCGGCGGCGACACCGTCACGATGACGCTCGATTGGGGCTATCTCGCCGGCACCGCGCTCTTCCTCGGCCTGTTGATAGCATTGGTCATCGCGCAGATTCTCGCCAAGAAATTCCACCCCTTCCTCTATTGGGCGACGATCGTCGCCTCCACCACCTTCGGCACCACCATGGCCGATTTCGCCGACCGCTCGCTCGGCATCGGCTACACCGGTGGCTCGACGCTGCTGCTCTTCTGCCTGATTGCCGTACTTGCCCTCTGGTACCGATCCCAAGGCACCATCTCCGTCGACACCGTCAGCACGCCCAAGGTGGAAGCCTTCTACTGGGCGGCGATCACCTTCTCGCAGACGCTCGGCACCGCGCTCGGGGACTGGATGGCCGATACCGGCGGCCTCGGCTACGAAGGTGGCGCCTTGGTCTTCGCCGCCGGGCTTGCAGCCATTGTCGCGCTTTATTTCAGGACGAGCCTGTCGCGCGTGGCGCTCTTCTGGGCGGCCTTCATTCTGACGCGCCCGCTTGGCGCCACCGTCGGCGACCTCCTCGACAAGCCTCTGAGCGACGGCGGGCTGACCCTCAGCCGCCCGCTCGCCTCGGCGGTGATCGCGGCGTTCATCATTGTATGTCTCCTCGTCCTGCCGCAACGAGCGGGACGGCATCCGGTGGAACCGAGCGCCCCGAACCTCGCCCGTTAACCTCGGGCTAGCCGTCGTGATTGCGGCTCACTCTCAATCTCCCCAATTGTGAACTTTCGCACTTCCGGCGCGCTTACTTTCTATTAATCGTTGGGTGGAGAAAAAGGTCCGACGGCCATCAGGCGGTGAACAGAGCCTCAAGAGAGGGGGTCAATATGCGCGCGCAAACGTGGTGGCCGCGCCGCGGTCATTTCGAACGCCG
>DATJAV010000188.1:0-9656 GCA_035515835.1 Allostellaceae bacterium
AATCATTGGAAAGCGTTTTGCGAGTATGAGGAGGAACTCGATCGGTCGCTGGCCGGTCAGAAGATGATTGTCTTATGCACCTACTCGCTCCAGAAGAGCAGGGCGGTGGACGTGCTGGGTGTAGCGCGCGCCCATCAGTGTTCGACAGCGAGACGGAACGGTGACTGGGAGTTGCTGGAAACGCCGGAACTCAGGTAGCCAAAGAGGAAATCACGACCATCCGCTATGGGTGTTGAGGCGCCAGCCGGCGGGCGGCTTCGCCCAGTCAGCCCAGTCGACGATAAGCCGCGTCCGACGATCATGTCCGTCATAAGCAATTTGCTTTCGCCGCCGGCCTTCGTCAGACGACGCCGAAGATCGCCGGCGAACGATCCAAGGCGTTGGCCAGAATCTCGAGCGCACGCCGCAGCTCAGGGCGCCCGGCGGGACCGCCGAGGCAGACGCGCGCCGCCTCGGGCGGCGGTCCCGCGACCGCGAAGGCGTCGCTGACGACGACGCCGATCCCGGAATTGCGCAGATGCTGCATCAGCACGACGCGGCTCCAAGGCGGGGGCAGGCGCAGCCAGAAATGGAGCGCCTCGGGCTGCGTCAGCATCCAGGCGGGATCGAGCAGCTCCGCCGCCAAGAGCTGACGCGCCTTGGCCTCGCGCCGGATCGCCGCGAGCGCGGCATCCGCCGTGCCATCGGCGATCCAGCGCGTCGCGAGCGCCGCCATCAGCGGCGCCGCCATCACGGTCGTGGCGTGGAGCGTCGAGGCGAGCCGCGTGGCACGGCGCGCATCGGGCGCGACGAGATAGGCGATGCGGAGTCCCGAGGCCACGCATTTCGCCAAGCCCAAGACGTAGTAGGTGAGTTCCGGCGCCAGCACGGCGAAGGCCGGCGGCGGCTCCTCGGGCAAGCGACCATAGGCGTCGTCCTCGATGATCGCGACGCCGTAGCGTTGCGCGATGGCGACGATCGCGTAGCGTCTCTCCGCCGAGATCGTCGTCGTCGTCGGATTCTGCAGCGTTGGATTGCAGTAGAGCGCTTTCGGCGCGCGCGTGCGGCAGGCCGCCGCGAAAGCGTCGGGGTCGA
The DNA here is from genome assembly GCA_035515835.1 of Allostellaceae bacterium. Classification (GTDB taxonomy): domain Bacteria; phylum Pseudomonadota; class Alphaproteobacteria; order ATCC43930; family CGMCC-115725; genus DAHUYF01. The sequence continues at coordinate 1,075 of DATJAV010000188.1, forward strand.
TGCCCTCCTCGTCGACGGGAAGGCCTGCCAGCGTGACACCACAATAAGTCGCCTGCGCGATGAAGCCGGGATATGTGAGCGCCTCGGTGCAAACGACATCGCCCGACCGCGCGAGGCTCGCAAGCGCGGCGAGGATGGCGCTCTGAGCGCCGGGACAGACCAAGAGCCGGTCGGGCGCGACCTCGCCGATCCGCGGCGTGAGCCAGCGAATGCCGGCCTCGCGATCATTGGGCGAGCCGCCGAATTCCTGGTAGCGCAGCAGCGCGCGCAGATCGCCGAGCTGTTGCAGATGACCGATGCCCTGGCGCATACGCTCCAAAAGCGCGGGATCGTCGGGCTCCGGCGGCAGGTTCATCGAGAGATCGACTGGCGCCGCGAGGCCGTCGCTGCGCGGCGCGACACCTTCGGGCGCGCGCACGAACGTGCCGCGCCCCACCGTACTGTCGACGAGCCCGCGGTGCCGCGCCTCGGTATAGGCACGCGCTACCGTCGTGTAGTCGAGGTCGAGCTGCTCGGCGAGCGCGCGCTGCGGCGGCAGGCGCTCACCGGGCAGGAGACGCCCCGACTTCACGCTGGAAGCGATGCTGTCGACGATGGCGAGATAGGCGGGCTTGCCGCGCTCGCCCAACAGAGGCAGCCATGCCCAGCGCTCCCTCGCCCGCGCCGATCGTCGCGTCGCCATGGTCAAACCATTATGGAAATTGAGTGGATATTGATTGGATATTCCTCTCGGCAATTCCGATCAACGCGACTCATTGCGATGGCGGCAGGCCGGGCGCGTGCCCAATTTTAAGCCGCTGTCGCAGCAAAAAAACGCAGCAACCGGCGTTGGCGGACCGCCTGGTCGGTGACCGGCAATGCCGCTAAATCTTTGTCTTCTCGATCCGATCATTGTCCCGTCACCGGTCGCCGAGCTCTGGCATGCGCATTGCACGAGTCGCGACGACGGCGATCCTCTCGGCAGCGCATCATGGTGCTCCTGAAGTCCGTCTCGACGCAAGCCCGCTCTGCGCCGCTCGCGCCGGATCGCCGGAGATGAACCGCAGCGATGGGAGGCGGAGTGATGCCAGCAGTAAAGAAGGAGGCGCATAAGAAAGGGGACTTCTTCGTCGACTACGAGGAGAAGGTCTTCGAGGACGTGAAGGCGAAGCCCGGCGAGAAGGCGCTGGTGACTTTTCACACCGTGGCTTTCGAAGGATCGATTGGTCTCGTGAACCTGCTGCAGGCGACGCGCCTCTTGCGCAAAGGGTTCGAGACCTCGGTGCTGCTCTATGGTCCCGGTGTGACGCTTGGCGTACAGCGCGGATTCCCGACGCTGGGCGACGAGGCGTTTCCCGGCCACCAGGCGATGAACAAGCAGGTCGGCAAGTTCCTCGAGGAGGGCGGCAAGGTCTATGCCTGCCGCTTCGCCTTGCAGGCGCTCTACGGCCATGGCGAGCCTTCGCTGATCCCGGGCATCCGGCCGATCAGCCCGCTCGACGTGCTCGACTTCATCCTCCTGCACAAGCGCGACAATGCAGTAATAATCAACACCTGGACCGTCTGAGTCCCATCTCGCCGGCGGCAGCGACGGCACAGCCCGTCCTGCGGCGGCTGCGACAGCGGAGGCGGCGATGACGTCCAATAGCAAAATCCAGCGGGTCGCGGCGGCGCAGCTGGCGCCGGTCTTCGATCGCGACGGCAGCGGCACGGTCGAGAAAGTATGCCGCACGATCGACGAGGTCGCGCGCAAGGGCGCGCGCCTCGTCGTCTTTCCCGAGACCTTCGTGCCTTACTATCCCTATTTCTCCTTCGTCAAGCCGCCGGCAGCGATGGGCAGCGACCACATGCAGCTCTATAACGGCGCCGTCGTCGTGCCGGGGCCGGTGACCGAGGCGGTTGCTGCCGCGGCGCGCGCGCATGGCATCGTCGTCGTGCTCGGCGTCAACGAGCGCGATCACGGCTCGCTCTACAATGCGCAGCTAGTTTTCGACGCCGACGGCAAGCTTCTCCTCAAGCGGCGCAAGATCACGCCCACCTTCCACGAGCGGATGATCTGGGGCCAAGGCGATGGCAGCACGCTCCGTGTCGTCGATACCGCCATCGGCCGCGTGGGAGCGCTCGCCTGCTGGGAGCATTACAACCCGCTCGCGCGCTACGCGCTCATGGCGATGCATGAGGAGATCCATTGTAGCCAATTCCCGGGCTCGATGGTGGGGCAGATCTTCGCCGACCAGATGGAGGTGACGATCCGGCATCACGCGCTTGAGGCGGGATGCTTCGTGGTCAATGCCACGGGGTGGCTCACCGACGAGCAGATCACCGCGGTGACCGCCGATCCGGCGCTGCAGCGGGCGCTCCGCGGCGGCTGCTGCACCGCGATCGTCTCGCCCGAGGGCGCGCATCTCTGCCCGCCGCTCCGTGAGGGCGAAGGCATCGCCGTGGCCGATCTCGATCTCGCGCTCATCGTCAAGCGTAAGCGCATGATGGATTCCGTCGGACATTACGCGCGGCCGGAATTGCTGGGTCTCCGCCTCGATCCTGCGCCGCACACGCCGCTCGCCACTGTTGCAGCCGCCGAGCCGGCGGCCGTCGCTTCCTTCTCTCCTGCCATCGATGAGAACCGTCATGTCCACGCCGCAGAGCCAGTCGCAATTCCTGATCACCGAGCTGCAGTCCCTCGGGTTGCGTCTGGCTGATCCCGCTGCCGGCTCCGAGGGACGGCGCGGTGGCGCCGGTCCTTCCGACCACAAGGCCATCACCCTCGGCGGCCGCACCGTGATGGTGCCGGTGCACAACGATCCCGCGCGCCTCTCGCCTTACCTGGCCGACGCGCCTGATGCGCGCGGCATCAGCACGCTCGCGCGCGACGGCGTGGCGGTGGGCGAGATCCGCTTCCCGCGCCAACCGCGCTTCTACAAGTTGCAGACCATGGACGGTGTACCCTATTGGAAGATCGCCTTGCTGCACGGCGCCGACGTGCTGGCGACGACGGTGCTGCAGACTTGCATCCGCTATGGCGCGCGCGAGACGTCGTGCCAGTTCTGCGCCATCGGCCAGTCGCTCGCCGCGGGGCGAACGATCGCGCGGAAGACGCCGGAGCAGCTTGCCGAGGTGGCGCGCGCCGCGGTGCTGCTCGACGGCATCCGCCACATGGTGATGACGACGGGGACGCCCAACAACCGCGACCGCGGCGCGGCGATCCTCTGCGAGAGCGCCTTTGCCATCAAGGCGGCGGTCCCTGATCTGCCGATCCAAGGCCAGTGCGAGCCGCCCAACGATCCCGTCTGGTTCCGCCGCATGCGCGCCGCCGGCATTGACGCGCTCGGCATGCATCTGGAAGCGGTGACCCCCGAGACGCGAGCCCGCATCATGCCGGGTAAAGCGAAGGTCTCGCTCGCGCGCTATCTCGACGCGTTTGCGGCCGCGGTGCCGGTGTTCGGCCGCGGCCAGGTCAGCACGTACATCCTCGCGGGCTTGGGCGACTCGCCGGACGCCATCCTGGCGATGTGCGAGCGCCTCATCGCGATCGGAGTCTATCCCTTCGTCGTGCCCTTCGTGCCGATCGCCGGTACGCCGCTCGGGGCGCATCCTGCGCCGGAGCCCGCCTTCATGCGCGCGATGCTGGCGCCGCTGGGCGCGATGCTGGCGGCGTCGGGCTTGGGCTCCTCCGACATCAAGGCGGGGTGCGGCCGCTGCGGCGCCTGCTCGTCGCTCCAGGGCTACGAGCGCTGAGGCGGAGGCCACCCATGTTCCTCGACCTCAAGGACCGGCCGCCCGCTTTCATGCCGAGCGAATTTCGCATTCGGTTGGCGACTGAGTCGTGGGAGCGCGCGAGCTATGCGCGCTTGCGGCGCCAGGTGTTCTGCCTGGAGCAAGGAATCTTCCAGAACGACGACCGCGATGCGGTGGATGAGATCGCGCTGCCCATTATCGCCGTAGCGATCGTCATCGGCATTCCCGACGTCGTCGGCACCGTGCGCATCCACGAGGTCGAGCCTCGGCTCTGGTGGGGATCGCGGCTGACGGTGCATCGCGATTTCCGCCGCCAGGCGGGGCTCGGCCCGGGGCTCATCAGCCTCGCCGTCGGTACCGCGCAGGCGCGCGGCTGCGATCGCTTTCTGGCCCATGTGCAGGCGCAAAACGTGCCGCTCTTCGAGCGGCTCCATTGGCGTACGCTAGCGCCCGTCATGCTCCATGGCTGCGCGCACGCGCTGATGGAGGCTGATCTCGCGCATTACCCGCCCTGCCTCGCGGGAGAGCTTGCGCCGCCCCGGCTCTCCGCCGCCGTCGCGGCGTGAGCCATGCCGTCGACCCGCACCGCTTCGCTCGAGGCGCTGGTGGCGGAGCTCCGCGCTGGTCGCGGGATTGCCCATAAGCGCGACATCCGGACTGTCGGCGCGCACTTGCCCTTGGCGCCGGAGGGCATCCGCATCGGCGACGATGCCGCGGCAATCCCCGACGGCGATGGCTATTTGCTCTTCGCCATCGAAGGCTTCCTCAACGAGTTCGTCGAGAAAGAGCCGTGGTTCGCGGGCTGGTGTGGCGTCATGGTGAATGTGAGCGACATCGCCGCCATGGGTGGACGGCCCGTCGCGGTGGTCGACGCCCTCTGGAGTCGCGACGGCGAGCGGGCGCGGCCCCTCCTCGAGGGCCTCGCTGCGGCCGCAAGTGCTTATGGCGTGCCGCTGGTCGGCGGCCACACCAACAACCGCAATGTCCGCGGCGAGCAGCTCTCGGTCGCCATCCTCGGCCGAGCGAAGCGCCTCCTCACCAGCTTCGATGCCGCGCCGGGCGATCATCTCCTCGCCGCGATCGACCTCAGGGGCCGATATCACGAACCCTACGCCTATTGGGATGCGAGCACCGGCCCCGCGATCGATCCCGAGCGCTTGCGCGGCGACCTCGAGCTGCTGCCGGCGCTCGCCGAGGCCGGGCTCTGCCGCGTCGCCAAGGACATCAGCATGGGTGGGCTCGCCGGCACGCTGCTGATGCTGCTGGAGTGCTCCGGTCTCGGGGCGGTCATCGATCTCGCCGAAGTGCCGCGACCGCCAGGCGCCGCCTTGCCGCGCTGGCTTTCGGCCTTCCCGAGCTTCGGCTTTCTTCTCGCTACGCCGCGCGCGCATGTCGAGGAAGTCTGCGCCCGGTTCCACCGGCGCGACATCGCCTGCGCCGATATCGGCGTCTGCGACGACTCGGGCCTGGTCCGCCTCGCCGAGGCGGACGCGCCGCCGGCGCTCTTCTGGGATCTGCGGGAAGAGAAACTGATCGGCATGGGCGCTTGCGAGAGGGCGGTGCGATGACCGCCGGGCGGCTCCGCATCGCGATGCTCGCACATTCGACCAACCCGCGGGGCTCCGTGGTGCATGCGCTCGAGGTCGCCGACGGGCTCGCCGACGCGGGGCACGACGTAGTCGTCCACGCCCCCGATCCGGGTGGCGCCGGCTTTTTTCGCGAGACGAGGTGCCGCACCGTGGCGCTTCCCGCGGGACCGGTCGCGGGCGGTCTCTTCGAGATGGTCGAAGCGCGGAGCGCTGAGTATGTCGCGTATTTCTCCGCGCCGGGCGCGGCGCGCTTCGACCTCTATCACGCCCAGGACGGCATCAGCGGCAATGCGCTGGCGCGGCTCCGCGAGCTCGGTGCGATTCCTGGCTTCCTGCGCACCGTCCATCACCTCGATGCGTTTGCCGATGTGCGGCTCGCCGCGCGGCAAATGCGCGCTGTCATCACCGCCGATCGCGTGCTCTGCGTGAGCCGCTTCTGGCAGGAGGTCCTCGCCCGCGATCATGGTATCGCCGCGTCGCCCGTCGGCAATGGCGTCGATGCCGCACGGTTCTCGCCGGCGCCTCATCGCGCGGACAGCGAATTGAGCGCGCGTCTCGGCCTCGGCGCCGGCCCGGTCTTCCTCGCCGTCGGCGGCATCGAGGAGCGAAAGAACACGGTGCGCGTCCTGCAGGCATTCGCGCAGCTGCGGACGGCGCGGCCCGACGCGCAGCTCGTCGTCGCTGGCGGTGCGAGCCTTCTCGATCACAGCGCCACGCGCGCCGCGTTCGCTGCCGCGCTGCGCGCCACCGGGCTCGATGCCGGCCCCGGCGCCGCGGTCGTCGCGACGGGGACGCTCGCGGATAAAGAGATGCCGCCACTCTATCGGCTGTCGGATGCGCTGGTGTTTCCATCGCTGCGCGAGGGTTTCGGCCTCGTCGTGCTCGAGGCGATGGCGAGCGGGACACCCGTCATCGTGTCGCGCATAGCGCCCTTCACCGAACATCTCGCGGCGGACGAGTGCCTCTGGGTCGACCCGACATCGGTCGGCGAGATCTCGGCGGCGATGCTCGATGCCGTCGACGCTGCGACGCGCCACCGCCTCGCCGCCGCGGGTCACAGCGTCTGCCGGCGTCACACATGGCAGGAATGCGCCCGCCGCCATCTCGAGGCCTACGCTCATTGGTTTCGCTCGTCACGGGAGACCGCCCATGCCTGAGATGCGCTTTCATCTGCGTTGGCCCGACGGGTCCACCTCCGCCTGCTATGCGCCGTCGCTCGTCATCGGCGAATACTTGCTGCCGGGCCGCGCCTATCCGCTGGCGGAATTTCTGCAACGAAGCCGCGCCGCGTTGCAGCATGCCAGCGAGCGCGTGCGCGAAAAATACGGATTTTCCTGCTCGCGCTCGCTCCAGCAACTCGAGGAGATCGAGCATCGGGCATCGCGCTTCGCCGGCGTCGCCGAAGCCGAAGTCGCCGTGCTCGGCTTCGATCGGGATGTCGCGAGCTCCGCAAGCGAAGGAAGCAGGCGATGACGCAAACGCGCGACTTTCCGGTCATTATCATCGGCGGCGGGCAGTCGGGGCTGTCGATAAGCTGGCACCTCTGCCGGCGCGGCATCGATCATGTGATCCTGGAGCGGCACGTGCTCGGCCATGCCTGGCGCGCTGAGCGCTGGGATAGTTTCTGCCTAGTGACGCCAAACTGGCAGTGCCAGCTGCCCGGGTTTCCCTATGCCGGCAGCGATCCCCATGGCTTCATGCTGCGCCGAGAAATCATCGATTACATAGACGCCTATATCGCGTCCTTCAATCCGCCCGTGCTTTCGGGCGTCGAAGCATTGAAGCTCTGCCGCGGGCCCGCCGGCGAGTTCCGCTTGTCGACGAGCGCCGGCGCCTTCACCGCCGAGCAAATCGTCATCGCTACCGGCGGCTATCACGAGCCGATCGTGCCGCGCTATGCCGAGCGGCTCGCGCCCGACATCGCCCAGGTGCATTCCTCGGAGTACCGCAATCCGCAGTCCTTGCCAGCCGGCGCGGTGCTGGTGGTGGGGAGCGGGCAGTCGGGCTGCCAGATTGCCGAGGATCTGCATCTCGAAGGCCGCCCCGTCCATCTCTGCGTCGGCGCCGCGCCGCGCGTGGCGCGGCGCTATCGCGGCAAGGATGTCGTCGAGTGGCTGCATCTCATGGGCTATTACGACATTCCCGTCGAGCAGCACCCTCTCAAAGAGGATGTGCGCGACCGCACCAACCACTACGTCACCGGGCGCGATGGCGGGCGCGACATCGATCTGCGCCAGCGCGCGCTGGAAGGCATGCGGCTCTATGGCCGGCTCGCCGGCATCGATGGCGGAACGCTACGCTTCGCGCGGGATTTGCGCGCCAATCTCGACGCAGCCGACGCCGTCTCGGAGAGCATCAAGCGCGGCATTGACGGCTTCATCGTCAAGCGAGGGATCGCGGCGCCGACGGAAGCGCCTTATGCGCCGCCCTGGGCGCCCGAAGAGGAGATCGCGGCGCTCGACTATCGCGCCGCTGAGATCAGCAGCGTTATCTGGTGCATCGGCTTCCGCACCAATTTCCACTGGATCGATCTGCCGATCTTCGACGTCCGCGGCGCTCCGGCGCATCGCCGCGGCGTGACGCGCGAGGAGGGCCTGTATTTCCTCGGCCTCCAATGGCTGCACAGCTGGGGCTCAGGCCGCTTCTCGGGCGTGGCCCGCGACGCGGCATATCTCGCCGACCACATCGCCGCCCGCAGACAGCGCGCCACGAGTGATCGACCCGCCGCTACGGCGAAGGCCGCAGCATCGTAAGAACGTTTCACCACGGAGTTCGAAACCGGCGGTGCCGACCCGCGGGATATGAAACGGGGGAGCGTCGCGATAGAGTTCTCTCCTCGGCGGCATGTTTCTTTTTAGAGTCCGACTCACAATTCCGCTCGTGAGAGCAGCTTGACGCTGGCGATGAAGAGCCAGGCCTGCACACAAACGGACGGGACCGTGCCGCCCGACCGCGAACCCGCGGATCTTGCGCGACTGCTGTTGGCGTGACGCTCGGCATTCGCGTGCTCGCACGCTCGAAGCCCGAGCGGAGGCTGCTGGAGGGCGTGGCCCGGCCGGCTCTTGCCCTGCTCGACAGACCCCATCCACGCAAGAGAGGCAAGAAGCAATGATCGACCTCTATTATTGGACCACCCCGAACGGGCACAAGACTACAATCTTTTTTGAGGAGGCGGCGCTTTCCTATCGGATCGTGCCGGTCAACTGCGCCTCACGCTGAAGAAGCAGCCCTTCTTCGGCGGAGAGAAGCCGCTCTATGCCGACTGTGCCGTTTTCGGAC
>DATJAV010000189.1:0-6601 GCA_035515835.1 Allostellaceae bacterium
CGCATCGCGCGCGATGCGGGAGAGGGGAATTACTCCGCCGCTTCCGGCGCCGTCACATGCACGGCCGCGTAATCCGCGAAGGCGGTGCGGACGCTCAGCACGTGGCGGTGGGCGACGCGATAAGCCTCGGCGGCATCGCCGCGCAGGATGGCGCGGACGATCTCCTCGTGCTCGGCATAGGAGCGGGCGAGGCGGCCGGGACCGCGGAACTGGGCGCGCGAGAGCGGGGCGAAGCGGTGGCGGAGCGCCGCCACCGTCTCCTGCAGCACGGCATTGCCGCTGCCGCGGCGGACGGCAGCGTGGAACTCGGCATTGGCCTCGTGATAGCGCTCGGCATCGCCCGAGCGCACGAGGGTGCCGCATTGCCGGTGCAGCGTCTCGAGCGCGCCGCGCTCAGCCGCGGCCATGCGGAGCGCAGCGAGGCGCGAGCAGGTCGCCTCGAGCTCGGCCACGGCCTCGAAGATCTCGCCGAGCCGCCCTTCGCTGACGCGCACGACGACGGCGCCATGATGCGGCGTGATGCGGGCAAGGCCGGTGGCGGCGAGCTCGCGCAACGCTTCCCTGACCGGCGTGCGCGAGACGGCAAAGCGCTTGGCGAGACTCGCCTCGTCAAGGTGGGTCCCGGGCGGCGCGCGCCCGGCGATGATGTCGTCGGCCAGCGACTCGCGGACGCGGTCGGCGCGGGTTTGCGGCGGCATCAGGGACTCCAATCCGGCCGCGGGATGGCGCGATAGGCATCGCGCAAGGCCGCCGACCAGCGCTCGCGGATCATGCGGAAATAGTCGTCGTCCTCGGTGATGCGGCGGCGCAATTCGAGCTTCAAAGCGTCGCGGCGATAGACCGCGAGATCGACCGGGAGGCCCACGGTAAGATTGCTGCGCAAGGTCGAATCCATCGACACCAGCGCCAGTTTCACGCCGTCATAGAGGTCGGTGTCGTAGCGCGCGGCGCGGTCGAGAATGGGCTTCCCGTATTTGTGCTCGCCGATTTGCAGGAAGGGCGTGTCGGGCGTCGCCTCGATGAAATTGCCGGCGGCATAGATCTGGAAGAGGCGCATGGTGCGTCCCTTGATCTGGCCGCCGAGCAGGAAGGCGATGTCGAAGTTGATGTTCTGCGCCTGCATCGCCGGCCCGTCGATGCGGAAGACGCGGCGCACCGCCTCGCCGACGAGCTGCGCCCCGCGGAACATGCTCTTCACCGTCAGCAGCGTCTCGACCTTGCCCTCGATCTCGATGCCCTCCTGCAGCAGGTTCACGGTGGCTTGCGTCACTGCGAGATTGCCCGCCGCCAGGAGCGCGATGAAGCGCTGCTCCGGCCGCTCGAAGAGAAACATCTTCGAGAAGGTCGAGATGTTGTCGACCCCGGCATTGGTGCGCGTGTCCGAGAGCAGCACCAAGCCGTCCTTCAGATCGAGCCCGACGCAATAAGTCATCTCCCGTCCCCTAGGCGCTCACTGCTGGGCGCCGGCGCGCTCGACCGTCACCGTCACCGCGAGGCGCTCCTCGGCGACGCCGCGACGCACGCCGCGCACCGGCGCCGCCGACCAGTAGTCGAGGCCGACGCTGGTGCGGATATAGGCCTCGGTCGGGCAGATCCGATTGGCGGGGTCGAACCCCACCCAACCCAAATCAGGCACGAAGGCTTCGGCCCAGGCATGGCTCGCTTGATACTCGCGCGCCTCGATTCCTGTCCACAAATATCCGCCGACATAGCGCGCGGGAATGCCGATCGCGCGCGCGGCGGCGATGAAGACATGCGCATGGTCCTGACAGACGCCGGCGCCGGCGGCGAGCGCCGCAGCGGCCGGCGTCGCCGAGTCGGTCGTGCCGGGACGGTAGTCGACCTTGTCGCGCACCGCGCCGAGGAGCGCGTGAAGCTGCTTCAGAATGGGGCCTCGCGCTGCGTTTCGCGCCAGGCTCTCGATCGCCGCGTCGGGCTCCGTCAGCGGCGTGCGGCGCAGGAAGAAGAGCGGCGGCAGCGGCTCGACGGTGCCGCGCACCACGCCGTGCGCCGGCGTCGTCTCGACCTCACCCTCGACGAAGACGGCGGCGCTGTCGTGGAGGCGATTGATGGAGTGCGTGTGCGTCAGGTTGCCATAGCCGTCCGTGAAGACCGGCAACTCACGCCGCGTGTCGCTCCAGACCCGCCAATTGAGCACCGTCATGCCCTCATAGGAGCGGGGCGCCATGCGCAAGGTCTGGATCGCCGCCGCGATCGGCACATCGTAGCGATAGGCGGTCTGGTGGCGGACGAGGAGCCGCATGGGTCAGACCAGATAAAGCGCGGTGATCTCGCTGCCGAGCAGCAGCGAGCGATCGATGAACTCGGTCAGGAACTCGTGCAGGCCGGACTGGAAAATGTCCTGGATGCGGCCGAAGCGGAGCCGCGCATGGAGCTCGCCGGCGATGCGGTGGCACTCGCCGCGCTTGCCGCCATAGGCCTCGGCGAGAAGGTCCAGATGGCCGACGATCTCTTCGTAGCAGCTCAAGAGCGAGCGCGGCATCTCCGGGCGCAGCATCAGCAGCTCCGCCACCAGCCACGGCTTCAGGCGATCCTGATAGACCCAGTGATAGCTGCGCAGCGCCGAGACCGAGCGCAGAATCGCCTGCCAATGATAATAGTCGAGCGCGCCGCCCACGCCTTCGTGGCGCGGCAGCAGCACGTGATACTTGACGTCGAGGATGCGGGCGGTGTTGTCGGCGCGCTCGATGAAAGTGCCGAGCCGGGTGAAGTAATAGGCGTCGTTGCGCAGCATGGTGTTGGCATAGGCGCCGTTGAAGAGCAGCGAGCGCTCCTTCACCCATTCGAGGAGCGAGGGCAGGCTCTCCGGCCGAACCGCGAAGCGATTGCCGGTCCGCGCCTGATACCAAGTCTCGTTGAGCGCGTCCCACATGTCGACGGTAAGCGCGGTGCGCACCGCGCGCGCGTTCCGGCGCGCCGTCTCGAGGCAGGAGAAGATGCTGGAGGGATTGTCGGCGTCGCGCACCAGATAGTCGATGACGAGGGCCGCGGTCGCCTCGCCGTGCTTGGCGAGAAAGCCGGGCTCGCAGCCGGCGGCGAGCAGCGTCGAGTGCCATTCATTGCCGGGATTCTCGAGCGAGCGCGCCGTGCTCGCCATGCGGTAGCCGGCCATGACGATGCGCGCCAGGTTCTCGGCCCGCTCCATGTAGCGCGCGAGCCAGTAAAGGCTATCGGCGGTGCGGCTCAGCACGATCCGCCTCCAGCACCCAGGTGTCCTTGGTGCCGCCGCCCTGGCTCGAATTGACGACGAGCGAGCCGGGCCGGAGCGCGACCCGGGTCAAGCCGCCCGGCACGATGCGAATGTCCTTGCCGACGAGGACGAAGGGGCGGAGATCGACATGCCGCGGCGCGAGCCCGGTCTCGACGAAAACCGGGCAGGTCGAGAGCGCCAGCGTCGGCTGCGCGATGTACTCGTGGGGATGCGCGCGGAGCTTCTCGGCGAAGCTCTCGATCTGCTCCCGGCTCGCTTGCGGTCCGATCAGCATGCCGTAGCCGCCCGAGCCCCGCGCCTCCTTGACGACGAGCTCGGCGAGGTGATCCAAGACATAGCCCAAATCCTCGGAATCGCCGCAGCGCCAAGTCTGGACGTTGCCGAGAAGCGGCGCCTCGCCGAGATAGAAGCGGATCATCGCCGGTACATAGGGGTAGATCGACTTGTCGTCGGCGATCCCGGCGCCGACGGCGTTGGCCAGCGTGACGTTGCCGGCGCGATAGGCATTGAAGAGCCCGGCCGTCCCCAGCGTCGAGTCCGGGCGGAAGGTCAGCGGGTCGAGATAGTCGTCGTCGATGCGGCGGTAGATGACGTCGACCCGCTTCGGCCCTTCGGTGGTGCGCATATAGACGACGTTGTCGTCGACGAAGAGATCGGCGCCCTCGACCAGCTCCACCCCCATGTCGTCGGCGAGGAAGGAATGCTCGTAATAGGCGCTGTTGTAGGATCCCGGGGTCAGCAGGGCGACGGCGGGCTCGCCCGGGCAATGCGGCGGCGCCACCGACTTCAAGATATCGAGCAGCTCCTCGGGATAGTGCTCGACGGAGCGGATGCGGTGGCCGGCGAAGAGATCGGGGAAGAGCCGCATCATCGCTTCGCGATTCTCCAGCATGTAGGAGACGCCCGAGGGGGTGCGGCAGTTGTCCTCGAGCACGCAGAACTCGCGCGGGCCCAGGCGCACGAGATCGATGCCGGCGACATGCGTGTAGACCTGCTGCGCCGGCGAGAAATCCTGCATCTCCGGGCGGAAGCCTTCATTGTGCAGCACCAGCTCCGGCGGCATGAGACCGGCGCGCAGGATCTGCCGCCCGTGATAGACGTCGCGGGCGAAGGCATTGAGCGCGCGCACGCGCTGCTCGAGGCCGCTGGAAAGGAGCTCCCACTCCCCGGCATCGAGGACGCGCGGGATGATGTCGAAGGGGATGAGGCGCTCGGGGTCGCCGCCCTCGGTATAGACGGCAAAAGTGATGCCGATGCGGCGGAAGAGCAGCTCCGCCTCGCGCCGCTTCAGCTGCAGCGCCTCGGCCGGCGTCGTCTCGAGCCAGCGGCGGATGAGCTCATACTGCGCGCGACACTCTTCCCCCGCAGCCCCGCTCATCTCATCGAAGGCCGCCACGATTCCGGTGGACGCCGTCGCTGCCGGCTTCACGCTCCCTCCCGACCGCTTCGGCAGCACGGTAGCAAAGCCCAGGCCAATTCCAGCGACGTCAGATAAGTCTTTGTCTAGACGAACGGTTTCGCTCCGACATTGGTCGGCGCTGGCAGCGCGACGCGAGGTCGTTTCGTCGGGTGATCAAAAACTAGGCAGGAGTTTCGCCATGCCTACCGGCTGCACGCCCCGCCGCCCAGCACGCAGAACTTGGCGCAATGCGGATGGTTGAGCGCGACGTTCCCTGCCGCGTCCTTCAGCGTCGGGCCGAGATCGAAGGCATCGTCGTAAGGCAGCAGCGTGCAGGCGACGACGCTGGGGCGCGCGGCATCCTTGCGCTTCACCACCATGCGGGAGCTCGCGCACATCATGGCCCCGGGATCGACATGGAGGATGCCCCAGCATTGGGTGGTGATCTCCGGCACGTCGGCGGTGGCGTCCATCTCCGGGAAGATCACCAGCTGCTGTCGATCCTCGGCGTCGATCGGGATGGCGTGCTCGGCGAAGAGCCGCCGGAAACCCTGACGCATGGCGCAATCGGGCTCGCCCCAAAGCGTGCGGCCGGCGACGGCGACGTTGAAGCCGTTGGCGACGAGCCATTTGAGGCCGCCCAGCGTCGGCTCCCAGCTTTTGGGGCCGCGCTCTTCTTCATGGAGCGCCCGCGCATAGTGGTCGAGCGAAACGCGGAGGGTCAGGCGCTCGCCGAGGCGGCGCTGGAGATCGAGGAGCTTTCCCTCGAGCCGACGCATCGGCCGCATGGCGTTGGTCAACACCAGCACGCGAAAGCCGCGCGTGAGGCACGCCTCCATCATCGCCAGCATGTCCGGATTCATGAAAGGCTCGCCGCCGGTGAAGCCGATCTCCTCGGTGGGCAGAGCGTCGCGCGCGATCTCGTCGAGATAGGCCAGCATCTCGGCCAGCGTCAGATAGGCCAGGCGATCGTTGGTCGGGCTCGATTCGATGTAGCAATGCGCGCAGGTGATGTTGCAGAGCGTGCCCGTGTTGAACCAGAGGGTCTTGAGGCTGCCCAGCGCGACATGCGCCCGCGTCTCGCCCTTGGCGGTCACCGCGGGATCGCGGAACTTCGCGTCGTCCAGGCGCTTCGGCGGCGCCGCCGCCGGCTGCGTCGGCCAGGACTGGGCGCCGTCGGCGCGCCAGCGGAGAACGCCCGCGACGAGGCCGGCGCCACTCTCGGCGCGCTCGGCTGCCGGCAGCACATCGAGGCTGGGCCAGAGTCCGGTCTCGAGCGCCGCGGCGTAGCCTTCGGGCAAGCGGGCGCGGCGCATCTTCGCCGCCGCGGCGGCGTGGTCATAAGCGAGCGCCACATGCTCGACGGCGATGCCGTCGGCCCCGGGCGTGAGCACGCTGAACCAGACGCGGGGCGTGCCGTCATTGGCGGGCATGCCGATGGCGCCCGAATTGTGCCAGAGGCGGCCGTCGATCACTTGCGTGAAAGGAATGCCGCAATGCCCGGCGATGACGCCGTCGCAATGGGCGGCGTCGAGCTCCTCGCGCTTCACCGCCGCGGGCGTCGAGGCGAAGACGAAGCGGTTGATCTGGCGCGGGCTGCCATGGATCGCTGCCAGCCGCTTGCCGCCGAGCTCGATGTCGATCCGCCGCGGCAAGCCCGCCATCCAGGCCCGCTCCTCGGGCCCGAGGCTGCGGTCGGCATGGGCGTACCATTCGACCGCGAGCGCGCCGCAGGCGCTGCCCTCGGCATAACCGCAGCCGCAATCGCCGGCGCTCTCGCCCAGCGATTCCTCGCTATTGCCCATGACCACGGCGATCCCGGCGCTGCGCACGAGATCGAGCGTGGCCCGCGCATCGGCGCCGTAAGCGACGACGTCGCCGGTACAAAGGATGCGCCGCGGCGGTATGCCGCGGCGGCGGGCCTCGTCCAGCACCGCTTGCGTCGCCTCGAGATTGCTGTAAGGGCCGCC
>DATJAV010000190.1:0-5715 GCA_035515835.1 Allostellaceae bacterium
TCGATGGCGAAGCTCAAGAGCTGCTTCGCCAGGATCGCCGGAAAGGGATCGTAAAGCCGATGGATGAGCCAGCTCAGATTGATGACGATGGCCAAGGCGCTCACCGCGACGGCAAGCTGCGAGAACCACTTGCCCTTTGGAAATGGCCAGCGGCCGCTGACGCGCGCATGGCCCGCCGAGGCGCCGATAACGAACAGGAACTGCCAGGCCAGCGGATTGAAGTACCAGACGGATTGGGGATAGGCGGGAATGCCCCAGCCGTGGCGAAGCGTCAGCGCATAGACCACCGCCGAAGGCAAAAGCGCCCAGAGCGCGCCCCGCTCGAGCGTCAGCAGCACGAGCGGGAAAATGGCGAGCAGCACGATATAGAGCGGCAGGATGTCGAGAAAGGTCGGCTGGAACTGCAGCAGCATCGCCTTGATGATGGCGATATGCGGCTGCTGCAGGAAGTCGCCGACGCGGAGTTCCTCGCTGTACATGGGATTGTTGACGGCGAGGATGGCGTAGGAGACTTCGGCGGTGAAGATGACGAAGAGGAAGATGTGCGCGACATAGAGCTGCCAGACGCGGCGCCAGATCTGCGCGGTGGCGAAGAGCCTGCCGTGCTGGTAGAGGCTCCGGCCATAGACCAGCGCCGCGGTATATCCCGAGATGAAGATGAAGACCTCGGCCGCGTCGGAAAACGCAATCGAGTGCAGCGTGAACCAGCCGAGGAAGTTGTTGGGGATGTGGTCGATGAAGATGAAGAAGAGCGAGAGCCCGCGGAAGAAATCGAGCCGCAGATCGCGTCCCTTGCGCGGGAAGGGATCCATCCCCGTGATGGGACTATGCGGCGATGCGGTCGTAGGGATCCTCCCACTCAAGATTGTCGCGCGGCGCACCTTCCACGCCCGTGGCCTGGGCTTCATGTTCTTCTCGCGTTGCATGGCACCGCTGATGTCGTCGTAACGCTCTACGTACACCAGCCGCTTGGTTGGCGAGTCTTGCGGTCACTGACGCAAGACGCAAGCGCCGCCTGCTATCGCCGCGCCGTGCTCCATGTCAGGAGCTCGGCCGCGGCTTCATCGAAGACGCCGTTCCAGTCGCCCCAGGCGCGCTGGCGGAAGAGCCGCATCGAGGGATACCAGGGGCTGTCGCTGCGGTCGAGCAGCCAGAGCCAATGCGGCACGCGGTTGAGCAGCACCCAGACCGGCCGCCGCATGGCGCCGGCAAGATGCGCTACCGCGCTGTCGGTCATCAGCACCAAATCGAGCTCGGCGATGGCGGCGGCGGTGTCGGCGAAATCGGCGATGAGCGGCGCCAGATCGATGATGGGGGCACCCCGGGGAAGCGACGCCAGCTCCTGCTCGGGCGGGCCCTTCTGCAGGCTGTAGAGCTGGACGCCCGGCAGCGCGAACCATTGCAGGAAGAGGCGGAGCGGCACCGCGCGGTCGCGGTTCCCCTGGAAGGTCGTGCTGCCCGACCAGACGATGCCGACCTTGAGCCGCCCGCGCGCTTCGGCCATCGCCGCGGCAAATTTCGCGCGGCGCTCGGGCTCGGCGCCGAAATAGGGCTGCGCCGGAATCGCCCGGAGGCTCGGCGAGTAAAGGCCGGGGAGGCTGCATTGATTGACATGGAAATCGGCATCGGGCAGGGGGTCCTGCTTCGGCACGAGGCGATCGCAGACACCGAGCGAGGCGAGGAGCGGGATCGTCTCCGGCCGGCATTCCATGACGAGCTCGCCGCCCAGCGTCTTGACGCGCGGCAGATATCGCGCAATCCAGATCGCATCGCCCATGCCCTGTTCGCTGACGATGAGGAGGCGCTTCCCCTCGTAGCGCTCGCCGGTCCAGCGCGCGCCGGGGAATTGCCGCTCGGGTAATTGCCCGGTCAAAAGCCGCGCCTCGTAATCGGCCCAGCCGCGGGCGTAGTCGCCGAGATGGAGATGGCACCGCGCCCGGTCCCAGCGCGCCTTGTGGTTCTTGGGATCGAGCTCGAGCGCGCGATCGAAAGCGGCGAGCGCCTCGACATGACGGTCGGCGACGGTGAGCGCGATGCCGAGATTGTGCTGCGCACCGGCATTGTTGGGCTCGAGCGCAATGGCGCGGTTGTGGCAGGCGATGGCGGATTGCGTGTGCTTCAGGTCTTTCAGCGCGTTGCCGAGATTGGACCACACCGCAGCCCGGTCGGCGCGCAGCGCCAGCGCCTGGCGAAAGCACCAGATCGCCTCGGCATTGCGCTTCATCACGCGAAGATTGACGCCGCGCGCGTTCCACAAGGAGAGATCCAGTGGCGTCTCCGTCAGCGCTTGCGCCAGCAGCGTCTCGGCCTCGGCATGGCGCCCGCTCTCGTGCAGCGTCACCGCCTCGCGGAAGGCGCGGCTTTCTCCACCGCTCGGTGGGTTGCTCTCGGCCTCCCCCCGGGACGAAGTGCCCGGGGTGCTCATTGCGGCACGCGCTCGCGCGGCACGAGGTGCGTCCGGCGCGCCGCCCAGGCGATCCAGCGCGGCGAGACGTGCAGCACCTCGAGGAACCAAGCCTGGTCAAGCACCGGCTTGAAGATGCGGAAGGTCTTCATCACCGAGAGCGTCGCGGCGCTGTCGAGCGGGCTCAGATAGGAGACGTCGCAGTCGAGGAAAGCGGGCGATGCGACCCAGCGCGCCAGCTGCTCGCCGCCGAGAAAGAAGGATCCCGCCGAAGGATAGGTGCTGCGCTCGAAGGCGATCGCCTCGTCGAGGAACGGCATCATGAGGCGGGGCGTGTCGGAGAGATCCTGATACTGCGCCGTCCGCGCCGGCGGCAGCTGGTAGTCGACATAGAGCTTCTGCACCGCGCCTGCCGCTTGCAGCTCGTAGCGGTTGGGCTGCAGCAGCGCCATGGGCCCGAAGCGATCGTCGAAGATCAGCCGCTTCTTGAAGAAGAGCGGATCGTTCAGAACGATATCGTCCTCGAGATAGGCGTAATAGTCGTAGCGCCCGCGCGCCTCGGCGAGGACGCGATGGCATTCGAACCCCAGCATCGTCGGCTCGACGTCGGACGGCCGATGATGGAAGTAAGGCCGCAGCAGCGGCACGTCGTCGAGCAAGTGCCGGTCGCCCGCGGTGCAGATGACGATATCGAGCCGTCTCGCCGCCGGCGCCACCGCCTGCCACGAGGCGTGGCGGAAGTGATCGAGGCCATAGACGCCGGTGCCGAAGGTCTGCTGCAGCGTCGCGACGGTCGCCACCAGCGCCTGCACCCGCTCCTGCCGCGCCGCCGGCCGCTGCGAGCGGTTGGTCGCATCGGCGTCGATGCCGGCGAAAAAGTGCGGGATGGCGAAGAGAAGGCGCATGCACGCATAGCCTTAGCCAGTTCCGATTGAATCTTCCACAGGAAGATAGACTGGGGTATGAGAGCGCACCGGTCGCGGGCGTGCATCGAAAAGACTGCCTTCCTTCGAGACCTGCAACAGCGACGATGACGCAAGAAGCCACCGCCCCGCTCTCCTCGCCCGAAGCCTTCCGCCGCGCTTCGGCGCTGCACGGCGTCGGGAAGCACGCCGAGGCCGAGGCGGTGCTGCGCGATGCCATCGCGCGCGATCCCGGCAACGCCAATCTGCGCAACGCGCGGGGCGTCATGTTCGCGGCGATGGGGCGGCATTTGGATGCGCTCTGGTGCTATCGCGACGCGCTGGCGCTCAACCCGACCGGTCCCGGCCTCTGGATCAATCTCGGCAATGCGCTGACGCAGCTGAAGCATGTGAAGGGCGCGGTTCATTGCCATCGCCGCGCCATCGAGCTCTCGCAGGGCGACGATGCGCTCCTCGTCCACAATCTCGGCGTCTCGCTCGCCGAGGCGGGCCAGCATGGCGAGGCCGTCATCGCTTTCTCGCAAGCGCTCGAGGCAAAGCCGCAATAGCACATGGCGCGCGGGGACCCGGCGCCGCAGCCACCTCTATCTTGGCAACGACCGCCAGGGCTGGGCCGCGCGGGCGAAGCCCGCTCCGGGTGAGGGCCGGCGCCGCCCGCGTCTGCTTTGTCAGCCTGGCGGAGCACGCCAACCCTCTCCCGGCTCACTGCGCTCGCCAGCCTCTCCCGCGATGCGGGAGAGGCTGTGAATCGTCAGATGCCGTCGAACTGGTAGGCGAGATCGTTGTGGATGTTCCAGAGGTAGTTCGTGTTCACCGTGCCGGTGATGGCGTAGGTGTGGCCGTGCGAGCGCCAGCTCAGCACGTTGACGTTGCCGCTGGTGCTGAATTTGACGCCGCGGTCGCCGTCGGAGAAATTGCCGACGAAGACCATGACCGGCCCCAGCGCCTTGTTGTCGGTGCTATAGAGCAGCTGCATCGCCTCGTGACCTTCGGCCATGAGGAAACGGGCGCCGCGGAATTCCAAGCCCCAGGGCTTCAAATCGGGCACGCGGAAATTGGGCGGCAGCTTGTCGAAGGACGTCCCCTCGCTCGTGTCGGCATTGGTGTAGTGCACATAATAGCCGCCGAGATTCTCCACGAAGCTGGGGGCCGGGGTCACGTTCGTCGCGGCGGGCTGCTCCGGCAGCACGCTGCGTGAGATGCCGATGCCGACGATGAGGCCGGCGATCGCCGCCGCCGCCGCGGGGGCGACCCACCAGCGGCGCTCGCGCGTCCGCGGCTTCGCGCGTTGCTCGCGCGCCGCCGCGAGGTCGACCAGCGTGGCACCGGCCGCCGCGGGGCCGTGCGCCGCCGCCATCAGCCGCTCCGGCACGGGCTCGCGCAACACCTCGTCGAAGGCGGCACGCAGCAAGGCCGCGCTCTCGCTGAGCTCGCCCGCGCGCTCGCGGAGATCGGCGTCCTGCTCAAGCCAATGCGCGATTTGGGCGCGCTCGTCGTCCCCGAGCTCGCCGTCGAGATAGGCGATCAGCCTCTCATCCGTCGGCTTTGACATCTTCCGTACTCCTCCGCAAGCTGCCGCCGGCCTCGAGCCTTGCCTGCAGCGCAACCCGCGCGCGCGCCAGACGGCTCATGATCGTCCCCACCGGCACTCCGGCAATTTCCGCCGCCTCCTTGTAACTGAGCCCGTCCACCGTCACGAGCATCAGCGCCGCACGCTGTTCCGGCGGCAGATCCTGCAATGCGTTCCTGACCTCCTCCAGCGCCAACCTCGCTTCGACGCGCCGTCCCGGCTCGTCGGTGCCGAGATGGACGCCCTCATCTTCCGCCTCTTCCCGCCGCGTGTCCCGGGCACGCAGCTGGTCGATCCAAATGGTCTGCACGATCCGGAACATCCAGCTGTCGAACCGCGTCCCTTCCTGGAATTGATGCGCCCGGGTGAGGGCCCGCTCGCACGCCGCCTGGACGAGATCGTCGGCCTCGACGGCCGAGCCGGTAAGGCCGCGGGCGAATCGCCTCATTCGCGGCAGCACGGCGATGAGCTGGTCGCTGACCGACACGCTCATCGCAACACGCCCCGATAGAGGCAGGCTGCCCACACTAGCCTCGTTGCCTGACAACGGCTGGCGATCGGGTTTATTCCTTGGTGCGACCGGCATGGCGATTCCAGCGCGTTTGCTGCTTCCGCCCTAGCCGTATGATGCTAAAAAAAGGGCGGCTTCGGAGCCGTGCGCTTATCCTACTGACCGGGATCGGGCATGAAAAGAGCAGTATCACCATGGTTCCTTGGTTTTCTCGCAACCTTGGTTAACGCGGGATTAAGCATGCCGGCGCAGGCCGATTGCACGGCCGACATCGTCGCGCTCCGTAACCAGGCCGCCGCGGTCAAGG
>DATJAV010000191.1:0-10758 GCA_035515835.1 Allostellaceae bacterium
TGGGACGGGCCCCGGCGATGGCGCCGGCGGCGGTGCGGGCGGTCGCGCGCGCCAAGATCAACCTCTACCTGCACGTCGTCGGGCGGCGCGCCGACGGCTACCACCTGCTCGACAGCCTGGTGGCCTTCGCCGAGGTCGGCGATGAGATCGTCGCCGAGCCGGCCACGAAACTCTCGCTGGCGATCCACGGCCCGCACGCGCCCGGCCTCAAAGAGCCGGTCGAGAAGAACCTGGTGTGGCGCGCAGCGGCGCTGTTGGCCGCGCATGTCGGGCGCTCGCCGGACGCAGCGCTGACGCTGATCAAGCATCTCCCGGTGGCCTCGGGGATCGGCGGCGGCTCGAGCGACGCGGCGGCAACGCTGCACGCTCTGGCGGCGCTCTGGCGGATCGATCTCGACGAGACGGCACTCGCCGCGCTGGGTGCGCGGCTCGGTGCGGATGTTCCGGTGTGCCTGGCAAGCCGCGTCTCTTGGCTCGGCGGCATTGGCGAGCGCATTGAGCCCGCGCCGCCGCTGCCGGCGGTCACGGCGCTGCTGGTCAATCCGGGAATAGCGCTTCCCACCGCCGCGGTGTTCAAGGCGCGCCAAGGCGCGTTCTCGGCAACGGGACGCTTTGACACCGCAGCGCCTGACGCGGCGTCGCTGGCGTCGCTGCTGGCGATGCGGCGCAACGATCTCACCGCCGCGGCGATCGGGCTTGTGCCGGCGATCGGCGCGGTGCTCGAGCGTTTGGCGGCGCTCGACGGCGCGCTCATTGCGCGCATGAGCGGCAGCGGCGCGACCTGCTTTGCGCTGTTTGCGACGCCGGCCGCGGCCGCGGCGGCGGCGGCCGGGCTCCGACAGGAGCGACCCCTCTGGTGGATCGCGGCGGGGAAGCTTTTCTAGGGAGGAGGAGGCATGAGACGGCTCGTGTTTTTGCTGTTTCTGCTCATTGCGACGCCGGCCCTGGCCGAGCCCACGCCGGTGGGCGAGGGTGCTGCGCTCTATCGCGAGCGTTGCGCCGCTTGCCATGAGGGCGGCGTCGCGCGGGCGCCGGAGACGGCTGCTCTCCGGCAAATGTCGGCGCAAGGGATCGCCGCAGCGCTCACGACCGGCAGCATGAGCGCGCAAGCCCAAAGCCTCAGTGCGGCGCAGATCGAGGCGCTTAGTCGGTATCTGGGACGTGGCGAGGCGGCGCCCGCCAAGGATGCCGCTTGCGCCGCGCCAGGTCCCGTCGCGCCGGACCCCATGGCGCGGCCTCATTGGAATGGGTGGGGCGGCGACCTGGCGCAGCACCGCTTCCAGCCGGCAGCCATGGCGCAGCTCGCGGCCGAGGACGTGCCGAAGCTCAAATTGAAATGGGCCTTCGGCTTTCCCGGCGTGACGCGTGGGGGCACGCAGCCGACCGTCATGGACGGCCGGCTCTTCGTCGGCAGCCTCGGCGGCAAGGTCTATTCGCTCGACGCCAAGAGGGGCTGCATCCTCTGGACATTTGCGGCCGACGCCGCAGTCCGCAGCGCCATCAGCATCGGTATCGATGAGCGCGGATGGTCGACGTATTTCGGCGACCAGAGGGCCAATGCCTATGCGCTCGACGGGCTCAGCGGCGAGCTGCGGTGGAAGACCGCCGTCGACGACTTCAAGGGCGCGCGCATCACCGGCGCACCGGCGCTGGCTAACGGCGTTCTCTACGTCCCGGTCACCTCAGATGAAGAGGTGCTCGCAGCCAATCCGCAATATTCCTGCTGCCGGTTTCGCGGCAGCGTCGTGGCGCTCGACGCAAAAAGCGGCAAGACCCTGTGGAAAGCCTACAGCATCGCGGAGGCGCCGAAACCCGTCCGCCGCGGCGCGGCCAATGTGCAGCTGTGGGGACCGTCGGGCGCCGGTATTTGGTCGTCGCCCACCGTCGACCTCGACGCCGGCATGATCTATGCCACCACCGGCGACAGCTACTCCGATCCGGCGGCGCCCACCTCCGATGCGTTCCTGGCGTTTCGTCTGAACACGGGAGAGCTCGCATGGTCGCGGCAGATGACGGCGGGCGATGCCTACACCGTGGCTTGTGCCATGGCGGCGCCCGGCGTGCGGAATTGTCCCCAGGCGAACGGTCCCGACCTCGATTTCGGCTCGTCGGCAATCCTGGTGCAGCTGGGGGACGGCAAGCGCGCCCTGATCTCCGGGCAAAAGTCGGGCGTAGTGCACGCGCTCGATCCCGATCGGCAGGGAGCCATCCTCTGGCAACGGCGGGTCGGCAAGGGCGGCACCATGGGCGGGGTGCAATGGGGCTCCGCCGCCGACGAGCACAACGTCTATGTCGCGCTGTCGGACGTCAAAACCAGACCGGCGTCGGAAACGACCGAGGGGGCGCAGGCGGCGTATTTCGGCGCGAAATATGTTCTCGACAGCAAGGCGGGCGGTGGCCTCTTCGCGCTCTCGCTCGCGACCGGCGACGTGGTCTGGCACACGCCTCACCCCGGATGCGGCGATGCGCCCGGTTGCAGTCCCGCGCAGTCGGCGGCGGTCACCGCCATCCCCGGCGTCGTCTTCTCTGGCGGCGTCGACGGTCACTTGCGCGCTTATGCGGCGGCGGACGGCGCGATCATCTGGGATGTCGACACCAAGCGCGCTTACGACACCGCCAATGGTGTCGCGGGGCAGGGCGGCGCGATCGATGGACCGGGCGCGGTGGTGGTCGCGGGCATGCTCTATGTCAATTCGGGCTATGCCTTCATCGGCTCTGCCCCCGGTAACGTGCTGCTGGCATTCTCGGTGGACGGCAAGCCGTTCTAGCGTTCGCTCTTGATCGCACCTTGCAATTCGCTCGCCAGTGACTGCGCCGCTTTGAGCCGACTGGGTGAGAGCGACTTGACGACGCGCTCCGCCGCTTGCTGAGCCGCCTCGTCGCCCTGCGCGCCGGCGATGCTGTACCAGGCGTAGGCATCGACCTCCGATCGCGCCACGCCCTCGCCATGCTCGTAGAGATAGGCGAGATTGTACTGAGCATCGACCAGGCCCGACTCGGCGGCGCGGCGAAACCAATGCGCCGCGTCGGCCATGCTGCGCAGGACCCCGTCGCCTTGGGCAAAGGCATAGCCGAGGCTGAGCGCCGCGTTGGCGTTTCCCTGGGTTGCCGCCTTGCCGAGCCACATCGCCGCCCGGGCCGAGTCTTGCGGCACGCCGAGGCCCTTCTCCCATAGCACGGAGTAGTCGTATTGCGCCTCGGCAAGTCCGCTCTCCGCCGCGGCACGCAGCAGAGGCTCGGCGCGGGCGTAGTCCTTCTCGACGCCCTTGCCAAGCGCGTACATCATTCCCAACCGATATTGCGCCAGGACGTCGCCCCGTGCGGCGCGCGGCTCGAGCCATGAAGCGAGCTGCGATGGATCGCTCGGCTCTTGGTCGGTCCTTTGCGGCGGGGGTGCCGGTGCTGCCGTGGCCGGTGGCGCCGCCGGCTCGGGCAGGGCGCGCGCCGGGGGCGGGGGCAGAGGGACGATGACGGCGTAGCGGTGTCGCTCCGGCAGGACGAGGGCGGGGCTGTGCTCGGTTTCCTGATAGAAGCGGTACCCCGCGGCGGCAAGCGCCAACGGTACGACAACGATCGAGACCCGCCAAACGCCTCGCGCCACCTTTCGCAAACCGGGCCTCCCGCAGAAAACATCGCCTATCGTCGGCGACAGGTTTGCCCGCGCGACGATTGCTGTGCCAGAACGCGCCCTCGCTGTCCAGCGCTCCTCTGTCCCGGGCTGGCGGCCGGCCCCGCCCTCGGGCGCGCTGCATGCCGGGCGTCACGCAATTGACGGCCTGTCGGCGCGAAGCGTAATGTCATCGTTTTGTCGTAGGGACGAATGAGCAGGCTCGACGAGGCCGTAAGACACTTGGAACGCGCCGTCGCGCGGCTGGAGTCGGCGGCATCGCGCAGCGCCGACGGCGCCGTGGCGCACCATGGTGTAGTCGCCGCCGCCAAGGCCGATTATAGCGCGTTGCTGGAGACGACGGAGATGGTGGCGTCGCGGCTCGACGCGGCGATATTGCGCCTCGATCGGGCGTTGGAGGGCTGATGGCGCAGGTTGCGGTCACCATCAACGGTCGCGCCTATCCCGTCGCTTGCAATGACGGCGAGGAGCAGCGCATCACCGAGCTCGCGCGCTATGTCGACGGCAAAGTGCGGACCTTCGCGCGGGACTTGGGCCAAATCGGCGAGGCGCGGCTATTGCTCCTGGCGGCGCTGGTGTTGGCCGATGAGCTGGCTGACGCGCAGAGCGGAACCCTGGCCAACGGTCCGGTCGATCTCACCGGGGAGCTCGCGGTGCAGGTCGAAACACTGGCCCAACGTATCGAGACGATTGCCAGTCGGCTCGAAACCCACCACATTTAGGTCGAGGATGGGGCTGCGCGGTGCGTTAGGTCGCACGAACCCCGGGGCCGATATCTACCTCAAGGGGGCTGTCCCTGCCGAAGCCCTGGTTTCGGTATATGGTTCCCACCTGCGTTAGCGGGCCACGAGGGTTAAGCAATGCCGACGGCCGAGGTGGCTCCATCCTCACTTTTCGCTCGACCGACGGCGACGATGCGCCGGCACGGGTCTCGGACCGGCGTCGCGGAAAAGTCATGACCGCGGGGAAGAGGATCAAGCGAGAATGAGGCTGCTGCTCTGTGGCGATATTGTCGGACGCGCCGGCCGCACTGTGGTGATCAACCATATGCCGCGGCTTCGCCGCGAGCTGCGGCTCGATTTCGTCGTCGCCAATGGCGAGAACGCCGCGCACGGCTTCGGCATCACCGATACGATCTGCGCCGAGCTCTACGCCGCGGGCATCGACGTCATCACCACGGGCAACCATGTCTGGGACAAGCGCGAGATCATTTCCTACATCGACGGCGATCCGCGGCTGTTGCGGCCGATCAATTTCCCGCCGGGGACGCCGGGCAAGGGCCACGGCATCTTCTCGCTGGCCGATGGACGGAAGCTCCTGGTCGTGAACGCCATGGCGCGGCTCTTTATGGATGCGATCGACGATCCCTTTACCGGCATCGACAAGCTGCTCGCCGCCCATCCGCTGGGCGCGGTCGACGCCATTCTGCTCGATTTTCACGGCGAGGCGACGTCGGAAAAGATGTCCATGGGGCATTTCTGCGACGGCCGCGTCTCGGCGGTGGTCGGCACGCACAGCCATGTGCCGACGGCAGACGCACAGATCCTACCCAAGGGGACCGCCTATCAGACCGATGCCGGCATGTGCGGCGACTACGATTCGGTGATCGGCATGCAGAAGGAGGCCGCGGTCCTGCGCTTCGTCCGGAAGATGCCCGGCGAGCGGCTCCAAGTCGCCGAAGGCGAGGCGACATTGTGCGCCGTTTTTGTCGAGACCGACGAGGCCACCGGTCTCGCGCGCCGCATCGCGCCGCTCCGATTGGGTGGCCGCCTGGCGGCGCAATGGCCCGAAGTCGAGACGGTCGGCGTCGCGGCATCCTGAGCGCCGCCTCGGATGCCTTCATCGGACAAAACGCAAAGCGGAACATCGAGGCGGTCGCTGATTTTGATCGTTGTCGTGCTCGTAGCGTCGGTCGCTGCGGTCGGCGTCTATATCTGGCATTCCCTGAGGGGTGTCGATCTCGGCGTCAACGGTTATGTCGCGCTCTCGTTGGGGGTCATCGGCACAGCGGCGCTGGGCGTCAGCCTGATGGCGCTGCTCTTCTATAGCCACAGTCACGGCTATGACGACGAGGTCGGCGGGGGCTCGATGCCGGATGACGAGGCGTAAGACGAGCGTGCGCCGGCGCGGCCTGAGGCGCCCCATTCCTGCCGAGTCGAGCGGAATCCGCTGTGATGCGCGCTTTTGCGCGGCGACGAGTCGGGTCACGCCCTACGCGACAAAGGCGCACCGCGCATAGCGCCGTAATGCTGCCATATTGACAGAGTTATGTACGCGCGGGAGGCGGCGTGGGGGCTTTGTCGCCGCGAAGCAGGGTTGGTCATTTTACCAGATATGGTATGGTCCCCTGCGCTGATCTCAGGAACTAGCGATACGCCATGGCTGGCCATTCCCAGTTCAAGAATATCATGTACCGGAAGGGCGCGCAGGATAAGAAACGCGCCAAGGTATTCACGAAGATCATCCGCGAGCTCACCACGGCGGCGCGCACCGGTCTCGCTGATCCCGCGGCCAATCCGCGGCTGCGCGCGGCGGTGAGCGCCGCCCGCGACGCCAACATGCCCAAGGACACGGTCGAGCGCGCCATCAAGCGCGGCGCCGGCGCCGAAGCGGGCGAGAACTACGAGGAGGTCCGCTACGAGGGCTATGGTCCGGGCGGCATCGCCATCATCGTCGAGGCGCTGACCGACAACCGCAATCGCACCGCGAGTGAAGTGCGGGCCGCGCTCACCAAAGCCGGCGGCAATCTTGGCGAGAGCAACAGCGTCAGCTTCATGTTCGACCGGCTCGGGCAGGTGACGTTTCCCGCCAAGGCCGCCTCGGCCGACGAGATGTTCGAGGCGGCGGTCGAGGCCGGGGCGGACAACGTCGAGAGCGCCGAGGAGCATATCGTGAGCTGCGCGCCCGAGGCGCTCAATGGGGTGCGCGATGCGCTGGAGCAGCGTTTCGGCGCATCGGCGTCGGCGCGCCTCATATGGAAGCCGAAGGCGCTGACGGTGGTCGACGGCGTCGTCGCCGAGGCACTCTTCAAGCTGCTCGAGGCGCTGGAGGACAGCGACGACGTGCAGAACGTTTTCGCCAATTACGAGATGTCGGACGACGTGATGGCGCGGTTGACCGCCTGACCTGCTGGCACCTCGCGAGCAAAAGGACTCATCGATGCGCCTCATCGGATTCGATCCAGGACTGCGTCATACCGGCTGGGGCGTCATCGAGGCCGCCGGCAACCGCCTCCGCCACGTCGCCGACGGCGTCGTCCATTCCCAGGACGGCGCCTCGCTCGCCGAGCGGCTGACGGAGCTTTTTCGCCAGCTGAACGCCGTGCTCGACCGCTTTCGGCCGGACGAAGCGGCGGTCGAAGAAAGCTTCGTCAACAAGAATCCGGCCTCGACCTTGAAGCTCGGCATGGCGCGCGGCATCGTGCTGCTGGCGCCGGCCGAGCGCGGCATCCCGGTCGTCGAGTACCCGGCGAACCTCATCAAAAAATCGGTGGTCGGCGTCGGCCACGCCGACAAGGAGCAGGTCGAGCTGATGGTGAGGCGGCTCCTCCCCGGCGCCGCGCTCGAAGCGTCGGACGCCGCGGATGCGCTCGCCGTCGCCATCTGCCACGCGCATCACGCGGCGACCGAGCGCGCCTGGGCGAGGAGCGTCGCTCTGTGATCGCCATGCTCGCCGGCATCGTCGAACAGGCCGCGGGAGACGGCGTCGTGGTCGACGTGAACGGCGTCGGCTACCTCGTCTTCGCCTCGGCGCGCACGCTGGCGCGCGTTCCGGCCCGTGGCCAGCCGCTGAAGCTCCTCATCGAGACGCATGTGCGCGAGGATCATATCCATCTCTATGGCTTTGCCGACGAAGCGGAGCGCGGCTGGTTCCGCCTGCTGACCACGGTGCAGGGCGTCGGCGCCAAGCTGGCGCTGGCGGTTCTGAGCGTGCTGCCGCCCGACGCGCTCGCCACCGCCGTCATGGCGCAGGACAAGGTGGCGCTGACGCGCGCCGACGGCGTCGGCCCCAAGCTCGCCCAGCGCATCGCGCTGGAGCTCAAGGACAAGGTGGGCGGCATCATGTTGGGACCGGCGGCGGCGAGCGGCCCGATTGCCGCTCCCAAGGGTCCCGCGGCCGATGCGGTCTCGGCACTGGTCAATCTCGGCTATTCGCGCAGCGACGCCTTCAGCGCCGTCAATGAGGCGGCGAAGCAACTGGGTGAGGCGGCGAAGATCGATGCGCTGATCCGGGCCGGGCTCAAGGAGCTGGCGCGATGAGTGAGCCGCGGATGGTCGCGCCCGAGCCCCGCGAGGAGGACGCCGATGCCTCCTTCCGCCCGGCGAGTCTCGACGATTTCGTCGGCCAGACGCAAGTGCGGGAAAATCTCCGCGTCTTCGTCCAGGCGGCGCGAGCGCGCGGCGAGCCGCTCGATCACGTGCTCTTCTTCGGACCGCCGGGCCTCGGCAAGACGACGCTGGCGCAGATCGTCGCCCGCGAGATGGGCGTGGGCTTTCGCGCCACATCGGGGCCCGTGATCCAGCGCGCCGGCGATCTCGCGGCGCTGCTGACGAATTTGCAGCCGCGCGACGTCCTCTTCATCGACGAGATCCATCGCCTGACGCCTGCGGTCGAGGAGATTCTTTACCCGGCGATGGAGGACTTCCAGCTCGATCTCATCATCGGCGAAGGTCCGGCGGCGCGCTCGGTGCGGATCGACCTGCCGCCTTTCACCCTGGTCGGCGCCACGACGCGCTCGGGGCTCATCACGCGGCCGCTGCGCGAGCGCTTCGGCATTCCCCTCCGCCTCGTCTTCTACGAGCCGGCGGAGCTCGAGCGCATCGTCAGCCGCGGCGCGCGCGTGCTCAAGATGGAGCTGGAGCAGGAGGGCGCGGCCGAGATCGCGCGGCGCTCGCGCGGCACGCCCCGCGTCGCGACGCGACTCTTGCGGCGGGTGCGCGATTTTGCCGCGGTGGCCGGCGCCAAGCGCATCGACCGGCGGGCCGCGGATGCGGCGCTGAAGCGGCTCGAGGTTGACGAGCGCGGTCTCGACGCCATGGACCGGCGCTATCTTCTCTGCATCGCCGAGAATTACGGCGGCGGGCCGGTGGGCGCCGAGACCATCGCCGCGGCGCTCGCCGATCAGCGCGACGTCGTCGAGGAGGTGATCGAGCCCTATCTCATTCAGCAAGGTTTCGTGCAGCGCACGCCGCGCGGCCGCGTACTGACCGATCTCGCTTACGCCTATCTCGGCGTCCGCCCCCTGCGGCCGCGGCCGACGCAGCTCGACCTCCTCCCCGAGGACGAGGAGGAGGGCGCTTGATCCGCGTGCTGCCGCGCGACGGTCTCATCGAGGCCGGCGCCTACCTTTATCCCGTGCGCGTCTATTACGAGGACACGGACGCCGCCGGGCTCGTCTACTACGCGAACTACCTCAAATTCGCCGAGCGCGCCCGGACCGAGATGCTGCGGCGTCTCGGCATCGAGCAGGAGCGGCTGCGAGCGGAGACCGGCCTCGCCTTCGTGGTGCGCCGCTGCACGGTCGACTATCTGCTGCCGGCGCGGCTCGACGACGATCTCGTGATCGCGACCCGACTTGCCCGTCTCGGCGGCGCCGCCCTCGAGCTCGAGCAGGACGTGCAGCGCGACGACGAGGCGCTCGTTCGCCTCACCGTTTCCATCGCCGCGCTCGGCCGCAACGGTCGCCCGCAGCGGCTGCCGTCCCAGCTGAGGACGGCGATTCTCTCGCTCAATCCTGAAACAGACCGGATGGCCACCGCCCATGCAAGGTGATATCAGCGCCGTGCCGCTTGGCGGCACCGTTCCCCATGATCTTTCGATCATCACCCTGTTCTTGCAGGCCGATTGGATCGTCAAGTTCGTCGTCATCCTGCTGGGGGGCGCCTCGGTCTGGTGCTGGGCGGTGATTTTCGACAAGTGGGCGAAAGTACGGCGGCTGCGCCGCGACGCCGAGAGCTTCGAGGAGACGTTCTGGTCGGGCGGCTCGCTCGACGATCTCTATGACCGCATCGGCACGCGGCCGGCGGATCCGATGTCGGCGGTGTTCGCCGCGGCGATGCGCGAATGGCGGCGGAGCGCGGCCAAGGGGCTCGCCGCCTCGAGCGCGCTCCGCACCAACCTCCAGGAGCGCATCGAGCGGGTGATGCATGTCACCGTGAGCCGCGAGATGGAGCGGCTGGAGCGCTTCATGCCATTCTTGGCGACGGTGGGCTCGACCGCGCCCTTTGTCGGGCTCTTCGGTACCGTCTGGGGCATCATGAACAGCTTCCAGTCGATCGCCGCGTCGAAGAACACGAGTCTTGCCGTGGTCGCGCCGGGCATCGCCGAAGCGCTGCTCGCGACCGCTCTGGGCCTCGTCGCGGCGATCCCCGCGGTCGTCGCCTACAACAAGTTCTCGACCGATTTCGGCCGCTATGCCGGACGGCTCGATGGCTTTTCCACCGAGTTCAGCGCGATCCTCTCGCGCCAGCTCGACGAGAAGGCGTAAGCCATGGCCGGCGGCATCCTCAATGGCGGCGACGGCCGCCAACGCTACAAGCCGATGAGCGAGATCAACGTGACGCCGATGGTCGACGTCATGCTCGTGCTCCTCATCATTTTCATGGTGGCGGCGCCGCTCCTCACCGTCGGCGTGCCGGTCGACCTGCCGGAGAGCAACGCGCCGACGATCAACGAGCCGAAAGAGCCGCTGGTGATCACAGTCCAGGCCGACGGCAAGCTCTTCCTGCAGAATTCGCCCATCGAAGACGACGACCTGGTGCCGCGGCTCCAGGCGATCACCCAGAACAATCCCACCGCCGACATCTATGTGCGCGGCGATCGCGCCGTCGATTACGGCCGGGTCATGGCCGTGTTGGGCATGGTGAGCGGCGCCGGCTTCAGCAAGGTGTCGCTGATCACCGAGCAGATGATGGACAAGACGAAGCATTGAGGCGATGACCGATACGGGCGGCATAGAGACGCGAGGCTTCGTTTACTCGGTGGCGTTCCACGTCGCCGTGGCGGTGACGCTCTACGTGCTGGTCCACACGAGCTTCCTCGAGCCGCCCCTGCTGGAAGATGCGCCCGTCGCCGTGCGGATCGTCAATCTTGCGCCCGAGACGCGGGCGACGCAGGTCAATCCGAAGCCG
>DATJAV010000192.1:0-15356 GCA_035515835.1 Allostellaceae bacterium
CATCAGCCCGGGGATGATGCGCTCGGGGTCGCTGTCGCTCGGATTGATCGCCTCGCCGTGATAATTGGTCGGGATGCCGCCCATGTTGTAATGCACGGTCGGCAGCACCGGGATCGGCTCGCGCGTCACCTCGACGCCGGAGAAGATCCTGGCCGTCTCCGAGATGCCGGGGAGCCGCTCGTGCAGCACCTTGGGATCGAGATGCTCGAGATGCAGCAGGATGTGGTCCTTGTGCTCGCCGACGCCGCGGCCTTCGCGGATCTCGATGGTCATGGCGCGGCTCACCACGTCGCGCGAGGCCAGGTCCTTGGCGGTAGGCGCGTAGCGCTCCATGAAGCGCTCGCCTTCGGAATTGGTGAGATAGCCGCCCTCGCCGCGCGCACCCTCGGTGATGAGGCAGCCGGCGGTGTAGATGCCGGTCGGGTGGAACTGGATGAACTCCATGTCCTGCAGCGGCAAGCCCGCGCGCAGCACCATGGCGTTGCCATCGCCGGTGCAGGTATGCGCTTGCGTCGTCGAGAAATAGGCGCGGCCGCAGCCCCCCGTCGCCATCACTACCATATGCGCGCGGAAGCGGTGCAGCGTGCCGTCCTCGAGGTTCCACGCTATGACGCCGCAGCAGGCGCCCTCGTCCATCAGCAGGTCGAGCGCGAAATACTCGACGAAGAACTCGGCATTCTGCTTCAAGCTCTGCTGATAGAGCGTGTGCAGCATGGCATGCCCGGTGCGGTCGGCGGCGGCGCAAGCGCGCTTCGCCAGCTCCTTGCCGAAATGCTTGGTGTGGCCGCCGAAGGGGCGCTGATAGATCTTGCCGTCCTCGGTGCGCGAGAAGGGCATGCCGTAATGCTCGAGCTCGATCACCGCGGGGATGGCGCTCCGCACCATGTACTCGATCGCGTCCTGGTCGCCGAGCCAATCGGAGCCCTTGACCGAATCGTAGAAATGCCAGCGCCAATCGTCCTCGTCCATGTTGCCGAGCGCGGCGCTGATGCCGCCTTGGGCCGCGACCGTATGGCTGCGCGTCGGGAACACCTTGGTGATGCAGGCGGTCTTGAGGCCCGCTTCGACCATGCCGAGCGTGGCGCGCAGCCCCGAGCCGCCGGCGCCGACGACGACGACGTCGTACGCATGATCGACGATGGGATAAGCCTGGGGCATGGCCGCTAGCCTCCGACCGCAAGTCTGACGAAGGCGATGCGCAGCACGGCGTAGATGCCCGCCACCGCCACGGCAAAGCATATGAGGCGCATCGCCACCAAAGACGAGACCTTGAGCCATTCCGGCTGGACATAGTCCTCAATCACCACCTGCAGGCCTAAAGCGGCGTGATAGAAGAGCGCGATCAGCAGCAGGATGGCGAGGACCGCCGGCACCGGCGACTGCAGCCAGAGGATGACGGCGCTCCGCTCGGCACCGGCATGCGCGATGAGCGACGCGGCGAACCAGAGTCCGAGCACGACGAGCGCCACGGCGGAGACGCGCTGCGCCCACCAATGCTCGACGCCTTCCTTGGCGGAGCCCAAGCCGATGGCGCGGCCCAAGGGCGAGCGGAGGCGGGTCTCGGCCATCAGCTCCTCATCACCAGGCCGGCGATGAAGGCGACCACCGTCAGCGCCGCGCTCGCCGCCACCACCGCCCAGCCCGAGGCATAAGCGGTCGGGAGATCGAATCCTCGGCCGGTATCCCAGACGAGGTGGCGGATGCCGTTGGCGAGATGGAAGAAGAAGCAGAACGTCCAGCCCAGCAGCATGAGGAGGCCGAGCCACGAGCCGAAGAACCACTGCGCCGCGGCGAAAGCGCCGTCGCTGGTGGCGGCGGCGAGCAGCCACCACACGAGAAAAAGCGCGCCGACGCTGAGCGCGATGCCGGTCATGCGATGCGTGATCGACAGCACTGAGGTGAGCTGCCACTGGTAGATCTGCAAATGAGGCGAGAGCGGCCGTTGGGCGGGCGTCATCGGAGGGAGCCTAGGGGCGGCGCGAGTGTGTCCGGTCTAGCCCGGCGGCCGCAGGCAAGTCAATTGCGACCGCCGCAACGAGCGCAGACCGGCGCTGTGGAAAAACCTGGGGACGACGAGAGGATGGTCTGTGCGCATCACGAAATTTTATGCACAGAAATCTTGATCCGACGCAAGAAAAATGCTTGTGGCATGGGCTCATTCTGCGATCATTGCCATGGCTCGCGAGAGCGCCGGCCCCTCACATCGGGCGTCGGAGATCCATCTGGCGGTGGGTCGTCGGCGACAGGAGTAAGAGGTCGAGCGCGTAGCCCGCCGAGGCGGGCTCTCCGGGTGATGCAGCCGGTGCCTCACCGCGACGGTTGTATCGAGGCGGGCGTACCCACGCCCCCGCTCCGGCCACTGGGTCATGTCGGCCGCCTGCCCAGGCGACGGACATCGCCCGACCCGAGGCGCGTTCTTCGGAGCGCCGCCGACGGATGGTGGAGGGTGCGATGCGAGGGGGAGCACGCCAGCCGCGCCCTTCATTGGGCCGGCACCGGCGAAGAGCGGCGTTCCGCCCGGATGCCGCTCGCGGATGGGGCAACCCATCCCGTCGCGAGCCATGGGGGCCGGCAGCGGCTCCTTGAGAGGCGTCAGCGGCGCTTGCAAGAGCGCTTCTGACGCCTCTCGCTATTCACCGCGGCATGAGCGCCCAATAATCGAGATCGAGCACGACCGCCGCATGATAGGCCTCGCCGGTCTTGTCCGGGAAATCGCCGCAGGGATGGTCCTTGGCCGCGACGAGACGCAGGCGCAGCGCGCCGACATCGCTGCGCCCCGGCAGCTCAGCCTTGTCGAGCACTTCGCTCCAGGCGTAGAGCGTGTCGCCGGCGAAGGTCGGCGCGACATGGCGGCCGCCATTGAGCGCGGCGATGCGGAAGGCGTTGGCAAGGCCGTTGAAGGAAAGCGCGCGCGCCAGGCTGATGACATGGCCGCCATAGATGAGACGCCGGCCGAAGCGGCCCTGGCGCTCGCTGTGCTGATTGAAATGCACCTTCGCCGTGTTCTGGTAAAGCCGCGTCGCCATCGCGTGCTCGGCTTCCTCGATGGTCATGCCGTCCAAATGATCGATGCGCTCGCCGACGGCATAGTCGCTCCAGCCCTGGCGCGCGCCCGCCAGCGCGCGGTCATAGCCGCGAAGATCGAGCCAGGACGGCACGACGAGCTCGCCCGGCATCACCGCCGGCGGCAGCTTCGGCACGCTCGGCGTCGGCGCGGGCGCCCTCTTGTCGCGCTTCCTCACCATCACCCAGCGCACATAATCGACGACCGTCTCACCCCGCTCATTGACGCCCTGCGAGCGGAGATAGACGGTGCCGGTCTCCCGGTTCGAGTTCTCGCGCAGCCCAATCACCGCCGAGCGCGCGGTGACGGTGTCGCCGGGATAGAGCGGCACGCCGAAGACGCCCGAGGCATAGCCCAGATTGGCGACGGCGTTGATCGAGACATCGGGCACCGTCTTGCCGAAGACGATGTGGAAGGCGAGGAAATCATCGAGCGGCGCCCGCGCATAGCCGATGGCGCGCGCGAAGGGATCGGCGGAATTGACGGCAAAGCGCGTCCCCGTCAGCGCGAGATAGAGCGCGCTATCCGCATCGCTCACCGTGCGCGGCGTCGCGTGCGCGAGGGTCTCGTCGAGGCGAAAGTCCTCGAAGAAGCGGCCGGGATCGGTTTTCGACATCGGAGTCCTCTCGCAACCGCGGCTGGCGCTCGGCCGCCGCGGCTGGACTTTCTAGAGCGGCGGCGGCGCGCTGTTAAGCAGGTGAACATTTGTTAAGGACTTGGGACTAGCGTCGAGGGCCGTCGTTCTGGCGCGAAGGAGAGACCGATGAGCTTTGCTCTTGAATTCTATAGCCTTTCCTGGGACGCGCTGAAGACCGCGCTGACCCGGCGCAAGCCCGAGCTCCTCCTCGCGATCGAAAACACGCAGTGGTCTCGACTGCTTCAGGACACCGACCTCGGCCAGCCCACGCACCATCTCTTCTCCGATGAGGCGAGCTCGTTCGCAGACAATGCCGCACCGGCGATCGCCGATGGGCTCGACGAGATCGCCGAAGCGATGGCCCAGAAGGTCGCGCCCGACCATGATCCGCCCGATGTCAGCGACAACGCCGCTCTCGTCTTCGCTGCGATCGTCCGCCAGCTCGGCAAGCCTTTGGGTGCCATCCGGCGCGCAGGCTCGGTGCTGCAGGACGAGGACGGCGAGCTGCCGATCGACTTTCACGGCATGTTTTTGGGCGGTGTCGTGGGAGAGAGCTTCAAGGATCATTCGCTCGGCGAAAAGCTCTCCGCGCGCCCGCTTTTCGGCCTTTTCCACCTCGACTTCCTGAGCTGGGGCGGTCTCACGCAGAAGGAGATCGGCGAGCTTCTGCCAAAATACACCCCGCCCACGGACGAAGAGAAAGACGACGACGCGTATATCGCCGTCGAGCCCTTTGCCGAGGGCTGGCTCAACGACCTCGTCACGGCGCTTCGCGCCGCGGCTGCCGCGAAAACCGACCTCGTTGCGCTTCAGCTCACCGTCCAAGAGCACTTCGGCTCGTTCCGCGAGATGCTCGAGGACGAGGCGCGCGACGACTTGCCCGGCCTCGACAGACTGCTCGGCGAGTAGAGGCGAGACGCGCGCCGCCGCGCAAAGCACGGGACTCTCTCGTGCGTCAGCCGCCTGCCGCTTTCTCCAGCGCCGCGATCCGCTCCGCCAGCGCCACCGTGCGCCGCGCGTCCTCGACATGGAGATTTTCGATCAGCTTGCCGTCGACGAGCACGACGCCTTTGCCCGCGGCTTCCGCCTCGGCATGCGCCGCGATGATGCGGCGCGACCAGGCGACTTCGTCCGGCGCCGGCGCGAAGGCGGCGTTGGCGGCGGCGATGGTCTTGGGATGGATCAGCGTCTTGCCGTCGAAGCCGAGCTCGCGGCCTTGCCGGCATTGCGCGGCGAAGCCCTCGTCATCGCCGAGATCGAGATGGACGCCGTCGAGGATGGCGAGGCCATAGGCGCGCGCCGCCAGCAAGCAAAGCCCGAGCGAGGTCAGCATCGGCAAGCGGTCGCGGGTGTGCCGGGCATGCAGATCCTTGGCGAGGTCGGACGTCCCCATGACGAGACAGGCGACGCGCGGGCTCGCCGCGGCGATCTCCGCCGCCTTCAGCATGGCGAGCGGCGTCTCCATCATGCACCAGAGCGCAAGGCTCTCGGGCGCCCCCGCCAGGCGGAGCACCGCCTCGGCCTCGCGCACCGCATCGGCGCTCTCGACCTTGGGCAGCAGGACGGCGTCGAGCTTCATGCGCGCCGCCGCGACGAGATCGTCATAACCCCAGGCCGTCGCCAGCGCGTTGACGCGGAGAATGAGCTCGCGCGCGCCATAGCCGCTCGCCGCCGTCGCCGCCGCGACATTGGCGCCGGCCGCGCGCTTGGCGTCGGGGGCCACGGCGTCCTCGAGATCGAAGATGAGCCCGTCTGCCGGCAGCGTTCGCGCCTTCTCGATCGCGCGGGCGTTGGCGCCGGGCATGTAGAGGACGCTGCGGCGCGGTCGCGGCGAGGCGGGCATCGCTGTCTCCTTCGGTCGAACCTCGACTATAGCCAGACGCGGCAGGCAACGTCATGATGACGGCGGGAGGTCAGCCATGATCGAGGTCCTGCGCACGCCCGACGAGCACTTCGCCGCTCTTCCCGGCTTCGGCTTCGAGCCGCAATACCGCGAGGATCTGAAGGGCTTCGAAGGGCTTCGCCTCCATTACCTCGACGAGGGGCCGCGCGATGCGAGAGACGTGTTCCTCTGCCTTCATGGCCAGCCGACCTGGTGCTATCTCTACCGCAAGATGATCCCGCTCCTGACGGCGGCGGGTCATCGCGTCGTGGCGCCGGATTTTTTCGGTTTCGGCCGCTCCGACAAGCCCGTGGCGCATCCGGCCTATACCTTCGAGTTCCACCGCAATACGCTCGTCGCTTTCATCGAGGCGCTCGACCTCAGCAACATCGCGCTGGTCTGCCAGGACTGGGGCGGCATCCTGGGATTGACGCTGCCGATGGAGATGCCCGAGCGCTTCCGCAAGCTGCTGGTGATGAACACCCTATTGGCGACCGGCGACCGGCCGCTGTCGCAAGGCTTCATCGAGTGGCGCAACTGGTGCGCCAAGAACCCCGACATGGCGGTCGGCAAGCTGCTGGCGCGCGCTTGCCCGATGCTGTCGCTAGCCGAGGCCGCCGCTTACGACGCGCCCTTCCCGGACGGCCGCTACAAGGCCGGCGTGCGGCGCTTTCCGCAGCTCGTGCCCGACAATGTCGGCGCCGGCGGTGCGGCGCTGTCGCGGCGCGCGCGCGATTGGTGGGGCGACGACTGGACCGGCAAGTCCTGCATGGTCGTCGGCATGAAGGACCCGGTGCTGGGCGCGGCCGTTATGCGTCCTCTGCAGGAGACGATCCGCAATTGCCCGAAGCCGATCGAGCTCGCCGATGCCGGACATTTCGTCCAGGAATGGGCGCCGCTTTTCATGTCGAAGGCGCTCCTGGCGCTCGGCTGAGCGTGGCGATTCTCTCGATTCAGTCCGCGGTCGCCTATGGCCATGTCGGCAATTCCGTCGCCGTTTTCCCGCTGCAGCGCCTGGGCTTCGAGGTCTGGCCGGTCGATACGGTGCAGTTCTCCAACCACACCGGCTATGGCGCCTGGCGCGGCCGGGCCTGGGACGCGGACGCGATCGCCGCGGTGATCGCCGGCATCGGCGAGCGCGGCGGCTTCGCCCGCTGCGAGGCGGTGCTCACGGGCTATCTCGGCGAGCGCGCGCTGGGCGAGGCGGTGCTGGACGCCGTGGCGCAAGCGAAAGCGGCGCAGCCCGGCGCGCTCTATTGCTGCGATCCCGTGATCGGCGACGACCACGGCGGCAGCTTCGTCCGCCCTGGCATCGCCGAGTTCTTCCGCGCCGCCGCGCTCGCCGCCGCCGACATCGTCACGCCCAACCGCTTCGAGCTCGCTTTCCTCAGCGGCCGCGACGTCGCCAGCGTCGACGACGCGGTCGCCGCCGCCGCGGCGTTGCGCGCGCGCGGCCCGCGCCTGGTGCTGGCGACGAGCCTCCCCGCCGGCGCCGACGAAATCGCCATGCTCGCCGCCGGCGACAACGGTGCCTCGCTCGTGACCACGCCCCGCCTGCCGCTTCTCGCCAACGGCGCCGGCGATCTTACGGCGGCGCTCTTCCTGGGATACTTCCTACGCGGTCGCGATCCCGCTCGCGCGCTCGGCGAGACCGCCGCGGCGGTCCATGCCGTGATCGAGGCGACGCTTCAGGCCGGCGAAGCGGAATTGCAGATCGTCGCCGCGCAGGAGGTGTTTCCCTCACCGCCCCCGCGGTTCGCGGTAGCGAGGATTGGATAAGCGGATCGCGTTCTTCGAGATGCGCGCTTCGCGCCGTGTCGAACGACTGAAAGCGCCCGTGCCGTGCACCTTACCTACTGCGCCGCTGCCGTCTTGCCCGCGCCGAGATAATCCCGCGCCAGAATCTCGGCGATCTCAACCGCGTTGAGCGCAGCGCCCTTGCGCAGATTGTCGGCGACGACCCAAAGATTGAGCCCGTGCGGCACGGTCGGGTCCTTGCGGATGCGGCTGACATAGACCGGATCCTCGCCCGCCGATTCCTGCGGCGTCACATAGCCTTCGTCGACGCGATGATCGACGACGCTGACGCCGGGCGCGCTCTTCAACGCGGCGCGCGCCTGCGCTTCGGTGATCGGCCGCTCGAACTCGACATTGATCGCCTCGGCATGGCCGATAAAGACCGGGACCCGCACGCAGGTGGCGGTGACGGCGATGTCGGGATCGAGGATCTTCCGCGTCTCGACCGCCATCTTCCATTCCTCCTTGGTCGAGCCGTCCTCCATGAAGACGTCGATATGCGGAATGACGTTGAAGGCGATCTGCTTGGTGAAATGCTCCCTCTTCGGCGGATCGTTGACGTAGATGCCACGGGTCTGCGAGAAGAGCTCGTCCATCGCCTCGCGCCCGGCGCCCGAGACCGACTGATAGGTCGCAACGACGATCCGCTTGATGCGGGCAAGGTCGTGCAGCGGCTTCAGCGCCACCACCATCTGCATGGTGGAGCAGTTGGGATTGGCGATGATGCCGCGCTTCTTGTAATGCGCGATCGCCTCGGGATTGACCTCGCTCACCACCAGCGGCACGTCGGGGTCCATGCGGAACTGCGAGGTGTTGTCGATGACCACGGTGCCGGCCTTGGCGGCGCGCGGCGCATGCACCGCCGAGACCTTGGCGCCCGGCGAAAAAAGCCCGATGTCGACGCCCTTGAAGTCGAACTTGTCGAGGTCCTGTATCTTCAGCACGTCATCCTCGCCGAAGGACACCTCGGCGCCGACCGAGCGCTCGGAAGCGACGGCATAGACCTCGGAGACCGGGAATTGACGCTCGGCCAGGATACTCAGCATCTCGTGGCCGACCACGCCGGTGGCGCCCACCACCGCGACCTTGAACCCCATGACTTTGCTCCCGGGAAGGGTAACTCGCACCACAGGCGCCCCACTTACGCTCTCGCGGGGCGATTGACAAGAGGCGCACCCGCGCCAATCTGGTGAGCAGAGGAGCGCCCATGGCAACCCGCTTCCGCAGCTTTGCCGAATTCTGGCCGTTTTACCTCCGCGAGCACGGCGACCCCCGTACCCGCGCGCTCCACTATCTCGGCACGTCGTTGGCGATATTGCTGCTGATCGGCTTCGCCCTGAGCGGCGACTGGCGCTTTCTCTTGGGCTCGCCGATTGCCGGCTACGCCTTCGCCTGGTTCGCGCACGCCTTCGTCGAGCGCAACAAGCCCGCGACCTTCACCTATCCGCTCTGGTCGCTCATCGGCGATTTCTACATGCTCTTCTGCTGGGGGACGGGGCGTCTCGGCGCGGAACTCGAGCGGGCAAAGCCGGCGTGAGCGACGCCGGGCAAAAGCTGGGGGTGTGGTGATGAATCTGCAGGAATACACGACCTACGACGCGCTTGGCCTCGCCGCGCTGGTCCGCGCGAAAAGCGTCACGCCCGAGGAGCTGATGGCGTGCGCGCTCGCCGCCCATGCGCGGCTCAATCCGCAAATCAACGCCGTGATCGGGACGCTTCCGGACTGGAAGTCGGGGATCGACCCGAAGCTCGCCGACGCTCCCTTCTTCGGCGTGCCGTTCCTGGTGAAGGACCTTTTCCTCCTCATGAAGGGCGTCACCTGCGACATGGGCAGCCGGCTGGTCAAAGGGGCGTTCGTGCCGCCCATGGATACCGAACTGATGCGGCGCTTTCGGCGCGCCGGCGTCGTCACCTGGGGTCGCACCAATACACCCGAATTGGGCTTCGCGCCCACGACGGAGCCGGTGCTTTGGGGCCCCTCGCGCAATCCCTGGGACCCGACGCGGACGCCCGGCGGATCGAGCGGCGGCACGGCGGCGGCGGTCGCCGCCGGCATCGTTCCCATGGCGCATGGCAATGACGGCGGCGGCTCGATCCGCATCCCCGCGGCCTTTTGCGGCCTCGTCGGCATGAAGCCGACGCGCGGGCGCGTCTCGCCGGGTCCTTTCGTCGGCGACCCGCTGCACGGGATGGCGATCGAGCATGTGCTGACGCGAACCGTGCGCGACAGCGCCGCCATGCTGGACGCGGTGGAAGGGCCGAGTATCGGCGACCGCTATGTCATTCCGCGGCCGCAGAGCCCTTATCTCCAGGAGGTTTCCGCCGCGCCGCGTCGGCTGCGCATCGCCTTCTCGGCGACCGGCGGCGCGTCGGGGACGGTCGACGCGGAATGCGTCGAGGCCGTGCACAGGGCGGCGAAGCTCTGCGCCTCGCTCGGCCATGCAGTCGAGGAGGCCTTTCCGAGCTTCGACGGGCAGGGCGCTTGGGACGCCAGCGTCGTCTACTGGACCTCCTCCATGGCGGGGACGATCTCGAGACTCGCCCTCATGCTGGGCCGCAAGCCTTCGCCAGAGAACCTCGAGACCAGCGTCTGGGCGGCGTATCAGCATGGTCTCTCCTTGAAGGCGACCGATCTCGAGCGAGCCGACGCTCTGACCAACATGGTGTGCCGCGCGGTCGCACAGTTCTTCACGCGCGTCGACGTCCTGGTAACGCCGGTTGCCGCGATGCCCGCGCCGAAGCTCGGCACCCTCGACGCCAACGCCCCCGGCATGACCGCCCAGCGCTGGTTCGAGACCTGCGCCGCCGCCACGCCGTTCACCGGGCTCTTCAACATGACGGGACAGCCGGCGGTGAGCCTGCCGCTGGCGCAAAGCCGCGAGGGCCTGCCGATCGGCATCCAGTTCGTCGCTCGCCATGGCGACGAAGCCACGCTCTTCAACCTTGCCGGGGAGCTCGAGCGAGCCGCGCCTTGGGCCGCGCGCAAGCCCGCGCTCCATGCGAGCCGCGCCGAATCGGGCCCTGTCGAGGAGAAAGATGCACCACGGAGGCACGGAGTGCACGGAGAAGATAGATGAGTCTTGAGCACGGCAGCCTGGTGGGCGAGCGGGTGATAAAGCTGCCATCGCTCGAGTGGATACAAGGTCGGGCTGTTGATGAATTTCAATAACGTTCTGTTGAAAGACGGTCTTCGTCGCTTCGTCCTCTGACTCTTCTCCGTGATCTCCGTGCTTCCGTGATGAACTTGTGATAAACCGATGCGCTAAACTCGCAGCGGTTCCGTCGCTCGCGCAGGCGCGCCGTTGCGCTCGAGTTCCTCGAGGCCGCGCTTGGCGGGCTCGATGCCCCAGGCGGCGACGACGACGATCTGGATGATGAGGAGACCGATCATCAGCCCTAGCACGCCCATGAGGCCATAGGCCTGGAAGAGCGGGGCGATGGTGAGCGATGTCACGATCGTCGTGCCGCGGCCGAAGAAGTTGCAGATGCCGTTGGCGCGCAGCCGCACCTCGGTCGGGAAGAGCTCCGACGTGTAGACGCCGTAGAGAATGGCGGTCAGCACGTAGATGCCGATGAACAGCAGGAAGCCGACGGCGAGCACCACCGCCGGATCCTTGGCGAAGGGATAGACGGCGCCGAAGACGATCGTCCACAGCGACGCACCGATGATGATGGGGCGGCGGCCGAAGCGATCGGCGCTGAAGGCGCCGATGGCGCAGCCGATCAGCGAG
Organism: Allostellaceae bacterium; assembly: GCA_035515835.1. Classification (GTDB taxonomy): domain Bacteria; phylum Pseudomonadota; class Alphaproteobacteria; order ATCC43930; family CGMCC-115725; genus DAHUYF01. Next base: position 11,112 of record DATJAV010000192.1, read on the forward strand.
CCGCCGTCGATCACCAGCGTGTATCCCAACGACCGGGCGATGCCGAGGCCTTGCTGGCCGAAGAATTGCGGGACCCAGGTGACGAAGCCGAAGATGAGGGCGTTGGTGACGATGAGCGTGACGCAGCCGACGATCATGCGCGGCAAGAGGCTCGGGCTTGCCAGCGAGGCGAGGCCGAGGTTCGGCAGCGGCGTCGCCGGCGCCGGCGGCGGCAGCGTGCCGCCGGCCGCGACCTCGTTCTCGATGCTTTGCAGCAGCGCCTCGGCGTCACTGGTCCGTCCGCTCGCCTCGAGCCAGCGGGGCGATTCCGGAAGACTCTTGCGCAGATACCAGACGACGAGCGCCCCCACCGCGGCGATGACGAACATCGGCCGCCAACCGAATTGAGGGACGATGAGATAGGCGATGAGCGCCGTCACCGGCAGGCCGGAGACGACGATGAATGCCATGAACGCCATCCACTTGCCGCGCGTCGCCGGCGGCACGAACTCGGTCATCGTGCCGTAGCCGACGACGATCTCGGCGCCCAATCCCAGACCCATGACGAAGCGGAGCCCGTTCAAGACATAGATGTTGGGGGCAAAGGCGGCAGCGAGCGAGGCCAGGCCGAAGATCATCAGATTGAACTGATAGGTGAAGCGACGGCCGTAGCGGTCGCCCAGAAGTCCGGCCATGACCGAGCCTAGGGTCATGCCGAGAAACGTCAGCGAGAAGAACCAGCCGTTCAGCGCCGGCGTCGAGAAGTGCGTCTGCGCCGCCGACGCCAGAACCGGCGCCGCCACGTAAAGGTCGTAGCCGTCGAAGAACATGCCGGCGCCGATGAGCCAGAAGACGCGATAGTGGAAGGGTGCGACCGGCAGGCGGTCGAGCCGCGCTCCGGCATTGACGGTAGTGACCATGCGTTCCTCCCAAGATGCATTTTATGGCGCCTTATGGCGCCGCCAGTATGCCGCGCTGCAACAGAGCCGCGTAGCGCAAAATTGGCGCCGACGGCGGGATTCGTGTATGTCCCCCGTCGCATGCCCGACCAACCCCTCGACCCCGGCTCGCTCGCCCCCCTCATCCGCCCGGCCTCGATCGCCATCATCGGCGCTTCGACCGACCCCACCAAGCTCGGCACCATACCGCTCGTCCATATGCAGACGAGCGGCTATGCCGGGCGGCTTTACCCGGTAAACCCGCGGGCGCCCGTGGTTCAGGGCCTTCCCGCCTACCCCAGCATCGTTGCCGTGCCAGGCCCCGTCGACCTCGCCATCATCGCCGTGCCGGAGGCGCTGGTGATGGCGACGCTCCGGGACTGCGCCGCTCAGCGGGTGCGCGCCGTGGTGCTCTTCACCTCGGGCTTTGCCGAGCTCGGCGACGAGGGAAGGCGCGCCCAGGAGGAGCTGAAGTCGATCGCGCGCGCGGGCGGCATGCGCCTCCTGGGGCCGAACTGCATGGGCCTCGTCAATTTCGCCAATGGCGTCGTCGCGACTTTCGCGACGACCTTCGGGCCAAAGCTCGCGCCCAGGGGACGCGTCGGGCTCATCACCCAGAGCGGCGCCTTCGGCGCCATCGCCTACCAGATCGCCCAGGACCGGAAGCTCGCCTACAGCCTCATTCTCACCACCGGCAACGAGGCCGACATCGACGTTGCCGACGGCGTGGCCTATCTCGCCGATGACCCGGAAACCGCGGTCATCATGCTCTACATCGAGGGCTGTCGCGACGGCCGGAAGCTGGCGGGCGCCTTGACGCGGGCGCGCGCGCGCGGGAAGCCCGTCATCTGCCTCAAGGTCGGGCGCACCGAGGCGGGGGTCGCGGCCATCGCCTCGCACACCGCGGCACTCGCCGGCTCGGACGAGATTTTCGACGCCATGTTCCGCCAGCACGGCGTCTACCGGGCGGCCACCATGGAGGAATTCTTCGACGTCGGCTATGCGGCGGCCCTGGTGGACGAGCTGCCGCGCGACAATCGCGTTGGCCTCGTCACCGTCTCGGGCGGCGTCGGCGTGCTGATGGCCGATGCGGCGGCAGCGCGCGGGCTCGACGTGGCGCCGGCGCCGCCCGCGCTCAGCGCCGCGATCCGCGCCATGGTGCCATTTGCCGGCACGCGCAACCCGATCGACGTCACGGGCCAGATCATCAGCGACATGGGCATTCTCGAGCGCGCCCTCGACATGGTGATCGGCGACGGCGCCTATCAGAGCCTCGTTTGCTTCATCGGCTCGATCGGCCGCTCGGCGATCAACAGCCCGCGCTTCATGAAGGCCTTCGCCGAGCTGAGGCGACGCTATCCAGAGCGCCTCATCGCGGTCGCCTGCCTGCACACGCCCGAGTTTCGCGCCGCCCTCGACGCGGCGCGGTGCCTCCTCTTCGAGGATCCGACGCATGCCATTCGCGCCGTGGCGGCGCTGACGCAGTTCCGCCGCGCTTTCGAGGCGCCGCCACCGGCGCCGGCGCTCGCGGCCGCAACGCCGCTGCCGCAAGGACCGCACGACGAAGCCGCGGCGCTCGCCATTCTTGCCGAAGCTGGCATCCCGGTGATGCCGCATCGCCTCGTGCGCTCTGCGGCAGAAGCGGAAGCCGCGGCCACGGCGTTGGGGCTGCCGGCGGTGCTCAAGATCGTCTCGCCCGACATCACGCATAAGAGCGACGTGGGCGGCGTCGTCCTCAATCTGGCGAGCGCCGAGGCGGTGCGCCGCGCCTATGACGAGGTGACGGCGGGGGTCGGCCGGGCGGTGCCGGGCGCCCGTATTGCCGGCTGCCTCGTCGCGCCGATGGTCACGGGCGGCGTCGAGATCATCTTGGGCGCGCAATGGGATCCGGCGTTCGGGCCAGTTGTCATGCTGGGGTTGGGGGGCATCTTCGTCGAGGCGATGAAGGACGTGACCTTCCGGCTTGCGCCTTTCGACGAGGTGGAAGCGCGGCGCATGATCGGCGAGCTCCGCGCATTGCCGGTGCTGAAAGGCCTGCGCGGCCGTCCGCCCGCGGATCTAGCCGCGCTCGCCGAGGCGCTGGTGCGGCTCTCGCGCTTCGCCGCCGCCCAAGGGCCGGCATTGCAGAGCCTCGACATCAACCCCTTCCTGGTGCTGCCGAAAGGCGCGATGGCGCTCGACGCGGTGATCGTCACCGGCAATCGTGGTTAACAGTATCTTAGGCGCCGTCCTCTAGCCTCAAAGCATGGAAAACGCAGAACCCGAGGCGCCCTTCCGCGCCGTCGACGATATCGGCATCCGCGTGCCGCGGACAGCGATGACCGAGGTCGATCCCGAGGTGCAGGCGATGGTGATGCGGCTCGCCGGCATCACCCGGGGTGCCGGCATCGTCATGGCGGCGCGCGAGATCAAGGCCGATCCGACGAGCACGCTCCGCACCATCCTGGCCCTGCTGCGGCTCCTGGTCTTCGGACGCGCGCAGCAGACGATCGACGAAGTGAAAGCCACGGCGCCGCGGCTCGGCTGCAAGAGCGGCTGCGCCTGGTGCTGCTACCAGAATGTCGAGGTGACGATCCCCGAGGCGATCCTCGTCGCCGCGCACATCGCCGCCGACGATCCACGCCGCCAGCGCATCGCCGAGGCGGCGGCGACGCTGGGCGGCCTCGACGACAGCGCCCGTCGCCGCGCGGGGAAGCCTTGCCCGCTCCTCGTCGACAACCGCTGCTCCGTCTATGACGACCGCCCGCTGATGTGCCGCGGCATGATGGCGGCGGATGCCGAGGGCTGCCGCAGCGTCTTCGAGGCGGGGGTGACGGGCGAAGGAAGCACGTCGATCGAATTCTATCCGATGGCGCAGTATTTCATGCTGGGCGACCAGGCGGGGATGCGCGGCATCCTGAAGGACATGGGCCTGCAACACGAGCCCGTGGAGATGACGCGCGCGGTAGCCGCCATCCTGGCCGATCCCGACATCGTCGAGCGCTGGCTCGCGCGCGAGTGCGCTTTCGGGCCGGATGTGGTGCTCGCCGACGAGACCGAGCCGGCCCCCGCCCCCTGACCCAAGGGGTCACGCGAGCTTGTCGAGCTCGCGCAGCACGGTGTCGCCCATCACCGTGGTCGAGACGCGGGCGGTGCCGGCCTGCATGATGTCGCTGGTGCGCACGCCGCCCTTGAGCGCGCCCTGGACGGCGCGGTCGACGAGGTTCGCCTCGTCGCGCAAGTCGAAGGAATAGCGCAGCATCATGGCGAACGAGAGCATGCAGGCGAGCGGGTTCGCCACGTCCTTCCCGGCGATATCGGGCGCGCTGCCATGGACGGGCTCGTAGAG
>DATJAV010000193.1:0-2584 GCA_035515835.1 Allostellaceae bacterium
TCGGCGAGGATGTGGCGGCAGCGCTCGGACTGGCTCAACAGCAGCGCCGCGTCCTCGGCATGCGGCGAGCTGGCGGGAAGGTCGCGCGCCAGCTCCTTGGCGATAACCGCGATCGTCGCCAGCGGGCTGCCGAGCTCGTGCGCCGCCGCCGCCGCCAGCGCCCCGACCGCCGAAACGCGCTGCTCGCGCGCCAGCGCGAGCTGGGTCGCCGCCACCGCGTCACGCAAGCGCCGCGCCTCCTGTGCGACCGACAGCGTGTAGCCGCCGATGAACAGCGTCGCGATGACCAGCGCCACCCAGATGCCGAGCACCAAGTCGGACGGAAAGACGAACGGCGTCTGGCGCCAGGGCAAGGGGTCGTGCACGAGACCGAGAATGGTGATGCCGATGACGGCAAGCGTCGCCAGCGCGATCACCGGGCGTTGCGACAATGCCGTGGCGGCCACCGTCACCGGCGCCAGCATCAGGATCGAAAACGGGTTTTCCAGCCCGCCGGTCAGGTACAGGAGGATCGCCAGCTGCAGCGTGTCGTAGGCGAGGTAGAGCGCGGCGGCGCGCTCGCCCAGCCGGGTGCCGGCGCGGTGATAGAGCACCGAGCCGAGATTGAGCACCACCGAGCAGCCGACGACAATCAGCGCCGGGAAAAGCGGCAGGCGAAAGCCGAGAAAGAAATGGACGATCAGCAGGGTCAGCGCCTGGCCGGTGACCGCGACCGAGCGGATCAGCACCAGGCGGCGCAAGCTAATGCGGTCGAACGCGGTGCGCGCCTCGGCCGGCGTGGCCATGGTGGCGACTGTCACGTGCGCATGCCCTTTCTTCGGCTCGGCCATGACGCGGCGACAGGGTGGCCGACTGCCCAACGATGCGCCATATAGAGCCGATGCCCGAGCCCGTCATCATCGTCGAGAATCTCGTCAAGCGCTACGGCAAGACACTGGCCGTGGGCGGGATCGGATTTTCCGTGGAACGCGGCGCCACTGCGGCGCTGCTGGGGGGCAACGGCGCCGGCAAGACCACGACCCTGGCGATTCTGCTCGGTCTGCTGCTGCCCACGGAAGGGACCGTGCGGGTGCTCGGCGAGGACATGCTGCGCCACCGCTACCGGGTGCTGCCGCGAATCAACTTCTCCTCGCCTTATGTCGACCTGCCACACCGGCTGACGGTGCGGCAGAACCTCTCGGTCTATGCCCGGCTCTACGGCATTTCGCGCCCGCGCGAGGTGATTGACCGCCTCGCCGAGGACCTGCAGATCGCCCGCTTCCTCGACCGGCCAGCAGGCAAATTGTCGTCGGGGCAGAAGACCCGGGTGGCGCTCGCCAAGGCGCTGCTGAACGAACCCGAATTGCTGTTGCTCGACGAGCCGACCGCGTCGCTCGACCCCGATACCGGCGACTGGGTGCGCGCCTATCTCGAAGCCTACCGGGCGCGCACCGGCGCGACGATGCTACTCGCCTCGCACAATATGGGCGAGGTCGAGCGGCTGTGCTCGCAGGTGATGATGATGAAATCGGGGCAGATCGTCGATCGCGGCAGCCCCGACGAGCTCATCAACCGCTATGGCCGCACCAACCTCGAAGAGGTGTTCCTGCACATCGCCCGCGCGCCGGAATTCGAGACGGAGCCGGCGCAATGAGCGCGTTCTCGCTGGCCCGAATCTGGGCGATGATGCTGCGCTACCTCTACATCCTACGCAGCTCGTGGCCGCGCACCCTCGAGCTGCTCTACTGGCCGACCCTGCAGGTGCTGATCTGGGGGTTCATGAGCCAGTTCTTCCGGCAGAACAGCACCTATGTCGCGCAGGCCTTCGGCGTGCTGCTGGGCGCGGTGATGCTGTGGGACCTGATGTTCCGCAGCCAGCTCGGTCTGTCGATCTCGTTCCTCGAAGAGATGTGGTCGCGCAATCTCGGCCATCTCTTCGCGACGCCGCTGCGCGCTTATGAATGGGTGGTCTCGCTGTTGGCGATGAGCATGATCCGGGTGACGATCGGCATCCTGCCGGCGGCGCTGTTGGCGATCCCGCTCTACCATTATTCGATCTTCGACATGGGGCTGCCGCTCATCGCCTTTCTCGCAGTGCTGATGGCGATGGGCTGGGCGCTGGGGCTGGCGATTTGCGGGCTCATCCTGCGCCACGGGATGGGGGCGGAGAGCCTCGCCTGGACGGTGATCTTCGCGCTGGCGCCGGTGAGCTGCGTCTATTACCCAGTGTCGATCCTCCCCGGCTGGATCCAGCCGGTGGCGTGGTGTTTGCCGCAGACCTATGTGTTCGAGGGGATGCGCGCGGTAATGTTCCAGCACATTTTCCGCGCCGACTATTTCTTCACCGCGATCGGCCTCGACCTCGTCTACCTGGCAATCGGGATCACGATCCTGTTCCTCGCCTTCCGCGACGCCCGCCACCGCGGCGCGCTGATGCAGATGGGGGAATAAGGCTTACCCCGGCCCGCTGACCCCGGCGTCGGCGAAGGTCGCCATGCCAGTATGGCAGGCGACGGCGCCTTTGAGGATGGCGACGGCGAGGGTCGCACCCGAGGCTTCACCGAGGCGCATGCCGAGGTCGAACAGCGCCGGCTTGCCGATCTTG
>DATJAV010000194.1:0-2365 GCA_035515835.1 Allostellaceae bacterium
GCCAGTGGCGGATTCTCGACCACCGGCACATCGGCGGCCTTGGCGACCTCGCGGATCTTCTGGGCGATGAGGTCGGCGCCCTTGGCGACGACCTTGGGGGCGCCGGCGGTGCCCATCTCGTATTTGAGCGCCACCGCATAATGGGTGGGGTTGGTGACCACGACCGAGGCGCCGGGCACCGCCGCCATCATGCGCTTTCGCGCGCGCTCCATGCGGATCTGGCGGAGCCGCGCTTTCACCATCGGATCGCCTTCCGACTGCTTGTGCTCCTCCTTCACCTCCTGCTTCGACATGCGCATCGTCCGCATGAAGTTGAAGCGCTGCCAGCCGTAGTCGAGAAGCGCCAGCACCAGGACAAGGCCGATGACGCTGAGCGCCAAGCGCAGCAGCAGGCGATGGATCTCGCCGGCAAGCCCCTGGGGCTCGAGGCTCGAGAGCGCCGGGAGGCGGGCGAATTCCGGCCACATCGTCGCCCCGACGATGGCGGCAACGAGCCCCGCCTTGGCGACGTTCTTCAGAAACTCGACGAGCGAGCGCAGCGAGAAGATGCGATGAAATCCGGCGAGCGGCGAGAGCCGCTCGAGATCGAAGCCGATCTTCTCGGTTGCGAGCACCAAGCCGGTCTGCAGCAGCGAGCCCGCGAGCGCCGCCCCGAGGAACAACAGGGTCGGCGTCGCCATGGCGCCGGCGAGCTCGCCCAGCATCCGCCACACCGCCTCCCAGCGCACGCCCTCGTTGGCGAGGAGGCTGGCGGGCTCGAGGAAGCGCGCCAGCGTCCCCGCCATGCTGCGCGCCATCGACGGCCCCAGCATGAAGGCGACGCAAGCGCCGCTCGCCAGCATGAACAGGTTGTTGATCTCGCGCGACTGGACCACCTGCCCGCGCTCGCGGGCTTGGTTCAGCTTGCGCTGCGTCGGTTGCTCGGATTTTTGGCTGTCGTCGGTATCGGCCATCGCTCAGAGCCCGGTCAGCGCCGCGAATTGCCGGGCGAAGGCCTCGAGGAACCACTGCATGCCGGCGGCCAGCACCAGTCCCAGAGTGAAGAGCCCGCCGAGGATCTGCAGCGGCTGCGTGACGAAGAGGATCTGCAGCTGCGGCACCAGCCGGCTGACGAGGCCGACGGAGACGAAATAGACCATGCCCAGCAGGATGAAAGGCGCCGACATCTCCATGCCGATGAGGAAGCAGCCGGCGACGCTTCTGGTGATCATTTCCGAGAGGTCGCCGATGGGCGGCATGACGCCGGGCGGGAAGACGTTGTAGCTGTCGACGATAGCGCGCAGCAGCACGTGATGGAGGTCGGTCAGGAAGATCAGCAGCACGCCCAAGACGCCGTAGAGCGTGCTGGTGAGCGTCCCCGGCGCCGCCGCCATCGGATTGAAGATCTGCGCGGCCGAAAGCCCGAGCTGAAGCGAGACGACGGTGCCGGCGATGTCGGTGGCGGCCAGCAGAATGCGCGAGACGAGGCCGAGGAAGAGCCCAATGACGGCCTCGGTCGAAACGATGGCGACGAGAGAGCCCGCGCCGCTCGGCAGCGGCGGCAGCATCGGTCCCAGCAGCGGCGCCAGCAGCAGCGCCAGCGACATCGCCAGCATCAGCCGATAGCGCTGCATCACATAGAACTCGCCGAAGCCCGGCAAGAGCATCATTGCCGTTCCCACCCGCGAGAAGATGAGCATCACCGCAAAAGCGTTGGCGGGAAGGAACTGCTGCAGCGTCATGGGCGAGCGCCGCTTCCAGCGAGGCGTGACCACCCGATCCGCCGCCCCCGCGAAAGCGGGGACCCAGGGCAAGCGACGGAACCTTCCAGCTCTGGGTTCCCGCTTTCGCGGGAACGGCGGTTATTCAGAGTTGCCGGCGCCATGCGATCGCAGCCCGCCGCCTACCCGGAGATGATGCGGCCGACCAGCGACTCCATGAAGACCGAGAGCGTCTGCAGCATATAGGGCAGCAGCACCATCAGCGAAATCATGATCACCAGCACCTTCGGCACGAAGGTGAGCGTCATCTCCTGGATCTGGGTGAGCGCCTGCAGGAAGGAGATGACGAGGCCGACGGCGAGCGCCAGCAACAGCACCGGCGCGCCCAGCTTCAAGGCGACGATGATCGTCTCATGCGCGAGATCGACAGCGGTGGCGCTGTTCATCGGACGGCGCCGCTAGATCGCCAGCTTCGAGATGTCCTGATATGCGGCGATGACCCGGTCGCGCACGGCGATGACCGCGTCGAGCGCGATCTCGGCGTTGTTGACCGCCTGGGTCACGGCAGTGAGGTCGGCTTTCCCGGTCACCGCCTGCAGGCTTTGCGCCTCGCCTTCCTTGAGGGCGCCGACGACATCGCCCGCCGCACCCTTCAGCATGTCGGC
>DATJAV010000195.1:0-14661 GCA_035515835.1 Allostellaceae bacterium
AATCTCGACTCGACGATCGTGCCTCCTGCCGCTGCGCCGCCGTCGTCGACCGAGCAGTCGAAGGCGCTGACGCCGCTCACCAACAACCCCGACGAGTCGGGCGCAAGTCAGCCAACCGACTCGTCGGTGCCGCCATCCGAGCCCCTTCCGCCGGTCGTCACCGACAGCGAGAAGTTGGCGGCGCCGCCGGCCATTTCTGCGCCGCCCGCGACAAAACCAGCGGACCAAGGGACGAAATTCCCGCGCTAGCGCGGCAATTCCTGGCAGCCTTATCGCGAGCTGGTGTACCATTGCTCAAGGTCCCAGCGACGAGGACAGCATGACGAAGACGCTGCCGCGGTTGCGCAATCCCACTCTCGATGACATCAAGCGGACGGCGACGCCCGTCGCCGTCCCGCTGCGTGAGCCGGTGACCGCCCCGCCGGCCGATGTGCCGCTGCCGGCTGCTGCGGTCGATCCGGCGCCGGCAGAGCGGAGCGGCGACGACGAGAAGCGTTTCCGCGCGGCGCATCGTCTGGTCGTCCACTATCGCCGCTGGACGATCGCCGTGGCGACGGCGCCGCTGCCGCTGGTCGACGCGGCACTGGTCTCGAGCGTGCAGATCCGCATGCTGGCGCAGCTGGCGCGGCTTTATGACGTGCCCTTCGAGCGCGTGCGCGTCGTCTCGCTGCTCTCGGCTCTCTTCGGCGGTTGGACCCCCTACACCATCACCACCGGCTTTGCCGGAGCGGCGGCGCGCATGTCGCCGGGATTGGGTACTGTCATCGGCATCGCCACCTCGATCGGCACCTCTGTTCTCGCGACGGAGACGATCGGCAAGATGTTCGTCCAGCATTTCGAGGAAGGCGGCACCTTCCTCGATTTCGAGCCGCGGAAGTACCAGGAGCGCTTGGCGAAGGCCAAAGGCGAACGCAAGACAGGCGCGGGCGGCACGCCATGAGCGCGCTCCTTGCCGAAGCACCGAACTTCGCCTCGAGCGCAGGGCTCGCCAAGAGCGCCATCGTCGTCATGGCGACGCTGAAAGGCGGCAGCGGCAAGAGCACCGCCGCGGCTTGCCTAGCCGCCCACAGCCAGCGCGCCGGTCTGCGCGTCGCCGTGGTCGATGCTGATCCGCAAGCGAGCCTCGTCCACTGGCAAAGCCTGGGCGAGCCCTCTCTGGACCTCGAGATCGTCGCCGACACCTCGGAGCAGGTGGCGCTGCGTGCCCGCTCGCTTGCCGGGAATGCAGATCTGGTGATCATCGACACTGCGGGCTTCCGCAACCGCACCATGATCGAGGCGCTCTCGGTGGCGGATCTCGCGGTCATCCCGATCAAGGCTTCGCCGCTCGACATCGCCGCTGCCATCGAGACGGTGCGCCTCATCGAGGAGGTGAATGCGACCGACGAGCGCCGCGCGCGGCCGATGGATTATCGCCTCCTCTTGACGCAGGTCACCGTCGGCAGCGCCGTCGCCCGCCACGTTCGCAGCGAGCTTGCCCAAGCCGGCTTTGCGCTGTTCGAGACCGAACTCGCCAACCGCGTCGTCTATACCGAGGCGAGCATCGTCGGCCGCATGCCCATCCATCTCGACGCCCAGAGCGCGGCGGCGCGCGACGGCGAGGCCTTCGCCCGCGAGGTTCGGCACGCCCTCGGCTGGTGATCCCCGGGGATAGCTTCCGCGCTACCCGCGGCTCGCTCTCGGCTGGGGCGCGTTGCGCAGACGGTAAGACACCGCACCGTAAGTCGCGACCGCCTAAGGGATGAGATAGGTCAGGACGAGCTTGGCCACGTCAGGCGCGCCGCCGCTCAGCAAGACGTCACCTTGGTTGATCGCGTTGAGGAGAGTGCCACGACGAGGGCGACGCCGAGCGATCGGCGTGGGATGCCGTCGGCCATGCAATGGGCGACCAGCCGCGCCCAGGATCTCCGGCGCTGATCTGCGCTTTCCCTCATAATTCCCCGCTTCGGCCGGTGCCAGCGATGATAGGGAAAGCTGCCTCGGCAAGCAATTGACATTTTGTCAGATATGACAAATAATCATTCGCATGAAAACGGTCGCCGTCAAAGCCGTGCAGGACCGGTCCGAAGTGGTGGCGCGCCTCGATCGGCGCAAGGCCGAGAGCCGCCAGCGCTTGCTCGCGGCGGCGCGCGCGCTCTTCATCGAGCGCGGCTATCACGCGACGCGGCCGCAGGACATCGCCCGCGCCGCAGATGTCGGGCACGGCACCTTCTATCTCCATTTCGCCGACAAGGAGGCGTGCTTTGTCGCTTTTGCCGAGGAGGCGCGAGCCGAGCTCGCCGCCTTCGTTGGCAAGCGCCTTGCCGGAAGCGACGGCGTCGAGGCGCAGCTCCGCGCGCTCATGGCGGCGCTCCTCGACTACGCCGACGAGCACCCTGGGGTGCTGAAGGCGGCAATGACGGACGTTTCCGTCATCGCCAGCGACCGGCCGTTGGGCAAACCCTTGATCGAGCGCTGGGCGGAGGAATGGGCGAGCGGCATCTGCGCGGGTGCGCGCGTCGGCGCCATCTATGATGACTACGACGCCGAGGTGGCCGGTCACGCCATTGTCGGGCTCATCCGCGGCGCCGCCGGTTGCGGGCGCCGGCGCAGGGACGAGCTCGTCGACACCGTCGTTCGATTCCTGGTGCGCGCCCTTGTGCCGCCGGGCGCCGCCGAGCGAGCGGGGCGACACAATTTCCTGCGGGATGGGATGGAATGACGAAGCTCGTCTATAGCGAGGCCGAACTCATGGCCGAGCATCGTTACGTGCGGCCGCAGATCGAGGCGGGCTATCGGCTCCATGGCGGTTTCGACGCCTCCGGCGCCTACATCTCGCCCCGCACTCTTCATCGCTGGCCGGCGGTGCGCGCTTGGCAGGAAGCGCTTGCGGCGCGCGGTTTCCCCTTGATCGACGCCTCCACCCGGCTCTTGCAGCGCGGCAACTATCCGAGCTTCGAGCAACAGCGCCTGCTGCTCGATCTCGGACTGGGCGCGACGCTCTGGGATTCGCTCACCATCACCGGTTTCGTCGAGGCGCGTGGTCGGCGCCTCGCCGATTTCCCGGCGCCCGACTTCGACCTCATCGTCGAGGACGACATCCGCGGCACGGCCACGGCCCATCTCGGCAAGGGCCTCTTCCGGGCGCATGGCTTCGACGAGGGCGGCAACCCCGCCACCGGCCAGGGCGGTCACGACACGATGTGGTTCGCCGTCCGAGATCTGCTCTTCGGCAAAGACGCCTACCCGCTGCCGGTCGTGCCCGAGAGCCTCGCGCGGCCCGAGCTCGGCCGCCTCATGCCGCAGATCCCTTTGCCGCATGAACAGACCCTGCTGCTGCTGATGAATGTGCTGATGATCGAGATCCGCGCCGAGGCGTTCTTCAGCTTCTGCACGCGCCTCATGCGCGCACCCGAGATTTTCGCCGACCGTCGCGGCGAGGCCGAGCAGGCGGCGGTGCTGGTCGAGCGGATTCGCCAGGACGAGGCTATCCACGTCGCCTATCTTCAGACCGTCGTCTCCGAGCTCGCCAGCTTTAGCTTCCGGAGCGCCGAGGGCCGCGTTCTCGGCCGGACCTTCATCGAGCCGATCTGGACCGGCATGGTGCATTGGCACGCGGTAACGACGCCCGATCACGGTCGCGCGCAGGCGCGCGCCGCGATCGCGGCGCAGCTGCTGGGGGCGCCCGAAGGCGCCCGGCGGCTCGCCGCCTTCGATGCGCTCGAGCCGCGGGCAGCCGCTTGATGCAGGATTTCGCGGGTCGGGGCGCCTTCGTCACCGGCGGCGCCAGCGGCATTGGCTTGGCGCTGGGACGCGCCTTCGCCGCTTCGGGCATGAAGGTGATGCTGGCCGATCTCGACGAAGATCGGCTCGATCGCGCCGTCCGTCGGCTGCATCAGACCGGCGCCGCCGTCGAGGGCGTCCTCTGCGATGTCTCCGATCGCGCGGCCGTCATGGCCGCCGCGGAAAAGACCTTTGCCGCCTTCGGCAAGGTGCATGTCGTCTGCAACAATGCCGGCGTGGGCGGCGGCGGTCCCATTCATGAGGTGCGCCCGACCGACTGGGAATGGGTGATCGGCGTCGACCTGATGGGCGTCATCCATGGGCTGCAAGCCTTTCTGCCCCATTTGAAGGCGCATGGCGAGCCCGCGCACATCGTCAATACCGGCTCGATGGCGGGCATGCTGAGCCCGCCCGGCATGGCGCCCTACAATGTCTCGAAGCATGCCGTCGTGACCTTGTCGGAGACGCTGGCCGCTGAGCTCGCCGGCACGTCGATCCGGGTCAGCGTGCTCTGTCCCGGATGGGTGAAGACCCGCATCCACGAAAGCGCGCGCCATCGCCCTGCGCGCTTCGGCCCGCCGCGCGAAACCCCGCTCGGGGTCATCGACCGCGCGGCTCAAATCGCCGAGCAGCTGCGCGCCGGCATGAGCCCGGACGAGGTGGCGGCACGCGTCATGGCTGCGATCCGTGACGGCGATCTTCACATCTTCACGCACGCGGAGATGCGCCCGGCCTTGGAGGAGCGCTTCCGCCGCATTCTTGCCGCCTACGACAAGGCTGCTGCGTTCAAGCGATAGAGAGAGGGAGCCCGCGATGAAGTTCGGCGTCTTCTACGAGCATCAGATCCCGCGTCCCTGGCAGGATGGCGACGAGCACAAGATCTATCAGGAGGCGCTCGATCAGGTCGAGCTCGCCGATCGCATCGGCATCGATCACGCCTGGGAGGTCGAGCATCATTTCCTTGAGGAGTACTCCCATTCCTCGGCTCCCGAGGTCTTCCTCGCGGCCTGCTCGCAGCGCACGAAGCAGATCCGCTTGGGCCACGGCATCGTGCTGATGCCGCCCGGCTACAACCACCCCGCGCGTGTCGCCGAGCGGATCGCTACGCTTGATCTCGTCTCCAACGGTCGCGTCGAGTTCGGCAGCGGTGAATCCGCGTCGATCATGGAGCTGGGCGGCTTCCGCGTTCGTCCCGACGAGAAGCGGGCGATGTGGCAGGAGGCCGTCGAGCAATGCCTCAACATGATGGTGATGAACCCCTATCCCGGCTTCGACGGCAAGTATTTCTCGATGCCGTGCCGGAACGTCGTGCCGAAGCCGCTGCAGCGACCGCATCCGCCGGTCTGGGTCGCCTGCTCCAACCGCGAGACGATCAAGCTCGCGGCGCGGCTCGGCATCGGGGCGCTCACCTTCGCCTTCGTCGATCCGGCCGAGGCCAAGCAATGGGTCGACGACTACTACCGCATCTTCCGCGAGGAATGCGTGCCGATCGGCCATGCCGTCAATCCCAACATCGCCATGGTGACGGGGTTCTCGGTGCACCGCGACCGCGAGGAGGCGGCGCGGCGCGGCGAGGACGGCTTCCGCTTCTTCGGTTATGCGCTGGCGCATCACTATATCTTCGGCGAGCACAAGCCCGGTCGCACCGACATCTGGGCCAATTTCGAGAAAGCGCGCCCGGCGCTGCCCAAGGCCGGCCCCAATCGCGGTATCGGCACGCCCGATGATCTCCGTCAGCATCTCGCCGCGTTCGAGGCCGCGGGCGTCGACCAGGTCGCCTTCATTCAACAAGGCGGGCGCAATCGCCACGAGCACATCTGCGAGGCGCTCGAGCTCTTCGCCGCCGACGTGATGCCCGAGTTCCGCGAACGCGAGGTGGCGCGCCAGCAGCGGAAGCTCGAGACGCTGGCTCCTTATGTCGAGCAGGCGATGGCGCGCAAGGAGCGTATGAAGGCGCTTGCCGATAACGAGATCCCGAGCTTCGTCGCGCTCGGGCGCAAGATCGCCGAGGAGGGCAGGGAAACCGAGCAGCAGCGCCTCAACCGCCAGAAATGGGCGGCGACTTCGGAGGTGCCGCTCCAGGATCCGCTGAAAGGCAAGGCGACCGCGGCCGAGTAGCCGGCGCTTCCTTAGGCGGGATCGCCCGTATCAGGCATGAGCCCGGCGGCGCGGATGCCGTGGACGGCGCAGGCCTCGTCCTGCTCGGAGACGTCGCCGCTGATGCCGACGGAGCCGATCACCGCGCCATCGGCCGAGCGAACGAGCACGCCCCCCGCGGCCGGGATGATGCGGCCTTCGGATGCCACGTTGATGGCGGCGATGAACGCCGGCGCGGCCGCGGCGCGGCGCGCGAATTCGCGCCCGCCGAAGCCCATGCCGAGCACGCCCCAGGCCTTCCCCTGCGCGATCTGCGGCCGCAGCAGGCTCGAATGGTCCTCGCGCTTCAGCGCCACCAGATGGCCGCCCGCGTCCAGTACCGCCACTGTGAGCGGCTTCAGCTTGAGGTTGCGCCCATGCTCCAGCGCCTTGTCGACGATGATCGCGGCCTGGGCCAATGTGACGTTGCTCATTGCACTTCTCCCATTGCTCCGCCCAGTACGCCCGCGCGCGTCAGGCCTTCGATCTCGGCGGCCGAGAATCCCCAATGCACCAGCGACGCGTTGCCGCGCGCGCCCGGCGCTTCGGGCGGCGTCGGCTTTCCCGCCGGCGTGCGGCTGAAGCGCGGTGCCGGTCCTGGCTGGACGATGCCGTCGACCTCGACGAAAGTACCGCGCGCCATGTTGTGGGGATGGCTCGGCGCTTCCTCGAGCGTCAGCACCGGCGCGAAGCAGGCGTCGCTGCCTTCGAGGAGCCGGCACCATTCCTCGCGCGTCCGCGTCTTGAAGCGCGCCGCAAGCTTCGCTTTCGCCTCGGGCCAGCGCGCCTTTTCCATCTTGGGCGGCATCTCTTTGGCATCGATCTCCATGCGCTCCAGAAACTCGGCCAGGAATTTGTCCTCGATTGCGGCCAGCGAGACGTACTTGCCGTCGGCGCATTCATAGACGTCATAGAAGAAGGCGCCGCTGTCGAGCACGTTCTCACCGCGCTTCATACTGAAATGGCCGGCGGCGTGGAGCGCAAAGAAGATGGACATGAGCGAGGCCGCGCCGTCGACCATGGCGGCGTCGACCACTTGGCCCCTGCCGGAGCGCTGCGCCTCGATTACCCCGCAAGCCACGCCGAAAGCGAGATAAAGCGCGCCCCCGCCGAAATCGCCGACCAGGTTCAAGGGCGGCGTCGGCGGCTGGCCAGCGCGGCCGATCGAATGCGCGACACCCGCCAGCGCGATGTAATTGAGATCGTGCCCTGCCGCCTGCGCCAGCGGCCCTTCCTGGCCCCAGCCGGTCATGCGGCCATAGACGAGCTTGGGGTTGCGCTTCAAGCAGGCCTCCGGACCGAGCCCGAGGCGCTCCATCACGCCGGGACGGAAGCCTTCGATGAGCGCGTCGGCCTCGCCGACGAGCCGCAGCACAAGATCGATCCCCTGGCGCTGCTTCAGGTCGACGGCAATCGCGTGGCGGCTGCGGTTCATGATCGAGAAGCGCGCCGCGCTGGGCAGGCCGAGCCCGCTAGCCTGTTGCCGGTCGACGCGTAGCACCGTGGCGCCGAGATCGGCGAGCAGCATGGCGCACATCGGTCCCGGCCCGATGCCGGCCATCTCGACGATCTTCAAGCCTTGAAGCGGTCCCATCGGTGCCCCCAATCGTGCAGCCCGCCACCTTATCGCAGGATCAAGGTGGCGGGTAGCCCGTGCGGGGCGCCGTGGTCCGCTTGCGATTTGCGTCAGCACTGCTTAGGGTTGGCAAGTCAATCGCAGCCTTGCGGCGGCGGCACAACAAAGGCGGAGGAGAGTGCCGATGACGGGCGCAAAATCGCTGGAAGGCAAGGTTATCGTCGTCACAGGCGCCGGTCGCGGCATCGGTCGGGACATCTCGCTCCTCGCGGGGCGCGAAGGCGGCAAGGTGGTGGTCAACGATTTGGGTGGCGCCGCCGATGGCGAGGGCGGCAGCGACACGGGTCCGGCACAGGGCGTCGTCGAGGAAATCCGCGCGGCGGGCGGCACTGCCGTCGCCAATACCGACAGCGTCGCCGAACCCGCCGGTGCGGCGCGTATCATCCGCACCGCGCTCGACGCCTTCGGCCGCATCGACGCCGTCGTCAACAACGCCGGCATTCTGCGCGACCGCATCTTTCATCGCATGTCCACCGTCGATTGGGACCTCGTCATCAAGGTCCATCTCATGGGCAGCTTCTATGTCGCGCGGGCCGCCGCTGCGCATTTCCGCGAGCGGGAAAGCGGCTCCTACATCCATTTCACCTCGACCTCGGGGCTCATCGGCAATTTCGGCCAGGCGAATTACGCCGCCGCCAAGATGGGCATCGTCGGCCTCTCGAAATCGATCGCGCTCGACATGCAGCGCTACAATGTGCGCTCCAACTGCATTTCGCCCTTCGCCTGGAGCCGCCTCATCGGCACCATCCCGACCGATACGCCCGAGCAGGCGGCGCGGGTCGAGCGCATCAAGACCGCGACATCGGAGAAGATCGCACCGCTCGCGGTTTTTCTCGCCAGCGATCTCTCCCGGGACGTCACTGGCCAGATCTTCGCCGTGCGCCGCAACGAGATCTTTCTGATGAGCCAGCCGCGGCCGATCCGCTCGGTGCATCGCGGCGAGGGCTGGACGCCGGAGACGATCGCGGAGCATGCGATGCCGGCGATGAAGGCTTCGTTCTTCCCGCTCGACCGCTCGGGCGACATCTTCACCTGGGACCCTGTCTGAGCGGAGCGCGCGATGGCGATCGACTATCAGAAGTTGAAGCACTGGCCCTTCCCGGAGATCGTGCAGAGCTACACCGCGAAGGAAACGATTCTCTACGCACTGGGCCTCGGCCTCGGCGCCGACCCCACCGACAAGGATGAGCTTCGCTTCGTCTATGAGGATGGGTTGAAGGCACTGCCGACCATGGCGGTGGTCTTGGGCTCCGTCGGGGGATGGTCGCAGAACCCGGAGACCGGTATCAACTGGAAGATGGTGCTGCACGGCGAACAGAGCCTCGTGCTGCACAAGCCGCTGCCACCGGCCGCTACCGTCTCCGGGCGGAGCGCGATCGAGGAGATCGTCGACAAGGGCGCCGGCAAAGGCGCGCTCGTCTATACCCGTCGCGAGATTCGCGACAAGGAGACCGGCGAGCTGCTGGCCTCGCTCAACTCGACGAGCTTCCTCCGCGGCGACGGCGGCTTCGGCGGTCCGAGCGGCCCGACCAAGGCCGTGCACGCGCTCCCCGAGCGCGCGCCGGACCTCCATGACGACATCGCTACGCTGCCGCAAGCGGCGCTCATCTATCGGCTGAGCGGCGACTACAATCCGCTGCACGCCGATCCAGAGGTCGCCAAAGCCGCCGGCTTTCCGCGCCCTATCTTGCACGGGCTCTGCACCTTCGGCGTCGCCGGCCGCGCGCTGTTGCGTACGCTCTGCGGCTACGATCCGGCGCGGCTCAAACGCATGGACGTGCGCTTCTCCGCGCCGGTCTTTCCCGGCGAGACGATCCGCACCGAGATCTGGCGCGAGGGCGGCAAGGCCTTCGGCTTCCGCTGCCGCGTCCTCGAGCGCGACGTCGTCGCCATCAACAACGGCTCGGCGGAGATCGAGGCGTAAGGCGCCACAAGCGAGAGGAGAGGCATGGTCGGTATTGCATCCTTCGGCGGCTACATTCCGCGCCTGCGTTTGAGCCGCAAGGCCGTCGTCGAGGCCAATGGTTGGTTCAACGCCAGTCTGCGCGCTTACGCCAGAGCGGAGCGCGCCATCTGCTCCTGGGATGAGGACAGCCTCACGATGGCGGTCGATGCGGCGCGCGACGCGCTCGCCGACCGTCGGCGTGACGGTTTCCGCGCACTCTATCTCGCCACCACCTCGGCGCCCTTCGAGGATCGTCAGAATGCCGGCATCGTCGCCGAGGCGCTGCGTCTCGGCGAGGATCTGAGCACGATGGACGTCGGCGCCTCGCAGCGCGCCGGTACCAGCGGCCTCATCGCCGCGCTCGACGCGGTGGCGGCGCGCGGCGGCCCGGTGCTCTACATCGCCGCCGAGAAGCGGCGCGCCGCGGCAGCCAGCCCGCACGAGCTTCTCTATGGCGACGGCGCCGCAGCCTTCGTGCTCGATCGCGATGACGGCGTCGCGAAATTCATCGCCAGCCGCTCGAGCTCGGTCGATTTCGTCGACCACTTCAAAGGCAAGGGGCGCGAGTTCGACTATAATTGGGAAGAGCGCTGGATCCGCGACGAGGGCTATCTCAAGATCGTGCCGCCGGTGCTGAAAGGCGTGCTCGCCGAGGCGAAGTTGACGCCCGGCGACATCACGCATTTCTGTCTCCCCTGCACTTTGCCGCGCGTGGCGCAGTCGCTCGCCAGGGCGGTGGGCTTTGCCGAGACCAGCCTGCGCCCCAATCTCGACGGGCAGTGCGGCGATACCGGGACGGCGCATCCCTTGGTGATGCTGGTGCATGCGCTGCAGGAGGCGAAGCCCGGCGAGCGCATCCTGGTGGCGAGCTTCGGCCAGGGCTGCGACGCGCTCATCTTCGAGGCGACGGCGACGCTGCCGGCGATGCAGAAGACGCGCCAGGGCGTCCTCGGCTCGCTCAGCCGGCGCAAGGAAGAGACGAACTACGCCCGCTATCTGGCCTTCAACGATCTCGTCAAGATGGAACGGGGCTTGCGTGCCGAGGTCGACAAGCAGACCCAGCTCTCGACGCTCTATCGCAAGAAGGACATGCTGCTGGCGCTGGTCGGCGGCAAATGCGAGCGCTGCGGCACGGTGCAGTTCCCCAAATCCAACATCTGCGTCAATCCCAACTGCCGCGCCATGCACAGCCAGGTGGATCAGCCTTTCTCGGAATTCACCGGGCGCGTCATGTCCTTTACCGCCGACAATCTAACCTATTGTCCGGACCCGCCGGCGCATTACGGCATGGTCCAGTTCGCCGAGGGGGGGCGGATGATGGTGGACTTCACCGAGGTCGATCCGGGCCGGGTCGAGGTCGGCATGCCCATGCGCATGGTCTTCCGCATCAAGGAGGTGGATCCGGTGCGCGGCTTCACCAAGTATTTCTGGAAGGCGGCGCCCATCGGCGCCGCCAAGGAGAGCTGACAATGGCAAAAGGCATCCGGGACAAGGTCGCGATCCTCGGCATGGGCTGTTCCAAATTCGGCGAGCGCTGGGACCGCGAGGCCGACGATCTCATCGTCGAGGCCTATGAGGAAGCGCTTAAAGACGCCGGCATCGAGACGAGCCAGATCGACGCCGCCTGGTTCTCGACCGCGATCGAAGAGCAGCATGTCGGCAAGTCGGGCGTGCCGCTGGCGATGGCGCTCCGGCTCCCTTACATCCCCGTCACGCGCGTCGAGAATTACTGCGCCTCGGGCTCCGAGGCGTTCCGTGGCGCCACCTATGCGGTGGCGTCGGGCGCCTGCGACATCGCGCTGGCGCTCGGCGTCGAGAAGCTCAAGGACACCGGCTATGGCGGTTTGCCGCAACGCGGCCGCGGGGCACTCAACTCGATGTTCTGGGCCAATGTCTCGGCGCCCGGCAGCTTCGCCCAGCTCGCCGCAGCCTACCGTGCCAAGCACGGCGTCTCGCGCGACGACCTCAAGAAGGCGATGGCGCATATCTCGGTCAAGAGCCACGATAACGGCGCCCGCAATCCCAAGGCGCATCTCCAGAACAAGATCACCGAGGAAGCGGTGCTGAAGGCGCCGATGGTGGCGGAGCCGCTCGGTCTCTTCGATTGCTGCGGCGTGAGCGACGGCTCGGCCTGCGCCATCGTCACGACGCCGGAGATCGCGCGGAGTCTCGGCAAGAAGGACCTGATCTCGGTGAAGGCGCTGCAGCTCGCCGTTTCCAACGGCCAGGAAGCGCAGCACAATTTCTGGGACGGCAGCTATTTCGCCACGGCACGCGCTGCGGCGAAGCGCGCCTACCAGGAGGCCGGCATCGAGAAGCCGCGCGAGCAGCTCTCGCTGGTCGAGGCGCATGACTGCTTCTCCATCACCGAGCTGGTGACGATGGAGGATCTCTACATCTCGCCCGAGGGCGGCGCGGTCAAGGACGTGCTCGACGGCTTCTACGACGCCGACGGCAAGATGCCGTGCCAGATCGATGGCGGCCTCAAATGCTTCGGCCATCCCATCGGCGCCTCGGGCCTGCGCATGATCTACGAGATCTATCTGCAGATGCTGGGCCGCGCCGGCGCGCGCCAGCGCCAGCAGGAGCCGGTGCGCGGCCTCGTCCACAATCTGGGCGGCTTTCCGCACCAGAATGTGTGCTCGATCGCCATCGTCGGCAAGCACGGCGCCTAGGTGTTCGAGGGCTTCGTCGCGCGCCGGGTCGCGCTCAGCGAGGCGGAGCTTTTTCTTCGTCTCGGCGGCGAGGGCCCGCCGCTGCTGCTGCTGCACGGCTATCCCCAGACGCATGTTGCCTGGCATCGCGTGGCGCCGCGCCTCATGCGGAAATTCACGCTGATCATGCCCGATCTCCGCGGCTATGGCGCGAGCCGTGGCCCCCGGCCCGATCCGCAGCACCACAACTATGCCAAGCGCGCCATGGCCCGCGACATGGCCGAGCTGATGACGACGCTCGGGCATGAGCGGTTCCTCCTCGCCGGCCATGACCGCGGCGCGCGCGTGGGATTTCGCCTCTCTCTCGATGCGCCGGAGCGGGTCCAGCGCTTCGCCGCGCTCGACATCATCCCGACGCTCGACGTCTGGGAGCAGATGGATGCGGACAAGGCGCTCGCGGGATATCACTGGCAATTCCTCGCCGTGCCCGCGCCGGTGCCGGAGCACCTCATCGGCGCCGATCCCCACTTCTATATTCGCCATCTGCTCGATCGCTGGGTCGGGCGTTCCGATGCGCTCCACCCCCAAGCGGTCGAAGCCTATCTTCGCCAGTTCGACGATCCGGCGGTGATTGCCGCCACCTGCGCCGATTACCGCGCTGGCGCCAGCGTCGATCGCGCCGAGGATGGCGAGGACCGCCGGCACGGGCGGAAGATCGCCTGTCCCGTGCTGCTGCTATGGGGCCGGCGTTATCTCTCCACCAAGACCGCGTCGCCCATCGCCGCGTGGCGGCGCTGGGCGGATGACGTGCGCGAGGTCGCGCTCGACAGCGGCCACTTCCTCGCCGAGGAAGCGCCCGAGGAGTGCGCAGCGGCGCTCGCGGAATTCTTCGCGTGAGCGTGCCGCCTGTAGCGCCCTTGCTCCGCCTCGGCGAGGAGATGCTCACACGCGACGCGCTCCTTGCCGGCGCCGGCCGTGCGGCGAGCGGCTTTGCCGCGCTCGGCATCGGCGCCGACGATGCCGTGGCGCTGCTACTGCGGAATGATTTTCCCTTCTTCGAGGCGAGCCTCGGCACCGCGCATCTCGGCGCCTACGCCGTGCCCTTCAACTGGCACGCCTCGGCGCATGAGGTGGCCTATCTGCTAAAGGATTGCGGCGCCCGCGTGCTGGTCGCCCATGCCGATCTTCTGCACCTCGTCGAGACGGCGATTCCACCGGGTGTCAAGGTGCTCGCGGTCGAGCCGCCGCCTCCGCTCCGCCGCGCCTATCGGCTGAACACGGCGAGCTGCCGCGCGCGTCCGGGCGCGACCCTGTGGCGCGACTGGCTCATGCAGCAATCGCCTTGGCAGGGCGTCGCCCCCGTGGCGACGCGGACGATCATCTATACCTCGGGCACGACCGGCCAACCCAAGGGCGTCCGCCGCCAGCGACCGAGCGCCGAACAGCTCGCGGATATCGACGCGATGCGGCGGAGCATCTACGGCATCGAGCCCGGTGGTCGCGTGCTGCTGCCGGGGCCCATCTACCACAGCGCGCCCAATAGTTATGGCTTGGCCGCGGCCCGCGTCGCCGAGCGCCTGGTGCTGATGCCGCGCTTCGATCCTGAGGAGCTGCTGCGCCTCATCGAGCATCACCGCATCACCGCGGTGATGATGGTGCCGACCATGTTCGTTCGCCTCCTGAAGCTGCCGGACGCGGTGCGGCGCCGCTACGATTTGTCGTCGCTGCGCTTCGTCATCCACGCCTCCGCGCCCTGTCCGGTCGACGTGAAGCGCGCGATGATTGATTGGTGGGGGCTTATCATCAACGAGTTCTACGGCGGCACCGAGACGGGCGTGATCACCTTTTGCACCAGCGAGGAATGGCTGTCGCATCCCGGCACGGTGGGCCGCGTCGTCGACAAGGCGCGCCTCGTCATACTCGACGACCACGGGCGTCCTTGCTCGACCGGGGTTGCGGGCGAAGTTTATATGCGCCTCTCCTATCTGCCCGACTTCACCTATCACGGCCAGGAGGCGAGACGGCGCGAGGTCGAGCGCGACGGGCTCGTGACGCTGGGCGATGTCGGCTATCTCGACGCCGACGGATATCTCTATATCTGCGACCGCAAGCGCGACATGGCGATCATCGGCGGCAGCAACGTCTATCCCGCGGAGATCGAGGCCGTGCTGGTGGGCATGGCTGGCATACGCGATTGTGCGGTCTTCGGTATTCCCGACATCGAGTATGGCGAAGCGCTGATGGCCGTGGTCGAACCCGAGCCCGGCGCCGGGATCGACGCTGCCGCGGTGCACGAGTACCTCCGCAGTTTCTTCAGCGGCTTTAAGCTGCCGCGCCACATCGAGATCCGCGACACGTTGCCGCGCGAGGACTCCGGGAAGATCTTCAAGCGCCAGCTGCGCGCGCCTTTCTGGGAAAAAGTCGGTCGCTCGATCTAAGGGTCCGTTGATAAATAAACGAATCGGGATCTGCGATTTTCTTGCTTTGGGGATTCCCTCGCTGACTCGGAGCTTATAGAATCGCGGCGT